>DASUUM010000131.1:0-6079 GCA_036374075.1 Nitrososphaeraceae archaeon
CCCATTCTTGGAAGGCCATGAGTCTCAGTGACTGACATTCCTGTTGCAATTAGTCCTGGAAATACTTCTCCAGTATAATTAACTACTTCATCTTCACCTCCTTCTACATTCATTGGATCCATTCCCTTCCACTTTACATAACCTCTTTCCATTAATCTTTTTACTGCAACAGAATCATGTCCAGATGCATCTATAACTATTTTACTTTCAAATGCAATTGGATCGACACAGGTGATATTTCTTGGGAGTGCAGAAACTGGCATCCAATTTACTACAACGCCTCCAACACGCTTATTTTTAATAACTAGATCATCAAATTTTGTTAGTTGTAAAAATCTAACTCCTGCATCACATGCTGCAGCTATTAATTTAGAACAAGCATGAGGACCCCAAGTGGCATATAGTCCGTCTCTTATGACTCTATATGGAACTCCTAACTCATCCCAAATTTTTTGGGCTGGTGCTCTTACAGTTACAGGATTCATCATATAACCACCAACCCAATAACCACCACCAATGTAGTTGTTTTGTTCAATAATTAATGTTTTAATCCCTGATTTAGCTAATTCTCTGCCTGCAGATAAACCAGCAGGTCCAGCACCAATAATAATAACATCAGAGTCGGTATATTCATTCATGGTTTCCATAAACATTGCAGCAATTGAGCGACTAATTTCTTTCTCGCTGACATCAGAAAAAATTTTCGGCATATATTGTTATATCACCATCAATTGATTATATATTACTAATGCATTTTATTATGCATTTAATGATGTGATTATCTCAAAAATAATATGTATTCTTGTAGCCGAGAGAGAATATTTATAAGAATAGGGATATGTGTGGTTTTATTTTTTCTTCTTTTTCTTCTTCCTATCCATCTACAATATTATTTGATGAGAAATGAGTTCCCCTAACTTTACTATCGATCTCCGTTATTAATTTCAGGAAATCAGTTTTATGAGAATTCAGATATTCTTGCCCTTTGTCTTTAAGTCTATTTTGATACAATCTTAAATCCCTGTGTTCGTTAAAGAATTTCTCAATCATGGTACTTCCATGAATAGAAGGATTTATCAATTTATCAAAATAACTTATAGTTGTTTCAACATCTCCCTGTTCTACAGATTCTCTACTTTTTCCTAATAGTATACTTATATCTTTTAATTGTTGAACAGGAGGAGAAATCTCTCGGGATTTTCCCATCAAACCAGAACGTTTAACTGTTCCAACTTTTGAAGACATTTCTTTAGAAAGTTCAAAATATTCCTCTTTCTTGAATAAATTCTTCTTTTCTCTTCTTATTACCAAACCTTTCATAGTTAACCGAAGCAAAGCATCATCAACTTCAACTTTATCCATACCGGTTATCCAAATTATTTTGCCAGGATAATCATAACCATGTCTTACTGCTTCCAATACAACAACTTCAATGATTCTTCTAAATCCTTCTTCTGCTTTGGCATTTTCAAAATCTCTATCTCTAACGGCACGTTTAGCATAAGAAATATCAATTTCAATCGCTCGTTTTAGGGCTTCCATTCCATCATCGACGCTACCATCAAGAACTAGATAACATGCTAGATTATACCAAGACATCCCATCATTGTGATTGAGATCTATTGCTTTTTCACAACATTCTATGGCTTTTACCAAATTATTCATCCTATAATATGCAAGTCCTTTAAGATTCCATGCTTCAAAATTATTGATATCTAAATCAAGGGCATGATCATAAGCAGAAATAGCAACGGTATATTCACCAAGATGGAAATGCGAATATCCCTTTTTTATCCATGCATTAACAAATTGAGGATCCATTCTTAAGGATAATTCAAAACATCTAATGGCATCGGAAAGTTTTTCGTTAGCCATATGATTAACTCCTTTACTATAAAGATCAAATTTTTGAATATCAGTAATATTACTAGCTTTAGTTTTATTCTCAGATCCGGAAGGTTTTTTTTCCTCTTTAGCTTCTTCTTCTTTTTGTCTTTCTTCTTTAGCTTGTTTCTCTTCTAGTTTAAATTTATTGGTTATTTTCCTTCCAAAGAATCTTTCCATATAATATATAAGATCCATTACGAAGATAAATAGATTATGATTTAATTCTTATAGTGACCAATATAAAAGATCTCTTTATAAATACATAAAAATCATAAAAAAATTATTATTTTACCTTGAAGAATAAAGTATTAATTGTTGGATTATTATAAGATATTAGGAATACCAAAAGATTCTAATCAAATACAAATAAGAAAAGCTTTTCGTGAGCTTGCCCTAAAATATCATCCTGACAAAAATAAAAATTCTGAAGAATCAAACCTAAAATTTATGCAAATTGTTCAAGCTTATGAAGTCTTATCTGATGTGAAAGCAAGAAAAAGATATGATGATAATAATCTTGCAAATGAAATATTTCAACAAAAAAGACAACAAGGATTTCAATGGACTCCTTCTGCAGATTTTGCTAATTTCTATAGTTATGAAAATCTCAAACAATATGATGAGAAAAACTTTAGAGCAAGAAGTGAAGGAGGAGGTATGTGGGACATTAGTGAAAAAGCGAATACGGGATTATGGAAAGCAACGCTTATTTTATTAGCATCTTTGGGATTGGTCTCTTTTTTTATTATGTTAAAAATTTACTAACTATCTAGACATATTATTACTAGAATAGAATTATCTTTTAGAAAGTTAAAATGTACCTTAAAATAAAAAAAATATTTAATAGGATGGAAATTATTCACATTAGTAAAATTGAAAGTTTTAGCATTAGGAAATCGTATATTTGTCTCAAGTTTTCAGATGGCTGGTATAGAAGGAATTGATGTTCAAAGTCCTAAAGAAGCTCTTTCAAAAATAAATCAAATTATTTCTAAAAATGAAGCTGGTTTAGTTTTATTAAGTGACGATATTGGCAAAGATATTCGAATAGAGCTGGCAAAGATACGATCTATAAAACCTATTCCTTTGATTTTTGAACTTCCTTCACCAGGAAGTAAAAAAGAAAAAGTAGACTATAGAGCATTGTTAAAACAAATTTTGGGTGTTTAACAAAAGAAATAGATATAATATAAATTAAAACAAAAAATAGAAAACAAAGCAGGCAAGTGAAAAAAAGATCTTTTTACAGAATTAACATTAATGCATCATTTGATTAATTTATTAATAATTCATTAATTAATTATTAATAATAGAATCTGTGTATATTTTTTACATTAAAGAAAAAGATGAAAATTAATTCTGCGTTAAGTATTGCTGGAAGCGACCCTAGTGGAGGGGCAGGGATTCAAGCAGATATCAAAACCTTTTCATCATTAGGAGTGTATGGATGTTCTGCTATTACTACAATAACTGTCCAAAATACTAGGAAAATAATAGAGGTTTTTCCTATTCCTTCTAAAATAGTAATAAAACAGATAAAATTAATTTTAGAAGATATAAAGATTGATTCAATAAAGATTGGAATGGTTTATGATGAGTCAATAATTAGCAAAATATATGATATTTTGAAAAATGAGAATATCCCTATAATTATAGATCCAATTTTTACTTCAACATCTGGACAAAATCTTATAAGGCCTGAGGCAATGCAAGTATTCAAAAAAAAGCTATTGACTATAGCTACTATAACCACGCCAAATATCAATGAGGCAATAAAACTTTCAGAAATAAAAATTAATACAAAAGAAGACATAAAAAAAGCTTTATTAAAGATAAAAGATCTTGGTGCTAAAAATGTTATTATAAAGGGAGCAGGAGGAGAAAGAGAAAAAGAACACAATGGTTCGAAAGAATCTATTGACACTTTAATTGAGGATAATTTGGACATAACAGAATATTCTAATCCTCTACTAACTATTCCCAAAAATCATGGCTCTGGTTGCAATTTTTCTGCAGCATTGTCTGCATTCATTTCACAAGGACACGAAATACCTAGAGCATGTTATCTGGCTAATGAATTTGTTAACAAGGCTTTACAAAATCTCTTACATATAGGAAAAGGAAACCCGGTTGTAGATACTAGCATAACAACTTCATTATCATCATTTAAGTTTCAGGTAATCGAAGAATTAGCAAAGGCCATCAAAGAATTGGAAGAGATTAAAGGAATGGGCAGGTTAATTCCAGAAACACAATCTAATTTTGCATATGCAATACCAAATGCCACTAATATAATGGAAGTTGCGGGGGTTAAAGGTAGAATAGTAAAATTAGATGAAAAAAAAGTGAAAGCAAGCTCATCTATAGAATTTGGAGCATCAAAACATATTGCATCAGCAGTAATTTCATATATGACCATTAATCCTACAATAAGAGCTGGATTCAATTTAAAATATGATAAAAAGATAATTGAATTGTTTCAATCTTTTTTGAAAATCTCAGAATATGAACGGCAATTTGAACCCTCTGAATTCAAAGAAAAAGAAGGATATACAATTCCTTGGGGAATTAAGGAAGCATTAAGAAAAGAACCTAATGCAAATGTAATTTATCATAAAGGAGATTTTGGAAAAGAGCCTATTATAATAGTATTTGGGCAAAATCCTAAAGAGGTCATGAAATATATAATACGAATAATAGAAAAATACTGATTAGATAATTAGTAATCTAAAAGTATATTATACTTCAAAATTAAATTAAATTAAATTTTTAAGATGCAGGCAGTTATTCTTGCTGGTGGATTAGGAACAAGACTACAACCTTATACTTTCTTTATTCCCAAACCAATGTTACCATTAGGAAATAAACCATTGCTTGAATATTTAGTAGAATGGGTCAAGCAGTTAAAAAATATTGATGAAGTAATTATTTGTGTAAGTTATTTGCATCGAATAATTGAAGACTATTTTGAAGATGGAGGAAGATTTGGTATAAAAATATCATATGCACGTTCTGAAAGACCTTTAGCTACTGCGGGTCAATTGAAAACTGCAGAAAAAATGTTAAAGGATAGATTTCTTTGTCTATATGGTGATTCCATCTATGATTTTGATCTAGCAAAAATGGTTCAAGAACATGAAGAATCAAAGGCTTTTCTTTCTATGGCTTTAATGAAATATAAAACAAAACTGAAATATGGTTTCATAGATACAGACGAACAGGCTAATATTGTTACATCATGGAGAGAAAAACCAGAAGTTGAAGGATTAATAAATATTGGTTGCTATATAATGGAAAAAGAATTTCTAGATATGATTCCTCAATCCAGTACTATTGGAATGGACAAAATAGTAAAGGATATAATTTCTCAAAAGAAAATTGTTAAGGCTTTTACAGTAGATTCAGGTTTCATTGATATAGGTGACAAAAGATCGTATTTAGATGCATATAAAAAATATGTGAAAAAATTGGGGAGTATATAAAGAGAAAAATATTTTAATTTATTATATCATAAAAATGACGTTAGTAATAATATAATAATGAAATTATAATTTTTTATATATATTTATTGACGACATTGATGATGATAATTATTTTTATCTATTATCGATCATTCTTATAAATAAATAGTTGATTATTAATTATAAGAGAATGTCGCAACTTTTGTAATTGATTGCCTTTTGTTATTTGATTGGTTTAATTCCCCTTTTTTCCTTTCTAAACAATTATAAAAATTATAACAGTATTACCATTTTATTGTCAAACGATTCCGAAATTAATGTTAATAGTTAAAAATTTGGAGAATGTTTCCCTAAAAAATATAATTACATAGTACAAAAATATTTGTTATTAAAAAAAATATCTCAAAATATTATTACTTATAAGATAATGTCTTGTTATTTATGACCAACAATAATACTGTATTTTTTTTGTTTGGATCAGTTAAAACAACAACATTTTTTCTTTTTCTTTTGTTTGTATTTTCTATGACAAGATAAGGGATAAAGAAAAAAGAAGATAAAGAGAAGGAGGAGAAGAAAAGTAAAGACAAATAATTTTATAATATCCTTTCATTGCAAGAGACACTATTTATTGAATGCAAATTCTATATGAATTGAAGAAATTTAATTCAACTATATTTTCTCTAAATATCTACTACTTGTAATAACAATTCCTTTCATGATTCTGAATA
>DASUUM010000132.1:0-3701 GCA_036374075.1 Nitrososphaeraceae archaeon
GTTTTCAATTAACAATTTCTAATATTAATATTATTCAGTTTCTTTCTTTGACTTTTGATGGTCCATCAAAATGGTTCTTTCTAGGATACATATTTTATCTTATATTGATTGTAGCGATAGCAGTAACTGCAGTATTTTATCTCCATCTCGAAGTCCATATGGGTAAGAAAATTATAGGTTTAAAATCAATTCTTGCAGGCATCCATTTAGTAGGTATGAACGTAGGAGGAGCAGGTGCTACAATAGTTATGATTTTTGCAGGATTATCGGGTTCAGGTATATTAGATATAGTTTTGAATGGAACTACTTCAGAACTTTCTTCCACAATAAATTCGAATACTGTAGATATAATGGAACAATTTATTGTACCAATAACAGGATTTGCTGGTTTACTAAGTATCGGTATAATTTCAGGAGGATTGACATATATAATGACTTTTTTCAAAAGTTCCAAGTTCATTTTAGATAAATGAGGCACTTGCAAATTTTGAATATTTTAATTTTGAGGTTGTAATAAGAGAGATGGGAGATATTATTTTCTTTCTTTCTTTCGATAATCCAACTAAAATGATCATAAAGGATCTAAATACGTGATATTAGATGGCTGAATCTTTATTTTTATTATCATTTATTCCCGTTCTTTCTACAATTATTGTTACTGGATTATTTATAATTGCTTTGATAAACCTTTCTACACTTAAAAGGAATCTAAAAATACAGAGTGAACATCAGATTTATACTCGTATATTTGAGGCAAGATTACAATTAGAAATGACAGAAACATTTTCAAATATTGCTAAAGAAAGTCCTGTGTTTGCAAAACGTTTTTCTCTGGTCAGCGAGCCAAAGGAATATTATACTATAATAGCTTTTTTAGATATTATAGAATTTCTATTTCGATTATACAATACGGATATGATAGATGATGAACTTTGGTATCGTTGGAAAAACTTTGTACAAATTATTATGACTATACCGAAATTTAAAACGGTGTGGAGTCAGACTAAAGATGTACATACAAAAGAATTCATACAATTTGTTGATGATGAATTACAACATACTAATTAACTGAAGTTGGATCATAATTATTTTATTATTATATTTTAGGCCCTGTTAACTTAAGAAAGAAATAATTATGTTCTATTTTTATATTATGTTCAATGCTCAATTTCAACGAATTTTTCAATTTATTTCATAAATTTTCCTTAACTTAACAGATTCATATTTTAATAACAAATATAGCTAGTTTATTAATGTATGATGGTTTGGTGAAACAATTTGCCATCCTGCTTTGTTACATAGACGGTTCAGTTTAAACAACTCAACTCAACTCATTCTAATATGATTGATAATTATATAAAGAAGATTCATCTAAACTAATCATACAGAGACTTGGCTTGTCTTTTTTAAGATGTTCTCAAATTTGATAGCAGTGATATATTCACCAAATATCCTCTTGATGCACAAAAATGCCTTTTCTACAATCCATTTATATCAGTAGATTAGGATGATAGTATATTATCTGACAATGTTTGTATAATATATTAGAGTTATATAATGATTTTAATCTTCTTTTAGTATGGATAGAGTTTTGAGATGATCTTACGTTCTAAAATTTCTTGAATTTATTTAATACTTAAAGTATATATTGAAACTTTAAAGATAATTTTTTTAAAGCCAAGGTTCTATCTCAAAATATGGCAACGGATTTAGCTCCAAATACTGACTGGGATAATTTAATATCAAAGAAAAATCTTTTGGCAATAGATTTTTGGGCACCTTGGTGTCCATACTGTACTAGATTGAAACCAGTTTTTGAATCTATAGCAAATGACTATAAAGACATCAACTTTATAAAGGTAAATGTTGATGAACATCCTGATATAGCATCTAAATATGGGATACAAGGAATACCTGTAATAAAGTTTTTTTGCGAGAATAAAGAAATTGGCGAAATCATTGGATATGTTCCCAAAGGTGTATTAAAGAAAAAAATTGATGAGATAATTGAAGATGCTCCTAATTGTTTATCGAATACATCGATAAGAAAGTAGGAAAAAAGAAGAAACGAAAAGAAAAATTGATATTTTTATCTTAATAAATTCATCCTCTCTTTGAAATAAGTTCTATATAGTCTATCATCAGGATCAGACTTTTCTTCTTTTTTTAATTAAATTATAAATATCATTGGAATGGTCATAGAAAAGAAAATATGAATTAAGCAAAATATATCAACCAATTTAGCAAGTCAATTGATTAACAAAAATCTACTCTATATCCATATAAAGAAATCATATAAATAAAGTTTAATCATTCTATTGATTCTTTAAGGTTTCAACCTCTTTTTTATATTCTAGTATGTAAAATTTGTGGTATGTCAGAAAAAGAATCTGATTATTCTAAAAGTCTAAAAAATAAAGAGATGAAGGAAGAAAACATTGAAAATAGAAATGAAGACATATCTAGTAACATGAAATTATTAAATGATAAATTTAATACAATGTGTTTAAACTATGTTCAGTCAATTTCTGATGTTCAGAAAGAATGTTTTGAAATTATAGAAAATAATGTCAAAGCAAATAAAAGACTCCAAGAAAAATGGCTTTTTTCAGGCAAAACCGATGATGATTATTATGATACCTCATCCGACATATTAAAAAGATACTTGAATCAATTGGTTATCCAGTTAAATGATGCTACAGAAACCATGACAAAAATAAATGAAATTAGTAACAATTTAACTAGTACTACACTGGAAGCAATAAAAGACAATCTTTATAACTATAGCAAAATTTTTGTGGCCAATCAAGATTTATGCACGAAATTCACTAAAAATTGGATTTCAACATTTACATATACAAAAAAATAGTACATAGATAATATATCGAGAGAATGTTTTAAATTTAAAATGTTATTGAGAATTTCTAGAAGAGTATTTGTATATAAAATATATTATTGTTATGGTAATTTGAAATGAGATCAGCTAAAATTATTGAATTTAATAAACCTCTTAAAATAGAAGAAGGTGAAACTCCTAGACCAAGAGGTTCGGAAGTTCTAATCAGAGTTCAATCTGCTGGTGTTTGTCATAGTGATATTCATTTATGGCAAGGTGGATACGAAGGTCCAGGTGGACAATTTTTAAAAACTACCGATAGAGGTGTACAATATCCTTTAACACCAGGACATGAAATTGCAGGTGTTATAGATACTCTTGGAGAACAGGCAGAAGGATTTACAAAGAATGAAAAAGTAATTGTATTTCCTTGGATTGGCGAGGGACTATGTCCTGCTTGTAAAGTAGGAGAAGAAAATCTTTGTGATAAACCACGATCCTTGGGAATTTATAAAGATGGTGGATATGCTGATTATGTTTTAGTACCTAGTTACAAATATTTGATAAAATTAGAAGAGGAGATGAGTGAGGATACTGATTCAAGTGCTCCTTTATCATGTTCAGCATTGACTGCATATGGAGCTGTAAAGAATAGCAGTCTGACACCTAATGATACTGTTGTTATTGTTGGAGTAGGTGGTTTAGGATTGATGGGTATACAATTAACAAAGGCAATAACAGGTGCAAGAGTAATTGCAATGGATTTAGATGATAACAAGCTTAAAGCAGCAAAAGAAAATGGTGCAGATGAGATAATAAATTCAAAAAAAGAAGATTCTGTTAAAGCAATTATGGAATTAACTGA
>DASUUM010000133.1:0-7236 GCA_036374075.1 Nitrososphaeraceae archaeon
TTGTATAATTAATAAAGGTAAAATAATTGAATTTGATACTCCTCAGCTTTTAAAACAAAAATATGGGACAACAAAAAAGATAGATATTATATTACAAAATCCTATATCAAAACAAATACATGATTTCTTTCAAAAGTTATCGGCAAATTCAATTGATATAGAAAATATCGAAAATACAGAAAATACATTTTCTATTACTTCCAATAATCCTCAGAATGTCTTATTGTCTACTGTAAACTTTCTCTTTCAAAATAATATCCAAATAGAAAATATAGCCTTAAATGATCCGTCTATCGAAGATGTTTTTTTAAAAGCATTAAAAAATCACAACAAGTAGGATCCTACTATTTCTTTAAATTCTCATTTTATACATAGATAAGGTAGCTATCAAAAAGGCAATTCCTGATATTACTCCTAATACTAAAACTTTAATATTTGTAAATGTATCAACTGCAGAAAACATCCCCTCCCTTATAATGTCCGCGATATAGGTTAAGGGATTAAGATAAAAAGCGTATTGCATTGGTTCAGGTAGGCCATAAGGAGGATAAAAAGTAGAACTTGCAAAAGCAAAAAATAAAAATACAGTATTTATGATTACGGTGAAACCTTCATTGCTCTTTAGTCGTGTTGAAATGATGATTGCAATAGAACCAAAGAAAATCGAACCCATTATCAAAGCAAAAGTTAGATAGAGTGTACTGATTATATCAAAAGTGACATTTCCAGCAATTATAGGAAGGCCAGCAATGAGAATAATTGTAGCACTTGCCAAACCCATAATTATTATTGTCAAAAGAGTACTAGCAATATACTGAAATTTGGAAAAAGGCATTACCAAAATCTGATGTAGCATTCCATTACGTTTATCATTCCAAATAATACTTCCGGCTACAGTACTGCTATTCATCACGTTAAAGCCAATCATTCCTAAGGCTAGAAATATGTTGTACGGGATAATTTTTCCTCCTATTACTATCTCATCTTCATTGATTAATGAAGAGTATGCATATCCTGCCACAAAAATATAGACAAGAGGAAATAATATTTGCCAGATTAAAAAAAGTTTGTCTACTACCGCAACTATATTTCTATATGTTAACATCACAACAGCAGAAAGCAATTTTTTATATCTGTTGCAGTAAAGGTAAGAGTTCAATATTAAATAATATAAGACGTGAGTATAGCAGTAGCTACCTAGCCTATTAAGAAATAAGGATAAAATTAACCAATTCAAACCAAAAATAAATACTTCCTAATAATACATGATCGGAAATAGGATTTGATTCGGTATAACCAATTCTGTTCATGATTCTCCTATTTTAACATAGAATTCCTATATTAGATTATTGTAAAAATTACAAATAAACAAGAAAATTTATAAATAATTATTAATTAAATGAATTATCTGCCGAAATACGATCTGACCATTTTTAAAGTTTGAAAAAGGGATAAAATTATTATTTCCTGCAAAAAAATATTTTATATGCTAACAAAAGTCAACTTTTAAAAAAATTATTTCTTTATTCAAAATGTAATATAAAGCTCTGAGATGATACTTCTTTTCTTATTATTAAACGAATTATTTATCTATAGAATTTTACTCTGAGCAATTCATATACTTTTGCAGCATCTCTGTCATTTATTATTAAAACTATCTCGTTTGGAGTAAAAAATGCATTATGCAATGAAATCTGATTATCATATAGAATATTTGATATTATTGACAATAACTGATATGTTTTCCTCAACTCTGTTTCTTCCCAAGGAAGAGAAATGGTAATCATTGAGACACCTTCCTTTATTTTGCTGGGGGTAATAGTAGGGGAGGAATCAGTACTATTAAAGATCTTTTTTATTTCACTAATATTCTCTATAAATAAATTCATATGATTTTTTGATTGAAATATGTTAAATCTAATATCTGATTGTCTATCAAATAGATCCAAGACTTTTTCTATATTCTCCATCTCTTTATCAAATTCTACGTCAAGTATGCTTCCAGTTAGTGATATTCTAGCACCTGCCAAATTCTCTTTCTCTTCTTGAGTGATACTCTCAAGATCTTGATTTTGTTGTAAAACATCAGCAATTCTCTTTATAGATACAACTATTGTGTTGATATTTATTTCAGAACCTAAAATTCTATCTACTTCTGGTTTTATTTTTATAGCTAAAGCAGTATAATTTGCAATGCCCAATTTTAAAGAATTGAGATAAATGCTATTAGAAAAAAGAATATCTTTAATAGCTTTTGAGACGGTAGGTATATTCGAATACATATTTTCTTACATAATGAAATATGTATTACATTACTTATATTTTAAATGAATAAGTAACGATAATTGAAATATTTTCTATAAACTAAAGATACCACAAGATATCATTCTCATTTAAAGGTATAAAAATCATAATTCTGAATCTATTTCCGACTTCACTATTACAGATCCTTTAGTTTGGTTTTAGAAAGGTTTGGTCTAAAATTGCATATACTTTACCAATGAAACATTACAGTTTAAAGTGAAATCGGGCAATCCTAGTTGTTCTCGTACTACTATTATGGTCTAGTAAAAACCACAAGGATCTCCCATTTGGTTTAGTTATGCATAATCGATTTGATTATTAATGATATCTTTAAAATTTTAGAATATCTTTTGCTAACGTTTTAGACAGAAATTTTAATAAAAATTAACTTGATCATTTTTAATAAATAATTCTTATTATAAAAGGAGTTAATATATTAGAATAGGTAGAATAGTATTATTATTCTATTTATAATCGGTTGCTAATAAATCAAAATTGGATATGAATTAATAGTATACCAAATACAGTACTTTTTTATTTGTAATGAATCTAAAAATTTAATATTTAGAAAATAAAAAAAGGGGATAAGGTTGCTTTATGGATCTTAAGGTGTTTCAGTGATCACACCAGCGTCAAGTAAACAATCAATTACTTGTTGGACTTGGCCTGGAGGTGGGTTTTCTAACGCATCATCTAAGAGATCTCTTATATCTTGTTCTGTTACTTGATTAGGTCCACCATCAGCTTGATCAATTGCTTCACATAATTCGTCCCTGTTGTCTACATCTGGATCATTACCGATAGGTACGGTATTAGCCGGATTCGCTAAATAAGCGTCTAACTCAATAACACGTGGTGGGGGTAATTGTCCGCCAACACTCTCTGATTCAAAGCATCTTACACAACCAACTGGAGGTTCTACTGGTGGTAATGATTCTTGAGCTAGACATACTTGAAGTATCCCTAATGACACTTCTACGTTTGCAGTTATTTGGTCAACTATTGCTTGGATATCAACGGCTTCAATAACTTCTTCAGCGGTCCAGTCTATGATAGTTCCACCTACTAAGTCATTGATTGCTGCTACTATTGTTAAGACTATTTTTGCTATCTGGTCTTCAACGATTGGAGTTAAAGCAATTTCAAGATTGGCTATTACAGCTTCTATGTCAAGCGCTGTTGCATTGATAGCAGCACATATCTCGAATATGGTTGCATTTGCATCTAATCCTAAAGTCTCGGCAAGTTGTTGTTGAAGCAAAAGGGCGACATCAACGTCTATTACTAATGGTAGAGTAATGTTTACGTCTTCGGCACCAAGATCGATTTCAGCTGTTACATTTACAAGGATTGCTCCGCTGTCTAATTTAACTAAAGCATCGAGTAAACATGCAACACATGGATCAAAGTCTGTTCCATTAGCTCCTGGTGGACCTTGTGTTCCATTAGCTCCTGGTGGACCTTGTGGACCTTGTGGACCTGGTGGACCTTGTGGACCTTGTGGACCTGGTGGACCTTGTGGACCTACTTTAACATCTCTATCTTTTCTATCGTCGAATTTAATATGTTTACAGAACTCAACTGAACTTACAAAAAAGCCTTCGAATGGACCTGTTCTACACTCATATTTTTTATCTTCAGTTTTGTAGTCGCTATAGTCACCGTAAGAGCTTTTGTGATAACTATTATCATATCTTTTTTGGTCATATGAAGCTATGTCATAACTGTTGCTGTCATAACTATATTCCATGTCATAACTATTTGCATATGGATCTGGCTCATATCTTGATTGTTCATATCCTTTGTTTTTGTAATCATCGTCATATTGATATCGTTTGTCATCGTCGTCATAGTGGTATCTTTTGTCATCTCTGTCCTTTCCGCTAGCCATTGCAGATGGAAACATATTCATAGTGAGTGATGTTCCCATTAGCAATGATGCCATAAGAAAGACACTGAATATTACTGACTTGTTCATTAGTACATTTTAACAATACATTGTTATATTTGAAGTTGGACACATTTTTCATAGGTCATTTTCAATCACATTTTTTTTAAAATGATGTATAAAAAGAATAAGAAGTCTGTATAATAACATAATTTTATTATTTTCTGTAATAATTTAAATTTTATAAAAAAATATATAACTATATTATTAATACAAAATTCTCATTTACTAATTCTATAAAATATTATTAAAGTATAGTTTCACATAAGATAATCACATATAAGATTAAAAGTCAAAATAACTATAAAATTTTTATAAAGATAATATTTTATTATTTGTCTCATATTGTCAAACAAAGAAAAATATTTGTTTTAAGAGATTATCCAAATTATACAACTACAAAAAAACATTACTGCTTACTAATTGTGAAATCTTCATGCAAGGATATCTTAAAAGAAAACTATTATAATATTGTATATGGGAACCCTTTAATGTAATTAATAAATTTCATTTCATTGTTATCATAACATATCTTTGATAAAATGATCAAATAATAATCCTAGATTTATTCCATTCCTCTCATTCTGTTAATTAGATGCAATAATGATCAAGTTTTTGATCTCAATGTGATATGATCATGCAAGTGGATAGCATAGTAATACTAACAAATAATTTTCTAAAAAGTGTCAAAGTCAATAAATATCTTCTAGAAATTACTAATTTAATTATAAAAAAGGGAGGCCATAGATACTATCTATGCCACTGGTAGTCACGATAACTTAGTTGGTCTTAGTTGATGATGTTCCGGTGTTCGTGGTTGACTTTATGTTCCTGTTTTATTATCTATGAAATTTTTTATGTTTGGCATCACAGAATTCTACTGAGCTGACCAAAAAGCCCTCGAATTGACCTGTTCTACACTCGTATTCCTTAATCTTATCTTTGTGGTCGTTATATCTGTCACCATATGAATCCATGAAGTAGGAACTCTTCTTATCTTTGTGGTCGTTATATCTGTCACCATATGAATCCATGAAGTAGGAACTCTTCTTATCTTTGTGGTCGTTATATCTGTCACCATATGAATCCATGAAGTAGGAACCCTTGTCATAACCATTCTTGTATGATGGTTGTTTGTCGTAATTGTACCTGTTGTCGTAGCTATTTGTACCCATTGCGGCCATTGCGGGTGAGATCATATTCATGTTTAGTAATGTTCCCACTAGCAATGATGTCATAAGGAAGAGACTGAATATTACTGACTTGTTCATTAGTAAATTGTATCAATACATTGTTATATTTGAAGTTGGACACATTTTTCATAGGTCATTTTCAATCACATTTTTTTTAAAATGATGTATAAAAAGAATAAGAAGTCTGTATAATAAAATAATTATAATATGTTCTTTACTAATTTAAAATACATAAAAGCAATCCATATATTATTTATATGATTAGCAAACCAATCTTATTTCTTATAACCATTATAGAAGAAACTTATTAATGTAGTTTCAATAAGATCATAAAAGACAGAATAATTACAAACATCTTTTTTATTAGTCCTATTATTTGCCTAATACTATAATATTTAAAAAAGTATTTGCATTAAAAAAGTATCTGAAGTATATGAATTATACAAAATAATACACTGCTAACCAATTATATACTTGGATGTCTAATTAGTAGTTCATTTCTCTCTATCTTTTTTTGTTAGTGGTTACATTGTAGATTTCTGTTCTGGCTTATTTTTACAACATTTGCCACTTGGTATTGTAAGTCCATGTGGACAAGACCTCGGATGCTTTAATAAAGTGCACAACGCATCAGTGAATTTTGTCTTCATATGGTGTTCTATCCCGCATACCATTTCTTCATCTATCTCAATTTTTAAAGCATCATTCATCATTACCTCCAGTAACCTTGTATTTCGAATCATTTGTTTTCCTATCTTTTCTCCTCTTTGCGTCATCTTAACTAAATTCCCTTTTTCATAAGAAACAAGATTGATATCATTGAGTTTGTGAAGCATTTGTACAACAGAGGGTTGTTTTACATTTAGCAGCTTTGCAATGGAGCTAATTTTAACTTCTTTTCCTTTTTCGCGAATAAACCATATTGCTTTTAAATACATCTCAATATGCTCAGATTCAGCAGTACCTAGATACAATGCTTCTTCGTTAACTGCCTCAACAGGTGTGGTGGTCAAACTCTGTATAATTTTTATTTTAGATTCTAACTATTAACTTTATCCCGACTGCTATCCTAAACTAAATTTAAATCCCTCGTTATTTACATAACCAGTGGATGTATAAAATTAATCAGATTACAGTTTTGGGTTCAGGTATTATGGGCCACGGGATAGCACAAATTTCTGCAATGGCAGGTTATAATGTAAATCTAAGAGACATTGAACAATCATTTTTAGATAAAGCTATGGATAAAATTAAATGGTCAATAAATAAATTAGTAGAAAAACAAAAAATAACTACTTCAGAAGCTGAAAATATTATTAATCGTATTCATCCTATTGTAGATCTACAACAGTCTCTAAAGAGTTCTAACCTGGTAATAGAGGCTGTTCCAGAGGATCTTAATTTAAAAAAAAGGGTATATGAAGAAATAGAAAAATTTGCAACTGATGACATGATTTTTGCATCAAATACCAGCACTTTGCCTATATCTGAGATCTCATCTTTTACAAGCAGACCTGAGAAATTTATCGGGTTGCATTTCTTTAATCCTCCACAGTTGATGCCTTTGGTGGAAATTATTCCCGGCTTAAAGACTGAGCAACAAGTAACGGAGCTAGCAATAAACCTTGTCAATGAAGTAAAGAAGACTCCAATATTATGTAAAAAAGATGTACCAGGTTTCATAGTTAACCGCATCTTTATTCCACTAGTACACGAGGCTGCATATTGCCTAGATAGGTCACATGCATCCATGGTGGAAGTAGATTCAGCATCAAAATATAAAATGGCACT
>DASUUM010000134.1:0-9848 GCA_036374075.1 Nitrososphaeraceae archaeon
TCTATTATAATTTTAGTGTATTACTTTGTCTTCCACAATCTCTTGTATATCCAAACTCAAAAGGAACAGGAGCTGCTATGGCTCCTTCTACATTCTATGGATATGCAAAGGAAGCAGGATTTTCAAAAATTGAAATTCTATCTGTTGATCATTTTTTATGGAACTTCTATCGATTGACACCATGATTACTTTCTAAAGTATCTTTAAGTTTTGTAGGCATTTCTTTGTTAGAGGATCTCCAATATTGTCATCTTCTACTCACTAGTATATGAGTCCAATTGTTTGACGGGCTCGGAGGTGTGTGAACTGATTTTGACATAATTTTGTAGTTCAAAAAATTAGTATTTTAAAAATAATGGGTCTAATATATAGTAGTAAAAAGAAATAAGAATTAAAATCTAACTTAAAAAAAGCTTCCTAATTTAGTTAAAATATTCTCGTTAAATAGGTTAAGTTCTTTATTATTGTCTATACATTTATTTGATTCATTTACATCGCTGTTACAGCTTTGAATAAGTAATAAAATTCTTTTGTTCTGGAAAATGTCATAAGGAAGAAAAGTGATTTGACTTTCTTTCCCGTCAAAATTTTCTAAAATACTGCCTGATTTACCCTCCAATGCAAATTTGACGGAGGTAAGTTTTGAAAATTGTTCTTTTGTCTCAAAAGATTCTTTTGATATAGAAGTCTCATTTTCATTAGACTCTCCAATCTTTACTCCATTCTTGTCAATTAATACCAGTCTGGTATTATTTTGTAAATTAAGTGACTGTAGAAATTTGTCATAGTTGTTAAAATTAATAGTTCCATACAATATGCCTATCATCTCATTTGCTTTAATTACTGGAGTAGCAATTACTGCCAAATTTCTTCCTGATGATTTAGAAATAATTGCATCGCTCAAGTAAGTTTTTTCAGTTTCTTCTACCACTTGATAGTAATCTCGAAATGACAGATTGTTTGTAGTTAGATTTAATTGGCGTTCAAATGGTTCATCAAAATATACATCTCCATTATTTAATAAAAATACAATTGATGAAAATTCTTTAAATTGATCCAACAGTATTTTAGCTATTTTTCTCTTTTCTATATCTGCATCTTCTGGTATACCGTTAACTTTTGGATCTATTAAATTTACATCAGGAGGTTGTAAAATTTGTGGTAGACTACTGGCAATTTGTAAAGCGGTAGCAAATTTTGTTACCTTACTTTCAAGTATATTTTTTATATTTTCGAGTTCATTTAAGAGTGAAGAATTGTTATTTTCGTTTGTGTTATTATTTGAATATTGAGTATCTTGAGCATAAATAGAAGAGAGAGAATATGAGTTTGCAGAAAATAAGATAATACTAGTAATAATAATACCAAATGAAAAACTTGAAATCTTTAACATCATATAATCTTAAAGTTTTAAGAATAATTCAATATAATTCTATCCATAAGTTGATAATTTAGCAGTTGGTATATACTATCCTATATAGAAAGAGGATATTGCTGAAAACATTTGGTATAGTAATAAGGTTCAGCGGGCTTCGAGCATGACATGTTAGTATGGTTCTACTGCTACTACCTTGTATATTTAGTTCTTTAATTAATAACGTATTTGAAATATAACATAAAATTTCTATTATCTTAATTGGTATAACTATTGTATCTTCTTGATTTTTTTTGTCTTTTTTGAGACATTTTTGATAATTTATTTTTCAAACTATCTTTCATCTGATCAAAAATTATAGCAAGATCTAATCCACCATTTGTATAATGATATCTCTCAGTTGTAGTAAACAGACTTATATCAATCTCATATCTCTTAGTTTTTCCTCTAATATTTATTAATTTTATTCTGCATCTAGCCTCTTCTAAATCAGGTATTGCTTTCTTAAGGAATTTTATAATTGAATTAAATTTCATTTTGGCAAGTTCCGAAATAAAAGGATCGTCAGGTAGGCCGATTATATAAGCGGGTATTTCTTCTTCTACTCTTTCTCCTAGTAGGGATATTACATCTCTATGTGTTATAATTCCCTGAACTTCGTTTCCTAATGTAACAATTGAATATGTTGAATCACTACTGTTGAACGATTGGATTATCTTAGCAACAGAATCATTTACACTGGATCTTTCTACATTTCTTTCTGCAATTCCTTTAACAGGAAATCCTAATAATTTACTAGTATCTGGAACTCCATGCTCTATGTTATCTGAATTAAAAGAGGTAAGTATTATTTTTGCAATGTTAAATGAAGTAATGATTCCACTCAAGTTTTCCTCCACAATAGGGATATGGTCAATTCTGTTTCTAACCATTATGTTCTTAGCAGTTGAAGTAAAGTCGGTTTCTTTTATCCTAATTGGATTCGGAGTCATTATCTTAGTGGATGAGATTTTGATACTTTTGTCTCCCATAGATTTTAAAATCGATTTTGTGGTGACCTGTCCTATTATTTCGTCATCTTCGATTACTGGAATCGATCTCAACCTGTAATGGCTCATGATACTTGCAGCTCTTTCGATATTACTGTCTTTTGAAATATTAGGAGTAATTTTTGCCATAGAACCCAATTTTTGAGCATTGACATCTCTAGCTGAAAGAATATCTCTTAAAGTAATAGATGTTATTTTATTTCCATTTTTACAATAAACACTATAATTATTCATATTCATAAGGTTTCCAAGCATTTTTGAAATACTTTCATTTGAATTCATAACGTCTACTGATTCGATAAAATTCGAAACATTTTTTTTCCCAATTCCATCAAGTATTTTAAATAGTTCTATCTTCATTTTATTACTTAGTTGAATCTGTAAATATTAATGGATTATTATTCTTTCTATGTGTTTTATCGCTAGAAATGTGTTATCTTTTTATTTTTTTGGCTGGATAGGGGAGAGATAGACAAAATAGCAAATATTCCAAGCAGGTATGAAGAAGAACACTATCAAAAATATCATCGTGATAGAAGAGAGTAGGATGATGATCATGACAACTACTATAACAGAAGAAGAAGAGAAGGAAGCGGATTCTTTGGTGACTTATTCAACTTTGATTAATTCTCCACTGAGTGCATATTTTGAATAGTAACTTTTATTTCTTTTTTGTTATTGGTTTTTATACATTTTTACCTCAAGAATAAATAATTTAAGTAAATAATTTACCTATATCATCTTCTTTTATAATTAAACATTGAACCCTACTAGTATACGGGCTCGGAGATGTGTGAACTGATTTTGACACAATTTTGTAGTTCAAAAAAAGAAGACAGCAACAAGATAAGTCCAAAAAATTACATAATTACGAAGAAACTATATATGTACAATATTGATAGAAACAAACAAACTTTAGTTCAGATTTTTGTAGATATTTCTATAAAATAAAAGATTTTAATTAATTTTCAATTTATTTTTCTTAGAGAATGCAAGTTATTAAAAAACTCGCATAAATATATACAGAATAATACAATATGAAATCTCTATGTTAATTATTATTACTATTATGAAACAATTACAAAGAAGGTACGAGGATCCTTTATAAATGATGATCAAAAAGACTAGCAGTATATATTGGAAGATTCTAAAGTAAATGAAGTAGGTTCTGTTATTAACCCTGATCCTATACCAACCGGTATGGCTGTACAGGTTGGTTCTGTTGTCGGTAGGGAGAGACTAATAGTTGGAGATACCTACAATCGTATATTAGGTGTTAGTCTTATGAGTCCAATCACCAGGATTTTGGCTACTTTTGGCCATGATCCTGGTCAGGTTTATCAGCCAAGAGGAATTGCAGTTGATCTCAATACGCGTAACATATTTGTAGTTGATAGTTTAAATAATCGTGTACAAAAGTTTTCACCTAATTTTGTTTTTATGAAAGCATGGGGTTCCCTTGGTACCGGCGATGGTCAATTCCAATCACCCGTGGGCATTACTATTGATTCTAATGGTGACGTTTACGTTGCAGATAGACTAAATCATCGTGTACAAAAGTTTGATAATAATGGTGTATTTATCAAAGCATGGGGTTCACACGGTACTGGTGATGGGAAATTTAGTTTTCCCTTTGACATTGCTGTAGAGTCAGATGATGATATAATAGTATCAGATTCTAATAATAATAGAATCCAAAAATTCAAGAGTGACAGCCAATTCATTAGAAAATGGGGAAGATTTGGTAGTAGTGATGGTGAATTTGCTGATCCTAGGGGTATTACTGTTGATTCCAACGATGACAATTACGTTATAGATGCTTTTAATCGTGTACAAAAGTTTGACATTGATGGCAACTTCATTAAAGCATGGGGTTCTCAAGGTACCGGCGATGGTCAATTTATGTTACCACGTTATATTACATTCAATCGGTTAAATGGTAATCTGCTAGTATCTGATATAATAAATAAGAACATTCAGGCATTCACGACAGATGGTGTTTTTCGTGGTAAGGTACTCTTTGAAATAATTTCAGAGCCATAGCATTCAATAAATCTACAGTAACAAGACAAAAAAAATTTAAATTTTAAAAATTATTTCTGTAGTACTTATACATAAAAAGAATTGAGTACAATTACAGGATTAATATCTACAATAGCATTCATTCCTACTTTTAAATTATAATGAAAATGACCACTCACTACTATTATTGTAAAAGAATAACATCGTATCAATTTTTGAGCAATAATTAAAATCTACTTTTATTATTTTCTAGTTATAGTAGATCAAATTTTTACTTTTATTCTCTAAGTTATACTTAAAATGTTATTGAACCCTACTAGTATACGGGCTCGGAGGGCTTCGAGTATGACATGTAATTGGGATCTGTTTTTGCTAGATTTAAACTTTGAATTTTATTAACTGAAAGTAAATACGATTATTCTAACTAAAATTATAGAATGTAAATTAATTAATTCTTATAACTTATGGATTAAGATTTGAACCCATTATATATAATTGCAAATTCCTAAATACAAATAATCTAAAAATTAGAATTGTATACAAGTGGTTATCTATAGTAATTTTTTTGCAAGCAACATTTTCTGATATATCAATGGTTGAATACTATCTACTCCTTTTCCTAAATCCAATACTATTGTTTGTTCATCTATTCCATCATTATATGTAATTACAGTATATAGAACCTTTTTCTTCCATAGAACACCAATTATCGGTCCTAATGCAACTACCCTAAGTTTTGATATTTTCTTATCTTCCATATTTTCTATATTTTTCATAAAAGAATAAGGAATTGAAAGATTGAGTTCAAGAATCTCTAATCTGTCATGATATATCGCTACTTTAGTATGTTTCGGTTTGGGAAATGCCTTATGCCCTCCTATATATGTAGCATTAACAATGTTTTCAATACTTAATGAATTATTCGATTGATTTTTTAACATATATTTATTTTACTACCAATATATAAGAACTTTTTTCTGATTTATATGAGATGCAAATAAGTTAAATAATTAAAATATAAATATATATTATGAGTAACTTATTGATGTTAAATTGTAAGTATTGCGGTATTAAATTATCACCTTATGCATTCAGTTTTTGTCTCAGTTGTGGAAAGCCAATAGAGAATAGCTCTCAAATATCTACAAAGATAAAGACAAAATTTAAAAGAATAATTAGTTTAAAAAATAAAGACAAGGATTTAAGAAATATTGTGGAAATAATAAGTCAAAATTTTGATGACAAAACTACAACTATAGGTGATACATTGGTTAGATTTGTTCATAGATCTTCGTCTGTACCATCTTCCGCTATAAATGAATTATCAATAAGTATCAATAGTGGTTTAGATAAGGTGCCTTCTGTTAATGAAGTGTTAACTAAGATTGTAGATTCCGCAAATGATCCTAAAGTTGCTACAGTTTCAAAGCTATTAATGAAACACTCACCTAAAATAGCAGTTGCAATATCTGCAGGAATTGCATTAGCACCAGGCGGAGCTGCAGTAGCACCAGTAGCTTACCCTTTATTTATGAAAATTTCAGAAATTGTTTCTAAGCAGCTCTCACTACAAACATCTGAGCTAGATTCAATAGAAAAGCCACCATCTAATAATGAGAGTCCAGCACAATATAATGAAATAATTAATACTGTATTAGGGCAGGTTACTCAACAAATAATACAACCGCAAGTTAGAGATAATATGGAAATCTCGAAATCAAGAACATGTATCATGTGTAATTTCAAGTTAGCATCCGAAGTAAATTATTGTTATAATTGTGGTTCAAAACAAACTTAGTTCCTTATACGATTTTACTAAATAAAAATAGTTATCTTTTTACTTAGTAAATAATTTATATTGTGTATCTAAAATTGTTGAATACTTTTTGTGGTCAAATCTTTAACAATTTTTTCGGCGCCGAAAAATTATCTATTACCAAAATCCAAATAAAACTATAGAATAGATTTTAAAGCCATAATTTACAATTTATCATCCATTGAGAGGTATGTTAAATATAAAAGTGAATGTATATTGAAAAATAAAAGTAATAATATAGATGTATAAACTATTTTACATATAATCTTAGTAATAATAAGTTAATCTAAGTACAACGATTACCTAAAACACAAATTCTCTCTTAACAATAGTTAAAATATATTAAGCTAACTCATAGATATGAGAATATTAATTTTATCTATTCAATCACTTTAAAGATATGAGATAGATTCTTGAGAATAATAAATAGCTGATAGCTGATAAAATTTGGTACACTACTAATATGTAGAGAATCTTTATAAATATAAAAATGTATAAAAAACTATGGTTAGCTATAACGATAATTCAAAAGAATTGGAATATAATGATATTACTTTATGTTTTGATCTAAATATTAGTAAAATGTTGAATATGCGATATTGTGCAATATATAATAGTAAATTAGATATTTCAAAGGACGTAGATATTTTGTGTCTATAAAGTCTGATAATGTATATATTAAGAGAAATATTTTTCGAATAGACAAGAAAAAAGGTTTATTTATTATTTTACTGATCGTAGCTATCGTTGTAGAAAACTCTATTATATTACACGTTTCTCCTATCGAAAATAAAATCTATTATACCAATTGGATATTATTAATTAATTCCTCACTAGCAGCAGGGTTGTCTATTCTATTAGTAATAAATATAATATCTACACAAAAAATTTTAAATTCTTACTCAACAAGTCATATAGCCCTTGCTATAGGATTGATCCTGTGGTTCTGTGCTAATGTTCAATGGGTAATATACGAGATTGATGAAGTAGTTCCAGACGTTCCATCTAGGGCTGATTTTTTTTGGATAGCTGCTTATCCATTTCTTGGATATTCACTATATTTAACATTCAAGAAATTCTATAAAAAATATCAAAACAAAAAAGTATTTGTAATGAGTCTAGTTTGTGGTATATTATTCATTATCTACATTTTTTACATTACTTCTAAACTAGCTGAATTTTCTACCTCCAATGATATTGCTTTGTTTTCTGTAATGCTAGTTTATCCAATTCTAAATACTATATTAGTAGTCCCAGCAATAGTGATGTTCATTGGCTTTAAAAAAGAGCCAGAGTCCTCTATGCCACGTATGTGTGAATCATTATCACTGTTAAACCTAATTATAGCTGATAGCTGGTTTGTAATCATCTTTTTATCAAATCTTGTTGAAGCAATTTGGTATTCAAATCTATTAATAGTTGATCATTACCTGATTATATCTGCTGGATTGTTTTGGAGCCTTGCATTTCTACATCCTAACAACAATAAATCTAGTTTTAAATGGAAAAATATATTTAATTTTTATAAAAGGATTCCCAGAAAAGTTACTTTACTAGTACTATTAATTTTAATATTAATATCAAGTACTTTGTTTGTTATTTTCCTTTACTCAACTATTCCTTCTTATCCTATTATGGATAATAATGAAATTAAGATAGGAGCACTATTGGGATTAAGTGGAATCTCCTCGGAAAGGGGAAAAACACAGAAAGCTAGTATAGAAGAAGCAGTAAAGGATATCAATGAGGATTTCAAGAAAAATGGAACCAAGAAAGTAGTATTATATATCGAAGATACTGAGAGAAAACCGGAATTAGCACTTGCAAAGCTGAAAATCTTAGCAGAGAAAGGTGTAAGAATTATTGTTGGACCACAAACGAGTGCTGAGCTTAAAGCAATAAAAGAATACATTGATGAACATGACCGGGATATTTTAATCATAAGTCAGTCAAGTACTGCTCCATCACTATCTAAAAAAGATAATATTTTTAGATTTGCACAAAATGATACTAATCAAGGGAGGGAAATAGCTAAAAAAATGTATAATGACGGTATCAGAGTAGTTGTACCTATGTTGAGAAGCGATGCATATGGAAATGACCTGTACAATGCTACGAAAAAAAATTTTGAAGAGCAACACGGTGGGAAGTTTATTGATGCAATAACATATGACCCTCATGTAGGAAAATTTGCTGGAAGTCTTCACCGAATTAATTTCATAATGTGGAATCACGATCTTAAATCTCTGAGTTTGGCTGTAAGTAATGCAACAGATCATTTGGCTTCAAATTCTTCTAAAGTTGGAGTGTATGTAATTGCTTATGGTGAGATAGTACCTATATTAATTCAAGCACAATCTCATGATAATCTGAAAAGTGTAAGATGGTATGGTAGTGATGGTACAGCAAAAAATGAACACCTTGTAAAACATAATAAAGCTGTAGAATTTGCAGATACCACTAATTTTACTAATCCTTTAATGGCTCTGAATGAGAATAATCTAAAGTTTAAGTCATTAGAAAAAGATACCAATTTAAAAGAACTAAATATATATGATGCTAATGCATATGATGCACTATGGGTGGCTGCATTAACTGAGAATAATTCTGGAAACATGACAATTGAAGAGGTGAAAAATAAATTTAACAATATAACCAATTCTTATCAAGGTGCAAGTGGTTCTATAGAATTAGATCCGAATGGAGATAGACGTTCAAATTATGATTTTTGGATGATAAAGGGAAATGAAATTGATAAAAATTATGAGTGGAAATAGTGGGAAACAAATAATAGTAGAATATTTGTTATAGCTAATAATTATTGTCTAAATTATTGACAACTATAGCAATCTTTTTATTTATAAATATATAATATTTGAAAATGCAATATAGCATAATTCTGTTTATGTTATATTCTGCTTCTATAATTTCTTTAACATCTCTAAATGGATTTAGTGTATATGACGTATTCACAGTAAATAGTGAAAAAGAAATGGCTAAAATAGCCATCAAGGACGAGAGAGTAGATCTCCTACTTGGTTTTACTGGAATTAATTATTATGGTGCGCTATTATTGGTTTATGAAATTGGTGATATAACAAGATTTAGCAATCCAAAGGAACTGGTATCAAGGGTAGATTTTGCTCCATCTTCATATCAATCAGGAAACATAAGTAGGATGTGTAGAATAACAAAACAGGGAAACAGTAGAATTAGATTGTATCTTGTAGAATCATCTACAATGGCTGCTAGTTATGATCCAAAGATGAAAACATTTTACGAAAGGATACTATAAAAAAGAAAGGAAGTCAGAAAGTAAGGGTTGCAGTAGCAAGAAAAATGCTTGTGAGTATCTATTATGTATTGACAAGGAACGAATTGTATCATGGTCATAGAGAAAAGTTACAAATAACAAAGATTAAAAATATGAAAAGAATCTCTATAAAGTAGGCTGTTATGCCAAATGAGAGGTTTGTTATTATAGTATATGATTAGCAATATCTAAGAAATCACACATAGCTGGATGTTTGCCGCCTGCAAGCCTAAATAAAAATTAAAAAAGAAAAAAATTTAGTTGTATGTAGCA
>DASUUM010000135.1:0-7811 GCA_036374075.1 Nitrososphaeraceae archaeon
TTTAATAGTTTATCATTAGTAGGCCTATAATACGATTTTTCTAAACCCAAAGACTGTTTATGACCCATCAACAATTCTTTTGATACAATGTTCATGTCTGATTCAATGCATATAGTATTGAAAAATTTACGGAATCCATGACAGCGCATCACTTCATATCGTTTTTTTCGTATTTCGATTTTTTCCTGTTCTGTGTAATTGTCTTTCCTTGGTTTATTTTTGATGGTTCCTACTTTTTTAAGCAAATACCTCATTCTCTCTTGTATGTCTTCGGAAGTTACCGTTATATCGTTTGGATCAAAAGCAGTATCAAATTTTTGTCTTATCAAAGGAGAATCAGGTACTAGGTTCTCACCTTGATTTTTTCTATATTCTAGATATAATTTAATGTAATTTGAGCATTCTGGAGTAGTAAAGGTATAATATTGATCGTTTGTAGAATCCGAGTAAACTACTATACGGTAAAGTTTGTATTCTTTAATGTAAGTAAGATCTTTTTATCGAAGACCAGCAAGACCACCGGTCCTAATCCCTGATGAGAGCATTGTTAATATAACGACTTTCATTCTCAAGTCGGAATGTTGTAACATTAATTGAATCTCTTCTCTTGTGTATGTTCTATCCTGGGTTTTCTTGCCGTTATTTTTTCCTTTGAAACGTGCTAATCTGGACCATGACAACTCAAATGGATAATCATTTTGCTCATAGTATAATTTAAGAGCAGCAAAAAGGACATTCATTCTTCCATGTGATAACTGGCGTTCATTTCTAAGATACAGAATGAATTTACGAATCATGTCAACCGTTTGGTATTTGTCGAATGTAAGAAGGTTGTCATAATCACCTTCTTTTATCTCAAAAAACCTGGAATACATTTTGATAGCATTGACATATACCTTTTTGGTGTAATCCGAGTATATAGAATCTTTAAGAATTTGAAGACTGCTGCTGCTACTTCTGTTGCTAGAAGAACTGTTATTTTCTTTCAAAGTATGCACTAGTTTATATCTTTTGGTATATATTAACAATAGTTTTGTGGGGAAAACAAATCTTTCCATGATATAGAAAATTTTTATATAATTTCTTACGTTAAAGTATAAAGTATTTCATATTTTTAAAAAAGTAAAGTAAAAAGAATGTCACGGTATTTGATTTTTTCTGATATAGATAATACACTTCTCCAATCATATGTTATAAAAGAAGGAGAAATTTATCATACGGAAGAATATGGAGAAATTAAAGAAGTCATCCAAAACTTACGTAAAAACAATATTCCTTTGGTATTATGTTCATCAAAAACTCGAGTCGAACAGGAAAAAATAAGAAAATATCTAGAGATCGAAGATCCATTTATAGTTGAAAACGGTGGAGCAATTTATATTCCAGAGAATTATTTTCCTATAGATCTTGAAGAATTAGGTTTATCAATCAACCATATCAATGAAAATTTAGTTATAGAATTAGGAAAATCATACAATAGAATAATAGAAACTCTTCAAGAAATAAGAGAAATATTTCATATTGAATTCATTGCTGTACATGATCTTTCATTGTCAGAATTAGCTCAAAAGGTAGGTATAACAATAAATGATGCAATACTAATGGCATCTAGGGAATATAGCGAAACAGTACTTGAAATTAATATCAATGAATTAGATAATTTAAAAAAAATATTGAATGATAGAGGTCTTCGTATTTTACAGGGAACTAGATATAATACAATTTCTTCATTACATGATAAAGGTTCTGCAATTTCAATATTAAAGAAATTATATTCAATAAAATTTGAAAAAGAGAAAATTGAATCTATAGGAATAGGGGATGCACTTAATGACATTCCAATGTTTGAAAATGTTGACAAACCATTTCTAGTACGAAATATTCGCAATAGTTACACCCCCATGAAAATAAATAACCTAATCAGAGTAAATGGAATTGGACAGACAGGATGGAAAGAAATAATATTAAAGTATATTCTCAAAAAGTAGAGAAAATGAAAGATGCAACTATTCACATCGTCCCCCATATGCACTATGATGCAGTATGGATTCTTAACAAAGAAGATTACTACTTTGTAAACATTGAATATATTCTAAAACAAGCTATAAATCTTATTAAAAAATTTGATTATAAATTCATGCTAGAGCAAACTTTTTTATTAGAAAAAATAGAAAAGGATTATCCTCATATTTTTGCAGATATAAGTGACCTTATCAAGGAGAATAAAATAGAGATAGCAGGAGGACAGTATTTGCTGGCTGATAACATGGTCGCAAACGGAGAGGTACTAATAAGAGAAATAACCGAAGGAAAAAAATTTGTAAAAGAAAAATTGAATAAAGACATAGTAGTTTCATATGGGGCAGATGAATTTGGTTTTAATTCACAGTGGCCTCAAATTTTAGGAAATTCTGGTTATAAATACTTGATTTTTAGAAGAGGAATAAATATCTCTACTCCATCAGAATTTCTTTGGGAGGGACTTGACGGGACCCAAATTCTTACTCATTGGATGCCTCTAGGATATCGGGCAGGACTTTTTTTAGATCAGCTATCCCTATCGTTAAAACAATTAAAAAAATATGCTTCAACTAATCAAATTTTAATGTTATCTGGAAGTGGTTCTACTCCTCCACAACCTGAATTAGTTGATGTTATAAATGAATGGAATAAAAAAGTCAATGGAAAAAAAGTAACTAAAAGAAGTGAATATAATATGATTATGTCATCTCCTCTTCAATATTTTAATTATTTAGAAAAACAAGATGTCAAGTTCAAAGTAAGAAAAGGAGAAATGTATTCTGGAAAGTACTCTGCTGTATATCCTGATTGTACCTCCACACGTATGTGGCTAAAACAAGGTATGAAGGAATTTGAGAATAGTATTCTACTCCTGGAAAGATTAGATGCTCTATCTTGGTTGATTAATATACATGACGAAAACATTTCAGATCAGCTTCACAAGTATTGGAAGAAAATACTATTTGTTGCAATGCATGATGTTTTACCTGGTACAGGAGTTGATGAAATATATAATGAAGTAAGGGAAATATTCGAAAATGAGAGAAAAAGTATAGACAGGTCAATTCTTGAATATTTGAAGAAAATTTCACTAATGACTAAATATGATAATGACATTTTTATTTTTAATCCTCTTTCATGGCAAGTTACAAACTGGACAGAAATAATTTTAGAATTTAATGAAGGTGAATTCAAAGGTATAAGTTGCTTAAAAAATGGAGATCAGATTATAGAGATAGAAATTCTTGATTATTCGTTATACCAAGATAATACTATTAAAAAAATAAGTATAGGTTGTATTATTTCTGTTCCTCCATTGGGGTACAAAACTTTAGAGATAGTAAAGTCAGATACAATAGAAGGCGAAACAATAATTGCTCACGATACAAGCTTTAAAAATAAAGAATATGAAATTGAAGTAAATAGAGAAAATGCAATTATTACAGTTTTTAAATCCATAAAGAATAACAAAAAATTACACTATTGTACCGGAAATGAAATAATATTAGACGAAGAAATAGGAGATCTTTATTATCATCGGGAAAATCTAAAATTATTTAAATCAGAAACTGGTGAGGGAATTAAATATGGAATATTTAAACCAGAAAAATACGAAGTAATACATAGAAAACTGAAATCACATATAAAGTTTAAGAGCAAATATTTTGCATTAAGATGGCCCTACAGATTTACTGAAAAGTTTAAACCAATGATGTATAGACACGATTTCATAGATATAGAAAAAGAAATAATAATTTATAAGAATTTAAATAGAATAGATTTTGTAACCCATATTTTCAACAAACATCCTCACTCACGACTCAGGGTAAGATTTGATACTAAAAGCAGAGCTAAAAGTTATTGGTGTGGAACCCAATTTGGTGTTGTTGAAAGAAAAACCGATCTTTTTTATCAAAAAGACAGTAGGAAATGGTTTGAAAAACCTTCTGGAGTGTTTCCCTCACTTGAATGGATTGATTATTCTATAAAAAATGATTCTAATAAAACCGTTGGAATTGGTCTTCTTCATCAGGGTTTGCCTTCTCATGAAATCAGAGATGGATCCATTTATCTTACGCTACTACGGAGTATAGTATTGTTATCTTCTGATGGTATAATGGGACCATGTATACCTACACCTGATGCAGCTGAAATGAAACCGTACACTTTTAAATATTCAATCTTACCTCATGAAAACGATTGGAGTGAAGATCTAATATATCAACATGGATCGGAAATAAATATGTCGTTAATACCTATTCAGATAAGGAAAAGTAATGAGAGAAAAAATAATAATATAGCAGAGAATAATGAAAATACGTTTAAAATATTAGATGATTCAAAATCTTTCCTGGAAATCTCAGAAAGTAATGTGATATTGAGTACAATGAAGTTAAGTGATGATAAAAAAGGAATTATTTTAAGAATTTACGAAACTGAAGGAAAAAAAACAGTAACAAAAATAAAACTTGCAGCAAAAATAAAAAATACAAAGGTAATAGACTTTATGGAAAATGAGATTCAAGAAATCAAAAAGATAGAAAATGACACAATTATTATTCAGATAGAACCCTTTAAAATAATAACCTTAAAAATCATTTTAAAATGATTAATGCCAAAAAGGTTAGAAAAGTTCTTTAATCTGGAAACATGAAAATTACAATTTTAATACAATGACTACTTACTTCATACTAAAAATAATGGTAGTATTATAAATTACTCTATAATTATGTTAAGTCACATTACAAAGTATTAAACAACTGCTCCTAAAGATAATATTTGAGGTTTAATTACATACCAAACTTATTGAATTACGGAAGGGAATGATCCTTCTGCTATTATTCTCGTAGTTTTACTATCTGGTTTTAATATTAAAAATTTTTGGTTTTCATAATAGGCGATAGGTTTTTCTAAACATAATAGTATTTTAGAATTATTAATTACAATTTTTAGTGGCTTTATTTGTAGACCAACTGAAAGTAAATACGTTTGTGTGTCTGTAATTTCCTCATTATAATATTTATTTTTTGAAAAATCTGTTACTAATATTTCTGTATTGGCTATATTGATGGTATCTCCAGAGCAAATAATATCTCCTCTTTCTATGTCTCTTGGTGAAACTCCTTTCACTGCTAAGCCTACTCGTGATGGACTTGAAGACTCGTCGACTGGGTCATCATGCATTTGAATAGATTTAATCAAAGCCTCTTTATTTGAAGGCAAAATCCTCAATTTATCATATACTTTAATTTTCCCTTGTTTAATTCCTCCAAGTAAAACTGTCCCAACTCCTTTTACGTCAAAACTATGATCGATTGGCATTAAAAGATCTCCTTCTCTCGAATTCGAGTGGAGATTATTTATCTCATTTTTTAAAATTTCCAGATTTTCTATTTTTTTAAAATTTTCAACTGCAGTACCTTTAATCATCTGATTAAGTCTTTGTTCGTCTATATCATAAGAATGGAGCAAAAAGCCATTTCTCATATCTAGGCTATTTATAGCTATTATTTGTTCTGCAATATATTTGTCCAATTGTGTTATATTTAAAACTACGAAATCGGCCATATTCAGGACTTGAGGTAACGTCTGAATTTTATCTGGAAAAGAAATTGGAGCAATAAAGGTAAATATCCGGTCATTTAATTTTCTGTCATAAAACACTATATCAGAAAGAGTACCTCGTTTTCCAAACTCATTAAGGATTTCATTGCTTCCAAGAACGGCTATATTCAAACTTTCCAATAAGAAAAAAATAGTAAATAATCAATAAAATTGTTTATAAATTTGTTGAGTTAATATCAATGACTATCCAAAATGATTAAAAAAAGATTTCATTCTTTGTTTTTACCATTAGTAGTTTCCGGTATAATTATCTCAACTTTTGGAATATTTTTATTTTTTTTAGGTCAAAGTATTAAATATGGAGACGGTTTTGAAATAATAGGAAGTAGATTCATAATTGCAGGTATTGCAACAGTAGCCCTGGGGTGTTTTGCACAATACTATACAAAAATTAGAAATTCTTTATTTATTTTAAAATATTTTTTAGGAAATATAAATAAAAAAAATAAATCATTTGAATAAAAGCCTTATTTAGCTTAACTATGTAATATGCATTGTAGAAAAGGTAAGCTTTTATATATTATTTAGGTAGGTAGGAAAATCATGACTGCAATAGATCATAATAAAAAAATTCATGTAATTGTTCATGGAGATAGACAAAATTATGACAAAGTCAAAAGCCTGTTGAAAGAAAAGCAATTAAATGAAAAGAAAATAGCAATGGCATCTTTAGAAAAAGCTGGAGAAATTGGAGAATATGTAGCTATGACATGGCCTCCGATGGCAGCTAAAGAAGTAATAGTGAGTGAGATTGTGGGGACAAATGCTGAAGGCAAAGGAATGGGGGCGTGGGGCTCCATTGAGCAAAAAGAATTATTTAGATTGTCATTAAGATGATGGTATTATAAGGGTTCGAATATCAAATCGATTAATTTACCTTGTCACTATAATAATACCTTATTTTGATCTTCCTGCTATTATAATTTATAAAAGGTGAAATGTTATATCAATTGAGCAAAAACAGACTGTTTTGAACCTTTACAAATCAGGGATTCCCCTTGAAGTTATTGCATTTCAAACAGATTTAGACGTCCAAGAGGTCCAAAATATAGTAAGCTTAGAAGAACAAAAACACTCAGATCAAACATCTTACAATTCGCCTTCTTTAGCAGAATTTTACCTTGATGCTATAGTAGATATTAATGAATTAATTAAGAACGCTCAAGCAAGAACATGGTCAGCCCTACAAGCAAAGGAGTTTAATATTTCAACAGAGGACTCTAGACAAATTTTGGAAAATTTACTTGATTCTAAGACAAAACTAGTTATTATACATGTAGATTTAGTGGGATTTACAAAGCTTTGTATGAATCTTTCGGCGAATCGATTAGCAGACATAATACGAGCTTTCACTCAAGAGATGTCTATCTTAATAGCATCATATGGTGGACACATATTAAAATTTGTTGGGGATGCCGTTTTAGGATTTTTTTTAGTTAAATCTTCTGAAAAAAATGACGATAAACTCCCTTGTATTAATGCAGTAAATTGTGCATTCTCAATGGTCTCTGTAATTAGACATGGAATTAATCCTATTTTGAGTCAATATGATTATCCTGAGATTCATGCCAAGATAGGAGTTGATCTAGGAGAAAATGTCGTCGTTCAATATGGATGGGAAACAAGTGTATTAAAACATGGGACTGACAAAATAGTGACAAAAAAACCTATTATTGATATTTTAGGATATACAATAAGTATAGCGGTTAAAATGACATCACTTGCAGAATCCGATCAGATTGTAATAGGACAATTTGTATATGATTCTCTTGACAAGAATCTAAAAGAAAGATTTAATGAATTTCCTATACATAAAGAAGTATGGAATTATATATCTAGTACGACAGGTGGAATATATAGATTATATGGAAGTAAAAGAGACTATACCTACTATTAAAATCTAATAGGCTTTGCTTTCTTTCCAAAGGAGTTTTTAATTAATTTAATTTGTACATTATATATTAAGACAAATTATAATATCAACAATGACTGTTACAGATGGAAAAATAATTATTCATAATTTCGAAAGTTCAGTATTAAAATCTAATCCTTTGAAAGATCCATATAATAGAGAAATCATAGTATATGTACCTCATGATTATTCACCGAGTCAATCCAAAGGATTCCCAGCAGCTATTGGACTTTCAGGATTTAGTGGTAATGGT
>DASUUM010000136.1:0-2265 GCA_036374075.1 Nitrososphaeraceae archaeon
GGTGTCAATCTTCTACTAGCATTGTTGTTGTTATTGTCTTTACTAACACCTTGCATCTGTCTGACCTCCTCTATTAACACTGTTAGGAGTAAAAAAGTCTCCATTACAAGGTGTTCTCATTTTTAATGGGTCCAGACTAATTCCTATCTATTTTTGGGATAGCCACTAAGTATATTATGTAACTTTTGAGAGTCTTGCTTAGATATAGTTTCTAATTTTGATAAGTTCAGCAATAATTGAGTTATTTCTTCATTTGCCATATTTGAATGCATTACTGTCTATGTTACATTAGATTTATGTGCTGCATCATTAGTCTCAAAAAGATTAGCTCGTAATGCTTGAATTTGAACAAGATAATCATACTTATTACTCTCTATCATAATAAGGTGATATAGGCGTAACCAGGAAAGGAAACAGTTCAGTACTATCTACCCTACAAAACCATTTTTCGTTTATACCAGTTTTACGATTTGTATAAGTAAAAATACAGTCTAAAATTTTTCTAGAGCCACTTAATCTAGAAGTTTTAACTTCTATAGCAAATAATGAAAAATCTTTATCATGCATTTCTGTAGTTTTTTCATAATAAGCTGGATATCTTACAGCTAAATAATTTATACTTCTATGCTCATCAGTAGCACCAACATTGTCAGCCATTTGCATAATTCTATGTAATAATTCCTTAGATTTAGCAGAATCGTCTTTTCCTTCCTTTGCTTTATCTGCTGGTTTTGGCAATGTTTTCATTAATGTAGCTACGTCTAATGAATATATTTGTTCAAAATCTACAATAGGAACCATAAGACCATCACACATAGTTGGTGGTGCGATAGGACCGCGAGTACCTATCACTACATCTACATAAGTATTGCGTGGAGATGTAAGTGATTCTGCTAAAAGGTTGAAATCTATCGAATTACTAGGTTTTAAAATATAAGTGTCTATTCCTCCAATACTAAGCACCCAACACATCTGTCGTAATAAATATTGATTTTCTTTCTTTGACAGAGCTGTCTTCATCACTTCATAATCCGTCTGCCCAGCTGTATCTGTGCGTCCTACTACCTGAAAATATTCTTTTTCAATTCCTATTGATGGAAATTTTGGTTTAATTTTTCCTATTGCGTATACAAAATTTTTTTGTATATTAGTTTCAGAAGGTTTACAAACACATGATTCCTCTTCATTCATTCCTTTATCACAACTAGAAGGTTTATCCATATGTTTTTGTTGATGTTGTGCTTTAAGGCGAGTTTCAAAATTATTTATATTATTATTAGGAAAATTATTTATTGAAGATATCATATTTTGACTATCACTAACGGTTTTAATCAAAGAATCATCTTCCTTCATAATGTTAAAATTTCGTTATCCTAAGTTATAAAGTTTTTTTACCTTAAATTTATTTGTCCTAAAAAGTTTTTTTACCTTAAATTTATTTGTCCTAAAAAGTTTTATACCTTCTTTTGGTCATAATTGTCAAGTATAATATAGTATGTATTCAATGTAACAGATGTTAGAAGTATTGACTCTATTATACTAATTAGCATAAGTATACTGACATTATTTTACTAGATGATATATGCTAGATCGCAATAGCTATTAGCCAGTATTGTTATAACATCATGTATATACTCTCTATTGATTAAAGTATCAAAAACAAGATTTGAAAACTATACAGATCTGAACATGATTCTAATGTAAAGGAAAGAATGTTGCTTGTGTTAAATGTAGTATATGATAAACATATTCCTGCACAGGTAGCAAGAGATCTTCATAGAAGCAGGACATGGGCTTCTGATTGGTTAAAGAGATATAGAGAAGAAGGCATAGAAGGATTAAGAAATAGACCAAAAAGTGGTAGACCTCCAGACATATCAAAAGAAATAGTATATGAGATAAAAAATGAATTAGCATCCAGCAAACAGGGATGGACTACTAAACAGGTACAAGATCTAATTGTTAGAAAAAGTAATGGAATCAAATACCATTATACCCACATTTACAGACTAATGCACAAGTGGGGATTCAAGCAAAAAGTACCTAGAAAAGTACATGTAAATACTGCATCCAAGAAGGAAAAAGAACGTTTTAAAAAAGAGCAAGAAAGATACTGGATAATCTAAAAAAAGATGAATTTACCGCGATATCATTAGACGAATAATTCTTCTTTTATGATTCACTTGTAAGAAGAGTATGGATAAGAAAAGATGAAAGACCAGTTGTAAAGATTACAGGTCACATCAAGAATCAGTTTTATTTGGT
>DASUUM010000137.1:0-11724 GCA_036374075.1 Nitrososphaeraceae archaeon
ACGAGAAATTTATAGAGGTCAATACACCTAAAATAATAGCAACAGCTTCAGAGGGAGGAACTGCCCTTTTCCCAATATTCTATTATGAGAGGGAAGCATTTTTGGCTCAGAGTCCTCAAATATACAAAGAACAGCTTACAATGGCTTTTGAAAAAGTCTTTGAAATAGGTCCAATTTTTAGAGCAGAGCCTTCTCGTACTAATAGGCATTTATCAGAAGCTACGTCGATAGATGTTGAATGCGCTTTTGTTGACTATAACGATATTATGCTATTATTGGAAAAAATGATCAAATTTATCATAAAATCATTATCTGAAGATGATTTGATTAAGAATAGTACTGAACTAGACATTCATCAAAAAATCAAAGATAACAAAAAATCTTTTCCAAGACTCAAATACTCAGAATTAATTGAAAAATTGAGAAATATAGGAGAAAGAGTAAGATGGGGAGACGATTTATCTCCTCAGTTACTTAAAAAACTTGATGACGATCAGTTAAACAATAATTTTTACTTTATAACAGATTGGCCTACAGCAGCTAAGCCATTTTATGTGAAAGAGAATCAAAATGATTCACAAATTTGTGAATCCTTTGATTTAATGTATGGATCGTTAGAAATATCATCAGGAAGTACAAGAATTAGCAATAAAGAAATTCTTATAAATAGAATGAAGAAAAAAGGATTGAATTTGAATTCGTTTGATTATCACTTGCGTATTTTTAATTATGGAGTCCCTCCTCATGCTGGCTGTGGATTAGGATTAGAACGGCTTTTAATGACTCTTACAAAGATAGACAATATACGTGACGCTATATTATATCCAAGAGATATTGATAGACTGGCACCATAGAGGAAGGAGAAGAAGAAAAGGGAGAAAAGATGATAAACTAAAATGATTACAAAAGATCAATTAAAACATCTAAGTAAACTTTCAAAGATAGAATTAACAGAAAATGAATTTGAAACTTATACTAAACAAATTGAAAAGATAATAAAGTATTTAGATAAATTGGATGAGATTTCATTTGAGGAAGCTGAATCATTATCATCATTACCTTTAACAAAATTGTCAGATTTAAGGGAAGACGCTATTATAGAACCAACTACCAGTATTGATAAAATTTCTAAACATCTTAAGGATAAATTTGTAAAAGGTCCAGTTATGAGTTAATATGTCAAATCTTTATACGCTTAATATTGAACGAGTTACAAATGGAATTAAGAATAGAGAATTTACATGTGAAGAATATGTATCCCAACTAGTGGAAAGGATAAAGAAAATTGATAGTAAAATAAATTCTTTCATAACAATAAATAAAAATGCAGTTGCTCAAGCACAACAAATAGACAGAAAAATAAGATCAGGTTCGACAGTAGGCTCTTTAGCTGGAATTGTAGTAGGTGTTAAAGATAATATAAGTACAGCAGGCTTGAAAACAACATGTGCTTCAAAAATGCTATCTGATTATGTTCCACCATATGATGCTACTGTAATAAAGAGATTAAAGGATAAAAATGCAATAATAATAGGAAAATTAAACCTCGATGAATTTGCAATGGGATCAACTACTGAATGGAGTCATTACGGATTAACGAGGAATCCTTGGAATTTAGATTATGTTTGTGGAGGATCTTCTGGTGGTAGTGCAGCAAGTATTGCAGCACAATTATGTACTGTATCACTGGGATCTGATACTGGTGGTTCTGTTCGTTGTCCTGCTAGTTTTTGTTCTGTGATTGGATTTAAACCTACATACGGATTGGTTAGTAGATATGGACTTATTTCCTATTCTAACAGTCTGGAACAGATCGGTCCTATAGGAAAGACTGTATCAGATATCAGAAATATCATGAAAGTTATATCAGGAAAAGATACTAATGATAACACAACGATAGATACAAAAAAAAATAATAATAACAATAACTATTATGATGATAATAATGATAATAAAAAATATAATCAAAAAATTGGCTTATTAAAAGAATTAATAAATGGAGCTGATAAGCCTGTATATGAATGCATTTATTCTGCAGTAGATAAATTTAATGAATTTGGATTTACATGTGAAGATTCATCCTTAAATTCAACAGAATATGCTCTTGCATCCTATTATACAACTGCTACAGCTGAAGCTAGCAGCAATCTAGCAAGGTTTGATAATATAAGATATGGATTTGAATTAAATCCTGACGATTATGAATGGAATACATATTTCTCAAAAACAAGAGGAAATTTTGGAGAAGAAGTCAAACGGAGAATAATTGTTGGAACTTTTGTATTATCCTCTGGTTATTATGGCAAATATTATCTTAAGGCTCATAGAGTAAGGGAATTAATTAAATCTGAACTAAAAAATCTTTTTAAAAAATATGATTTACTAATATCTCCAACTGTTCCGGTTCTTCCTTTTAAAATTGGTGAAAAAATTGATGATCCATTAAAGATGTATTTAATAGATATTAACACAGTTTTAGCTAATTTGGCAGGTATTCCTGCTATTTCTATTCCTGTAGGATTCAAAAACGGTCTACCAATTGGACTTCAAATTATGGCTGATGAATTTCAGGAGAAAAAATTACTAGATACAGCTGAATTGCTTGAAAAATCTATTAATATTAATTCAACATATCCAGATCTGTAATAATGGCGTTACCGGTAAAAATTGGTCTTGAAATACACTGCCAATTAACTCAACTTAATACCAAATTATTTTGTACATGTTATTCAAATTACAGAGAAAAAGAAGTCAATTCTAACATTTGCCCAGTTTGTATTGGATTGCCTGGATCTTTACCAATTTTGAATAAAAAAGCTGTAGAATTTGCAATTATGATCTCAAAGGCATTGAATTGTAAAATTCCAGAAATAACAGTTTTTTCTAGAAAAAATTATTTTTATCCAGATTTACCAAAAAATTTTCAGATTACTCAGTATGACTCTAATGAAACAAATACAAGTATAGGAAAAGAAGGAGTTGTAAAATATGGAGAAAATAACAAAATTGCTAGAATAAGACGTATTCAATTAGAAGAAGATCCAGGAAGATTGGTTTATGAAAGTGGAAGAATGCAAGCGTTAATTGACTATAATAGAGCAGGCGTAGCATTGATAGAAATAGTGACTGAACCTGATTTTACTGATCCTAAAGATGTAAGAATATTTTTAAATAAAATGACCTCAATATTAGAACATTTGGCTGTATGTAATACAAATTTAGAAGGTTCGTTAAGATGTGATGCAAATATTTCCATAGGTAATGGAAAAAAAGTAGAAGTTAAGAATGTAGGATCTTTCAGTGATATAGAAAAGGCATTAACATATGAAATAACAAGACAACAAACAATGAATCTGCATGATATAGAAATTAAAGCTGAAACTAGACATTGGGATGATAAAAGAAAAATTACTAAACAGGCAAGGTCAAAAGAAGAAGTAGAAGATTATAGATATTTTCCTGAACCAGATATTCCAAAAATTCTATTAGAAGACACATATTTATCTTTAATTAAAATGCCTGAGCTACCAGATGAAAGAAAATCCAGATTTATAGATAACTATGGACTTTCTGAACATGTAGCACAAGTACTTATAGACAATAAAGAATTAGCTGATTTATTTGAATCAGCAATAAAAATATATCATTCTCCAAAATCTATATCAAATTGGATAGTAAGTGATATTCTTGCATTCATTGAATATGATGCATCTGGTAAAAAAACACTCACCGAAGAGACAAAAATAGACGCAAAACATATTGCAGAAATTGCAAAGTTAGTTGATGATAATACAATAAATAGACCTACAGCAAAATCTATTATTTCTAGAATTATCAAGACAGGAGAATTACCATCTGATATAATAAAAAAAGAAAAACAAAAGATTACTACAATTAATGATAAAAAAATTTTGTTAGAATCAATAGATAAAATATTTGAAGAAGAGAGAAAAGCTGTATTAGATGCTAAACAAAATCCTACTGCAATAAATTTTTTGCTTGGTAAGATAATGAAGTTTACAAAAGGAAGGGCTGATCCGAAAATAACTACAATACTTTTAAAGGAAAAATTAAATGAAATAAAGTAAAAAAGTGTAATTGTGTGTAAATAATATTAATTATCTTACATATTTAATCAATTGCTTATTACCATTTATTTACCCTAATAGAATATATAAGATTACTTATTACTAATATCTCCTTTACTGATTTCTTGTAAATATTGCAAAACCATTGGAAGAAATACACCTACATCAGTCACAATTCCTATTGCTTGAGTAGTTCCTCTATCTAATAATTTTGTAACTACAGATTGATTAATATCTACAGCAATCACTTTTACATATGAAGGTAACATATTTCCTACAGCAATGGAATGCAACATTGAAGAAAGCATTATTACCATTTTAGCATCTTTTAAAACTTCTTTATACTTTCTTTGTGCTTCTACAATATCGGTAACTACATCTGGAAGTGGACCGTCATCGCGGATTGAACCAGACAATACAAAAGGAACATCATTATTTATACATTCATACATTATTCCTTTATTTAGTATACCTTGTTCCACCATATTTTTGATGGAACCAGCTTTAAAAACCTCATTAATAGATTGCATATGATTCCTATGACCACGTACAGCCAAAGTTCCATCGTCGATATTCATACCTAAAGAAGTTCCTAAAAGTGCATTTTCAATATCATGAACCGCTAAAGCGTTTCCAGCCAATATGCCATGTATATAGCCCATTCTAATTAGTTTAGCTAACGATTGGGAAGCTCCTGAATGAACTATAACTGGTCCTCCAACAACTATTATTTTTTCTTTTTGTTTTACTGCTACTTTATAAATATCATGTGCCACTTTTTTAATAATATGTTGAGTAGGTCGTTCACTTGAAGTAGTGCTACTCATAAATTGAAATATATCAACTCCTTGACGAGGACGTTCATCCGGTATAATACGTATACCATTTTCATTAATTACTATCATATCATTTTTTTTTATATCTCTTATCATTTTGCACTCAGCTGTTTTATTATATGTGTCAACAACTATACACTTATCCATCATAATATTTTTAACATCTATCCACATTCCATCATAATAAATCTGAGTTGGTTTATTAGTTGTACTATAAAATAAATCAGGCATAACCATATCTGATGGTGCTGGTTCTAAAGATACATTTTCAGTAGAAATTGGCTGAGCACCATCTCTGTAAATCGCTTCTAATATTTGACTAAGATGTGTTTTATCTTTACCTTCAACAATAAGTCTAGCATAACTAGGATCAGTCTTATTCTTACCAACAGTGAATTCCTGTACTCTAAATTCTCCCTTTAGATCCATTATTTTGTCAAAAATACTAGTTAAAATCATCGAATCTATAAGATGTCCTTTAACCTCAATTTCTTGTTCGAATTTACTATTATTTGACAAATTGTAATATTAGATAAATATAGTTTAAATACTTAAGCATTAATCAAATTGGAAGAGAAAGCTTTCCAGTATATTCAGATAGATTAAGGTCTTGCTTGATTCTTGATAAGATATTATTTTTATCATCTTCTGAAAACCATTGAGCAATAGATTTAGCTATTCCATTTTTATCACAGATCACAATAACATAACCACTAGATTCCTTAAATACAGCAATTAAGTTTTCCTCACCAACAGGAGACCATTCGTTTGTCTTTGTATCCTTAAGAGCTAAAGCAGGCATTGCTATGTTTCCAGTATATTTATTTAACAAATCCTGAGATTGTTTAACACGTTTTTCTCCTAATTTGAGTGCTGTAAAATATTGCATGATAAAATATATCAGGAATTCTTATCTTAAATGTTTTAGCATATTTGCGATGGTAGATTGAAAATTGGAATTGTCTTCTTCTTCTACTACTCCTACTCCAATATTATCAAGTACATGCAAAAATTGAGATAAAAATTCATACGAATAACCATTTTTAAGATACCGCTTTGCTTGTAGGAACATTTCTACCTTGTCTAGTTGCTTTACAAGACAGGCTTCTTTTGTTTGATTTAAGCAATATTCTTTCCAGATATTAGAATAAAGTAGAGCAATTTTATCTGGAAAAGAAGATAGTATAATTTTCATTGCATTATCTTCCTTTATCTGTTTTTCTTCAATAGAAATTTCATCAGGCATATAATCTCCTATTATAGATTCTGCCAAATCATGTATTATACACATTTTCATTACTTTTTCAGTATCGAGACCTAAAAAATCAGAAAAAACCATTGACAAAGCAGTTAATGAATAGCTGTGATCTGCAACCGATTCAGCTCTTAGAATTTTGGCTTTGGATATCCATCCTGTCCTTTTGATATTTTTTAATTTAAGAATATATTCTATAAGGTTATGGAGTTTATAATTATCCATATTAATTATCTAAATTCATATATATCCATTAAATTAAATTTATTATTCTTATAGATAAACTATATTCTATACTATAATAATAATAAAAGAAGTAAATAGATAAGATTATGTGAAAAAAAGATTTCTATATCTAATAATTGAAAATATGTTATTGTTATGATGATAAATGGATTAAGATATAAATCAAATACATATGCTAATCCTAAGGTAACAATAGATAATATTACAGTTATAATGATTATTATTATTACATTACGTATTTGTCCCATTTAAAGATACTATCTTCTATTCTTTTTCAATAAATAAATTAAATTTAAGGTTTCCATGCTATATCCGATATTTGGAGTCTTTTATTTATTGTTCTACTTAATACAAAAAGTAGATCTGAAAGTCTATTTAAGTATACAAGAACCAAATTGTTAATCATGTTTTCCGAGAATAATTTTGCAACATTAGTTTCGGCTCTTCGTGCAATGCTTCTAGCAATATGAAGGTTAGAGGATTCAATAGACCCTCCTGGTAGAATAAAATATGTAATGGGAGATAACTCTTTTTCATATTTATCAATATCATTTTCTAATACTGTGATCATATTAGATTGAACTCTTAAAGAAGAAGACTTTGAAAGATCAGGATCAGCTAAATCAGAGCCAATAACAAATAATTCATTTTGAATTCTACTAAGAGTAACTATAATATCAGAAAAAGAAGCAGATGATGATGAATTATTATACGTTGATAAAAGAGATAGTGATAAACCAATATATGAATTAAGTTCATCTACTGATCCATAAGTAATTATTCTTATATCACTCTTTGGAATTCTTTTTCCGCCAATAAGACTTGTTAATCCTTTGTCTCCAGTTTTTGTATATATTTTCATATATTACTAAAGAAGACATAGAGAGATAATATTCTATATATGCTTTAACAGACTATTAGTAAGAATGTACTTCAGCCTTGTGTTCTCTTAGATATTTCTTCTTCTTGAACCTTTCATTGCATTTGTCACATTTAAAGGGTTTATCGAATTCCAAGAGAAATCGTTGTTTTCTCTCCTCTGGAGTTTCGATTACCTGCCTGGATTCAGGATTAGGAGAATTATTCATTATATTTTCTCCTAGAACATTATTTTTAATCTTTATTTAGTTTTAGAAAAATAGTTATGTTAGATTGATTATTAAAAAAATTATATAGTTTTTTTACAAATATTTATTTATTAAAATGATAACACACTTACAAAATAGAATATATATTGAGCTAATTTAAATGATTATTCAATGCCGTCGTAGCTCAGCCTGGGAGAGCACTCGACTTGATTTAACTTGAATATTCAAGGGTGAAGCTGAAGACCGAGCTGTCGTGAGCTCAAATCTCACCGACGGCATTGAATCCTCCCTTCTAATCCATTCTACCGACAATAATAAAGTTGAAGAAAAAAAGAATCAACCAATAGGAGATTTTAGGTCAAATAGGAACACATACGGTAATAAGCAACCACCTTAAATTGTTAGCTCACATTTCAAAATGAGAGATCTATACAACAGGGAAAAAAGACTGGAATACTGGATTGAAAGAATAAAAACAGATCTTGATGGAAATGATAGAAATGATGTTTTGAAATTTGTTGAGATAATGCAGGAGAAAGATCAGAGCATTTTAACCATTATTAGAAAATAGTTAAATGATACAGCTTGAGATAGATAAGATTTTAAATTATGCAATTATTCAGATAATCAAGTCTTAAAAACTATATAAATTAAAGGTTTAATTTCAACTTATTTATTATCTAACAACTACTATCCTTTCTTGCACATAATTTACTTATTTTATCTAAATCCTTAAGCATTCTTTTTTCACATTTAGAATTTTGGCCAGGAAATTCATCAGAGGTAACACATCCAAAGAACAAATCACCTGGTTGTATAGATCCTAATTCTGTATACCTTTCGAAGGCAAAAGGTACTGGAATTCTGCCGTTGTCGTCTCCCCCTTTTTCAACTCATTCTGTACATTAACTGTCTTTATTTGATATTCACCCTTGACCATTGCTACTACATTCATATCATCTATATCTTTAGCATCATGTACTGGAACATTTATTGTAATTTTTACTTGTTTTGAGTCATTTGTTGTATTGTCTTTTGCAATTGGATTTGCAGTATAAAATGCTTTAGATTCGCCATATTTTTTCATAGTAGGAAATAAAGTTATTGTAGCTGCATTTGTTGATTTTCCAATAGTTCCTTCCATACAATCAAACAATGGAATTGGGTCAGTTGTTGCAATCTGAGACTTTTTAGAATCATCCAATACATAAGCACATACATAATATTCGTCTCCAACCATTACACTTGAAATTTCATTACTTTGATTAAAATTAAGATTTACAGTTAAAGATTTTTCAGTTGTATTTGATAATAATTTGTCTTTATCCATTTCTTTTAGATCTATATATTTTGTTTGTCCCTCACCATTTAGATAACCAACTATCTTTATGCGATCATGGTTTCCAATATCTATATTATTTTTGTTCATTTTTACTTTAATAACGGTCAATTCTTTCTTCTCCTCATTATTTTTATTGTTTTTTAATTTTTGTAACTGATCTTTATCTTCAGTAGTTTGACCAAATATAGAATTGATATTTTCAGTATCAATACCAATACTAAAAAGTATCATTGAAGATAAAATTATTAAAATAGGGGAGATAATGACACATAATCCTTTCTATTTTTTGTTTTTAAGTAAGATTAAAATTAACCTAACATCTTTAATTTAACTATCACACTGGAATGACATTTTACCTATAAAAAACATATTCAAAGTATTACAAATTTTATTATTAATATTATATAATAAAAATCTATATGTAAGAACATAATATTATTTTATAATTTAAATCAAAAATTTTTTTCTTAAAGAAATATAATAGGTCTTGTTACCTAATTTAATTTTCTATTTCTTAAATACATCAATTTTTATAATTCATTCTATGAATAATAATTCTTCTTATCAAATAATTCATATATTAAGTTTAATTGTTGTTATAATTTCTTTACATTCATTTACCACTACTACTCATAATTCTATTTCTAACAATAATCAATTTATTCTCAAAACTTTTGCAAAGGAATTAAAAGGCATACAATTAGATGAAAAATTGATACATGACGAACAGCTTTTAGTAAAAGAAATGTTAGGTATTTCTGGCTCTAACAATAATAATAATAATCAAGAAAAAGAAATAGTAGAAGATAAAAGTAAACAGAATACAGAGAAACAAGAAATAAAGGCTAAGGAGAAGAAGAATAAAGACAATAAGGAGAAGGAGAAAGAAGAGGAAAAGAAAGAAGAAAAGAAGAATAAAGAGGAAAAGGGAGTAGAAATAAAAGAAAGCGATGAAGGATATGAGGATTCTTGGGCAAATGCTGATAAAGATCTTATTACTAAATATAATTACAGAAATCTAGCAATACCCAAAGTATATCAAACTGCTCCTGATGGAGAAACATATAGGTTTAATAAAAATAATCCAAATGATATGGTTCAATTAGATGAAACTAAAAAAGACTATGTTTTTTCTAAACAGAATGAGGATGGAAGCTGGAGAATAGATGAAGGAAGACCAAGAATAGACATCTTCACAAAGGATGCAGGGATACTAGATGATGCACAGATCCTAGAAAAAAATTTGACAAAAAGTGGTATCCAGAGCTGGAATTATTCTGAACTAAAAGAGATAGGATATTGGTACAAACCCACAGATTGGAAAAATGTAGAAATTACTCTAATTTTTAAACTGCTTGATTCAGCACGTTCCAAAGGAGAGGAGCATGCTATTTCAGTAGTTACCAGATCTATATCTCATAGTGAGATTTATGATGATGGTAAAGACGATGATCCACCATTTTACTGTGGTGGGTCCAGTTATCACAACAATATATCAAATGAAGGACAAGTAAGAATGAAAAAAGAAGAATTTCATGTTGACTATGACAGAGAAAAATATAATCCTAACGTGTACTTGGGAAATCTCTATGATAAAATAATAGGTTTCAAAGCAATGGTATATAATTTAGATAAAAACACAGCAAAAATGGAAAGTTGGATAGATGCAGAAAATGAAGGAAGAGGACCTTATAAAAAAGTACATGAGAAAATAGACTCTGGTAATTGGGGTGATAATATGAAAGTATGTGGTGCTGAGAAAGATGGTCAAGCAATTACCTGGAGTTCTCCAACGATAATTATAAAAGCGAATGATTTCAAGTTTGACCTATATGATGTAGAAGTAAGAGAAATAATTCCTCCTATATCCAATTAAATCATTTTTAATCATTTTTGATCATTTCAATTTATAATAAATTGTATTTTATTATTTATTAAATAATTAACTAATTATTTGTATTAAGCTAATTGTAACATAATTTTACTTTTAATTAGTATTGTATTTGTTTTTATTTCTCTATATGAGTAGATCAATTTGAATTTGTTTATCTAATTCTGCTTAATACTAACTGACTGCCTTTGTAATAGTAAACTGATCTTTTATTGTTGTTTTACTACTGCCACCATCACTATGGCCACTATCATCATTATCGTTAGCATAGAATTTACCTGTTATAGTAGTAGTCGTCATTCCATTGTTATTATTTATTACTTCTACATTCAAAAAGCCAAATCCTACATATTGATTGGCCGTAAAATCTGCTTGACCAGTCAAAGGATATATCTCTGCACCTCCAGTACCAGCTGTAACGAATATTTGGCCCTCTGGGTCATGAAAGTTATCACTATTAGAATTATCTGTTATTATTGGCTCCTTAGGTTCATCATTATTAAATATTATTGGATATGATCTTTGGTAGTTGTGGTTATGTGCCTGTAATACAATATCTACATTGTATTTGTCAAATAAAGGATGATATGCCTCTCTGAATTCCTTTTCTGCTCTATTGCCTTTACCAATATCTGCTGGCGAGGTATAAGCTAAATTGTGAAAAAAGACTACATTCCAATCTATATTTGGGTCTGATGATACTTTTGACAGATCATTATCTACAAATTCATATTGCTCAGATCCCTCTTCATATGGGAGTTCTGTAGAGATTGCAGTGAAGTGAACATTTCCATGGTTAAAAGAATAGTATTGCTTTTCTAATCCAAAAAATTCCATATAGTCTTTAAGTTTTTTTGTTGAATCAGTTTCATGATTTCCAAAAACTATTTTGGTTTTATCTGCTATTGGGTTGATAATGTCAAACCAACATTGGGCACTCTTGCTATATGATAGATCTCCAAGTGCCAAGACAATCTC
>DASUUM010000138.1:0-2673 GCA_036374075.1 Nitrososphaeraceae archaeon
TCCATGACCGATCTGCCCTGGTTTTTTATTTTCAAACTTTACTTTAGTGAATCCCTCTAAAATAAGCGCTTTAATAATTTCATCTTTCTTTGTCTTAACCAAAAGACTGAGATGATCAAATTGTATATCTTCAGATTTAATCGATTCCTGTAATCCTTTTAAAAAATTCATTTTTTTTGGATATCTTGTAAGGAATTCAGACATTTAGTTATTGAAATTTTTGAGATCATGGCTATATTAAAATGCTATGAAAATAATATACTATTATTATAGGATAGGATTAAAGTTTTGGATGCTGCGAAAATAAATATCTGTCTCATAATCAATAGCTAAATCTTTCCATGAAAGCCTTCTATCAGTAAAAGATATATTGATACCTCTAATCACAACAACTGGAATTGATTCATTGCTTTCTCCCATTACAAATGTTCCCATTGTAGCTAGTGAATCTGCAGTAGCTTTAAGTGTATATTTCAATACATGTCCAAATAGGTCTTTGTTACCTCTTTGATCTTCTACCGGTTCTATCCCTGCACAACCGATAGCAACTCCAGTAGTTCCAATCCTAGTTGGCATTAACCTACTATCAGAAATAACTATCCCAACCCGTACACCTAATATCGTTAGGAATTCTAATCTTAAGGTTTCAGCGGAGAAGAATGGATCATTTGGAAGACAAATAATATTATTAGAAGGGACATTGGATTTATCAATTCCTGCATTGGGAGCTAAGATTCCATTCCTTATTGTTAATAAGAATCCAGGTAAACCGCCAAAAATAATATCAGATTCTCTTATTATTGCTTCAACAAGGCCAGGCTCCATTTGATAATTCCTGGCAAGTTCTTTTGCTTTATTGCTAGGTTTAATTTTTCGTAGATCTAATACCGATCCTTCACTCATAGAAACAAATTTACTTGAAACTACTAAAATATCATTATCTTTAAATTCAAATTTGGAGGATATTATTGTTTCAAAAAGATCAAATATTTTTGTTTTATTTTTAATTTTAATAGGATTTAATATGATCAATATTTCTTTATGATATAATGTCTCATTATTAGTTTTTTTATAAAGTTTTTATTCGCGAATTGACACATTTTATTTGATAATAAAGAAATGGGAATGACTATTACGGAAAAAATTTTGGCTAGAGCATCTCATAAAAATAAAGTTTCGCCTGATGATGTAGTTATAGCAAATATTGATAAAGTTATGATACATGATGTTTCAGGTCCAGGTGTAATTAAAGTTTTTTCAGAATGGGAAAAAAAAGGTAAAACTCTAGACCGCATTTGGGATCCTGATCGTGTTTGGATAAGTGAAGACCATTTTGTTCCTGCTTCTGATAGGATTTCAGCCAATAATATTGCCTTATTAACTGAGTGGTCTAACAAATACAAAATAAAAAAACATTATAAATATGGTTTAGGTCAATATGGAATTTGCCACACTCTTTCTCATGAAGAAGGATTAATTTTGCCTGGGGAGATCTATGTTGGTGGTGATTCTCATACAAATACAACAGGTGCAATGGGCGCTTTTGCTGTTGGATTAGGTCATACTGATATTGCTTATGTATTAATGAATGGAAAAATATGGTTTAAAGTTCCTGAAACAATTCTTTTTAAAATTCAGGGAAAGAAACCAGAATACATCATGGCTAAAGACATAATATTAAAAATAATAGGAGATATTGGTACTGACGGTGCTAATTATAAAGCGATGCAATTTTCCGGAGAGGTAGTAGATAAAATGCCTATGGAAGAAAGGTTAACATTGACTAATATGACTACTGAGGCAGGAGCTAAAAATGGAATTATTGAACCCGATGAGATTACATTTGAATATCTAAAAACAAGAACTGAAAATGAATATATATCTGTAAAAGATGATAAGGATGCAGAGTATAGTGACACATTTACCTACGATATCCAATCTTTAGATCCAATTATAGCTAAGCCTTTTTCTCCAGAAAATATATGTTCGGTAGGAGATATTGAAGGTAAAGAAATTAACAAAGCATATATCGGATCATGTACTGGCGCAAAATTAGAAGATTTAAGAATGGCTGCAAAGGTTCTCAAAGGAAAGCAAGTTAAAATCAGAACTGAAGTTTTACCCGCTGCTCAGTCAATATATATGAAAGCCATCAAAGAAGGACTAGTAAATATATTTATGGAGGCAGGCGCAGTTGTTGGCCCTCCTACTTGTGGTGCTTGTTGTGGCGCTCATATGGGTGTTCTTGCAAAAGATGAAATCTGCATAAGTACTACTAATAGAAATTTCCCAGGAAGAATGGGAGATGTTGAATCAAAAACATATCTGGCTTCTCCTTTAGTAGTAGCTGCTGCAGCAGTAACTGGAAAAATAACAGATCCAAGGAATGAAATGCCATGAATTTGTTGAGGGGAAAAATTCACAAATATGATAAAGATAATATAGATACAGATGTAATAATTCCTGGTCCTTATTTAAAAATTCATGATCACAAAGAATTGGGGAAACACGCCATGGAAGGACTTGATCCTGACTTTGCAAAAAAAATTAGTGAAGGAGATTTCTTAATAACAGGAAAAAATTTTGGATGCGGCTCCAGTCGAGAACATGCACCCATCGCCTTACATCAAGTTGGTATTCGTGCGATTCTTTCTCCTTCATTTGCCCGAATTT
>DASUUM010000139.1:0-4668 GCA_036374075.1 Nitrososphaeraceae archaeon
CCACATGATTTGGACTTTAATAAAGAAGAGACAATCCTTTATATTGTTGACAGAGACGGTAGTCGTATTCAAGCATTTGATAAAGACGGCAATTTTCTTTTTAAATTTGGCGAAGATGGAACTGATGATGGTCAAATGCATGTTCCATATGGAATAGATGTTGATAGAAAAGGCAACATCTGGCTTGCAGACAGAGCAAATGATAGAATACAAAAATTTGGTAGTGAAGGAAATTTTATTTTAAAATTTGGTAGTGAAGATGGAGTACCCAGTGCAGAAGAAGGAAAATTTGATAATCCACGACATGTTGTTGTAAGTAAAGATCTAAAATATGTTTATGTAGCAGATTCAAAAAATGATCGTATTTCACAATTTGATATAAATGGTAAATATATCAAGTCAATTGGCAAATTAGGAAACAAGTCTGGAGAATTTAATCTTCCTACCACAATAGAGATAGATTCAAAAGGCAATTTCTTTGTAAATGAACGAGGAAATGAACGTATCCAAAAATTTGATAGTAATTGGAATCCCATTTTGATGTGGGGAACTAAAGGAAGTGGCGACTATCAATTTTGTCATATTGAACATATTGCTTTAGATAAATATGATAATGTGTATGTAACTGATCCGCAATCTGATCCGGGTTGTAGTCAACAACCTAGAGTGTTAAAATTTGATAGTGAAGGCAAGTTTATTACAAAATTTGGTGGATCTTTTGGTAAAGGAGATGGTCAGTTTCAGGATCCTGAACACTTGGCAATAGATTCAGAAGGCAATGTGTATATATCTGATAGGAAAAGAGATGATATTCAGAAATTTGCACCGATAACTGGAGAAACAAGTATTAGTAAGGAAATAATAAATGCATCCACTAGTAATAATAATCTCATATCATCATCTTCATCATCGCAATCACAAAAAGAAACTATTCCTAAAAAAATGGATACAAATATACTTTCAGCTATAGCACCAAAGTTAGCAAATACAACTAAAATAATAGATACAAAAGCATAGGATAAACTCTTTATGCAAAGAAAGTAGAATAAATAGGCAAAAAAAGGAAAGAGAATGTTCTAGTGTAATAATAAATGTCATATTTATTTTATGATAGTGTTAGCCAATAGGTTCTTCCATATTAGAAAATTTATGAATGAATATTTCAATTTATTAGATCTAATTTATAAATAGTCAAGTATCATATTTTTGATTAAATAAAATGATTAATACAAATACAAATAGATATTTTACTTTTGCAGTTTTATTATTTTTATCTATAGCACTTATTATTTTTTTTAGTTATTCTAATATTCATGCACAACAACAACAACAAAATCAACCTCAAGGTATTGATGGAATCACTCTCTCTGATCCAAATTTAAAATTAGAATTGGTAACATCTGGACTTGATTTTCCTACTACCATGGCATTTTTAGGTCCAGATGATTTTTTAATTCTTGAAAAATCAGGTATAGTAAAAAGAGTTACTAACGATAAAGTACTAGATAAACCACTTTTACAAATCGATGTAAGTGTAAAAGACGAACGTGGTTTGTTGGGAATTGCTGTTAGTGAAAAGGAGAATAACTCTAATGGTACGTCTATTCCAAATAAAGATATATCTTACAATGTTTTCCTTTATTATGTTACATGTAATGATAAAAATGAGGATTGTAAGAATCAAATTTATAGATATGATTTAGATAATAAAAATAATGTTCTTGTAAATCCAAAATTATTGTTGAGCATTCCATCATTTCCAGACCCTGCTCACATTGGTGGTATAATAGATATTGGTCCAGATAACAATCTTTATGTTACTGTAGGAAATTTTGAAAATACTATTCCGGATGAGCCATATAAAACCAAGACTCAGAATTTTGAAGATGGTGAAGCAGTTGATGGAAGAGCTGGAATTTTAAGAATGACCCAAGATGGCAAACCTGTTGGTACAGAAGGAATACTTGGAAATGAGTATCCTCTTAACCTATATTATGCGTATGGAGTAAAAAATAGTTTTGGTATTGATTTTGATCCAATAACAGGCAAACTATGGCTTACAGAAAATGGACCTAAATATGGCGATGAAATTAACTTGGCAGAGCCTGGCTTTAACAGTGGTTCCGATAAAATTTTTGGAATTTGGAAGGTTAACGATGAAGGTAAAAAGTTAAAGACAGCAGGTGACAAGGGAGAAGAAGAAGAAAAAGACAAAGAACAAGAAGGAGGAGATAGTGAATTTGTAACAGTAGTAGGAGACAACCCGAAAGATCTAGTTTATTTCGAAGGAAAAGGACATTATAGGTCTCCAGAATTTACATGGGATAAATCAGTAGCTCCAACTGCATTATTATTTCTAGATTCTGACAAATTGGGTTCCCAGTATCAAAATGACATGTTTGTTGGATCTGTCGATGGCGGAAGAATATTTCATTTTGATCTAAATGAAAATAGAACTGGATTTGATTTAAAAGGTGTTTTACAAGATAAAATAGCTACCGATAGTACAGAATATAGTGATATATTATTTGCAGAAGGTTTTAGTATTATTACAGATGTAAAACAAGGTCCAGATGGCTATATTTACATTGTTTCAGGGCTAAAGCAATCAAAAACAGAAAAACCTGGTGCTGTTTATAGAATACTACCCTCTTGATAACTAATAGCATAATAAAAGAAAATAAATAATAATACAAATTACAATAGAATATAAAATATTATTAACTTATTCCTATAATGTAAAATATTCCTAGTAATATAGAATGTTATATAGTTATATAAACATGTTATTATAAAAAGTTTTGATTTGATAAATAGATAGTATAATTAGATTAGATACAATCTTTACTTGTTAGAAAAGGAAGGAAGAGAAGGATGAGAAGTATAATAGAATGATTCTTTACTGTCATGAGTTAGATATCTAATAAATTTTTCTTTTGCTGAAGGAAAATAATGAGATATTAATAGTAATTATTATTATTAAACTGATTAGGCTTCTTTTTCAGAAAAAGTTTTTTTTCCTCTGTCATTATCTTTTGAAATGACAAATCTATCTAAAATATCAAGATCATCAGTATCATAAAAAGTACCTATTAGTGTATGTCCTTTATTTTCGAGTTCAAAGTTTAAAAATCCAAATTTGTCTTTTTGTATTGTATAATAAGGAAGGAAATAAGTGATTTTATGAAGGTTATCGCCTGCTGTACCTGCTGTTACAAAGATGATGCCATCTTGGTTATTGTATTCATTATTATTGTGATCCATTACAACAGGAATAGTAGCATCGTCGTTGTTATATGATATAGGAAGAGATCTTTGATAGTATTGAGTATGTCCCGATAAAACCAGATCGACTTGATATTTTTCAAATAATTTATGAAATGTATTTTTCAATTTTTCTGAATCCTTTTTATCAAAATCAGCAGAAGTATACATAGGCTTGTGAAGAAATACAATTCGCCACAAGATTGACGGATCCTGTAATGACTCTTCTAAATCACTTTTTATAAATTCATATTGTTTGCTTCCTTTTTCAAATGGATGTTCAGAAGAGATGGCTATAAAATGGATATTGTAAAAGTCAAATGAATAGTAAGGTTCAAGTAAATTGTAATGATCGAGTAATTGATAATAAGAACTTTGATAATCTAAATCATGATTACCTATAGCGATTTTAATTATATCATCAATAGGTTCTGAAATATCAAACCAACATTGAGGAGAAATATTTTTATATGTATAATCACCAAGACCTAAGACTAATTCTGGTTTCAACTTCGTAATTTTATTTATTGTCTTCTTAGTTTCTTTATTACAACTCCAATCTCCAGCAGCAATAAAATTGATATCATCAGAGTAATTTTCAGATAAATAATTTGTTGTTGTTGATTCTATATAATTGTCAGTTATTGTAGGTAACAGAGTATTATCATTATTATTATTATCATCATCATTCAAACTAGTTTCTTCATCAAGTTGTTCAGAAAAAGGTATTTCTTCTCCATAATCCCTAGGATCATAGTAATTCTCAGGAAGCACACCAAAAAACTCATTATCATCATTCTTCACTGACGCAACAGTGGTAACAGGAAATATAGTAGTAAATGTAAATAAAACTAACAAAAAAAGCACATTAACTAAAAAAAAATATTGATTCAAAATAACTACCATATTTATATTATCAATAAAGTTACCATTTATATTTATATAAGAATTAAGAAGAATTTTTTTGAAAAGAATTCTATTGTTTCTATATCAATATCTAAATACTAGAGAATCTTTATAGATAACTGTATAACAGGAAAGAAACTTATTTCTTATCAACTAAAAAAAATTATGTAAATTATGAAACTTTTTTAATTCATAATACCAAATAAAGATCCAATAGGAATTTTAATAAAATAATTTTAGAAAGATCAATTAATCTATTCTATCATTATTACAATTAAATTATTATTGATATCATTGTTATTTGATCAGAAACTGATAACAATAATATATATAACAATATAAAGAAAAGGGAATTGCAGAGAATTGGCTATATCTTTATCTGATTTAGAAAAGAAAATTTTATCTTTGCTGATATTTCTTATAATTTCAATTACTGCTTCTTTTACCATGCTTTATATAACTAATGATTCATACTCAGTTGAAAGTCAAAATGATACT
>DASUUM010000140.1:0-6418 GCA_036374075.1 Nitrososphaeraceae archaeon
GCTAATTGTGGCAGGAAGAGTCAGGATTATCTTATTTTCTGTCATATGTGCAATGACTATTATTGTTCTGAGAAATGTCACTTTGAAAAACATAAACTACAATATCAGAAATTTTGAATGGAAATTAGAAGGTTAGAAAAATGAGGCATTAACAAATAACAATCTCCTAACTTATAAGAATACTTTCAATTAATTAATAATGGTTATGGTAGACATGAGGGGATTGAAGGTTGTGGATAATAAGTAAATAATATTATATTATATTTTAAGAAATTAACATAATTAATTCAATATTGTTTTTTACATTTTTCTATCATTTTTTGCTAATTCAAAATTTTATTTTAACACAACAAATAGCATTTCTGCAAATATTTCGTCGAGGGTTGAATTAACACAATTTCAATGTTTAATCAATCCATCAATATTACTCGAATTTACATAAAGATTAGTAAACAATACTAACCTAACATAAAACCTCAAATTTTATTCTATGGAAAATTTTAATCTCTTGTCAAATATGTCATCAGGAGATAGTAATGCATATTATATCATAGACAAATAAAAAATAAAAATAAGAAAATTAGAATTAAATTTGAAATGTGAAATTAATCTAATTCTTCTATATCCTTAAATCTTCCCATTGCAGCTAGCATTGGATCTTTTTTATTTTTCTCATATAGATACCTAACTAGATCGTCTGATGTAATGATACCATATAATGTATTATCTTTTACTACAGGCAATCTTCTGATTCTATACTTTGTCATTATTAATGCTGCATCATGCAAATTAGTTTCAGGATCTATTGTTATTAGTGAAGTTGTCTTGATATCATCAACCTTTGTTGTTTTAGGATCTTTACTATCTGCAATTACCTTTCTAACAATATCTCTTTCTGTAACAATTCCAAGAGGATGGTTTTTCTCGTTTACAACTACTATCGATCCAATTTGATTTTCTTTCATTTTATTAGAGATTGCTTCAATAGTATCTTCAGAAGTAGCTGTTTGAACTGGAATAGATGTCATTAACATTTGAACTTGGATTGATTTTTCATTACCTTCCATATCTTATAGAAGAATTATCTAAATGATATCCTTTACTAAATCTAACAATTTTTTTCCATTTTACTACGTATAATTAATTTTTATTCTCTATAAATAATAAATACTAAAAAATTAGGAAATTTTAAAACATGCAAAAGATAATAATCTAAAAATTTCACTTCAAGAATAAAATTTAGTCAGTTTTCGAATTGTTATAATAAGCAATCAAGCATATATAAAGGGATTAAACAATTCATTAGATCTTTACCAAATAAATTATAAATATTAAAAGGTTGTAACTCTTAATCTTCTTGTTATCCAATACCACCTTTAATTTCTTCTTTTTCAAAGACTGAAGGAGGTAGGATAAACCTTTCTGCAATTCTCTTATACCAATTTAATTCATCATTTGTTAATGGTTTTACTTTTTTCATTGCTTCCATAAAATGCTTATTATATATCTTCAATTCTTGTGCATGGTTTTCAGCCTGGAATGTGTCATTATTGTATTTTAAGACATGTTCCCGTAGTGCTAGAATTGCTGCAGTAGATGCAATGGAAGCAATATCTGCTCCTGTATAACCTTCAAAAATCCTTGCAAGATGATTGAGATCTATATCACCAGCTAATGGTTTGTTCTTGGTATGTATTTTTATTATTTCAAACCTAGATTCCATATCGGGTGGTGGAATATATAGAAGCCTATCAAATCTACCTGGCCTTAAAAGTGCTGGATCTATGATGTCTGGTCTATTTGATGCAGTTATTACAGTTACACCTTTTAACTCTTCTAGTCCATCTAGTTCGGTCAACAATTGGCTTATTACTCTCTCTGTTACATGAGAATCTCCAAATTCGCCTCCCCTTCTAGGTGCAATAGCATCAATTTCATCAAAGAAAATTATACATGGAGCAGCCTGCCTTGCTTTTCGAAATATTTCTCGTATTCCTTTTTCTGATTCTCCGACCCATTTTGATAATAGCTCAGGACCTTTTATACTAATAAAGTTAGCTTCACTCTCATTTGCTACTGCCTTTGCTAATAAAGTCTTACCTGTTCCGGGAGGTCCATATAATAAAATCCCTTTAGGAGCTATAGCATTAGAAACTGAAAACAATTTTTTGTGTTTGAGAGGCCATTCTATAGATTCAATTAATTCTTGTTTAATATCTATAAGCCCTCCTATTTCGTTCCAGCTTACATTAGGAATTTCTACAAATACCTCTCTCATAGCAGATGGTTCTATCTCTTTTAATACATCAAGAAAATCCTGCATTCTGATTACTATCTTATTTAATATATCACTCGGTATTTTCTCCACAGAAAGATCAATTACTGGCAATATTCTCCTTAATGCTCGTATAGCAGTTTCTTTTGCTAATGCTTGTATATCGGCTCCAACAAAACCATGAGACATATCTGCAATCTTTTCCAAGTCTACATCTTTTCCTAATGGCATATTCCTGGTATGAATAATTAATATCTCTAATCGGCCATTTCTATCTGGTATTCCAAGTTCAATTTCTCTATCAAATCTACCCGGACGTCTTAAAGCAGGATCTAGTGCATTTACCCTATTAGTGGCACCAATCACTACTACTTTACCTCTAGAAGATAATCCATCCATTAAAGATAACAATTGAGCAACAACTCTTCTCTCCACGTCTCCCGTTACTTCTTCCCTTTTTGGTGCTATTGAATCTAATTCATCAATGAAAATTATAGAGGGAGAATGCTGCTCCGCTTGCTCAAAAACTTTACGTAATTGTGCCTCACTTTCGCCATAAAATTTACTCATTATCTCTGGACCACTTATAGAATAAAAATTAGCATTGGTTTCATTAACTATAGCTTTTGCCAGTAATGTTTTTCCTGTTCCAGGGGCACCATGAAGTAAAACACCTTTTGGAGCTTCAACTCCTAGTCTTTTAAATAATTCTGGATGACGTAATGGAAGTTCAATCATCTCCCTAACTTTTATCAATTCATTCTTTAAGCCCCCAATATCATCATATGTGACTTTGTGTACTCCCCCGTTTTTTCCTTGTTTAGTCTGAATTGTAGCTTCTTCTAATATTGTTATCTTTGTACTTTCAGTAATTATCAAAGGTGAATTCGGAGGATCGGTAGAAACTACTACTAGATCAATTCTTTGACCTAGTATTCCCAATGGAATATTATCACCCTTAGTTACGAGTTGACCTTTTAGTATATGCAACAAATATTCTTCTGCTCCCATGATCCTCAATGACTCTGTAGGTGCAAGAGTAATAGCTTGGGCGTCCTTTGCTGTTACCTTCTTTACTTCAATCCGTTCATTTATACTAACATCGAGCTTCTTGCGAATATATCCATCTATACGTATTAGCCCTTTTCCGAAATCCTCCCTATGAGCTGGCCAATTAAGAACTGTAGCCTTTTCTGTTGTAGAGGATAGTTCAAGGACATCTCCACTTAAAAAACCATGTTCTTCGGAAATTTTTGGATCTATTCTTGCAATTCTTCTTCCAACATCACTTGAATTAGCTTCAGCAACATTAAGAATTATATTTTCGTCTTTGGGTTCTTTTTTGGAATTGTTAGATGAATTCATTCTTCTATTATTTTATGTTTATATCATTTATAATATTAATTAATTAAAAGATAAAAAAATTAAAAAGAATTTATCTGTTTAGGTGATTATTCTATATTTATTTGTCTACCTTTTGGTTTTTGTTGTTCTTTCCTTTTGAATGTTATTTCTAAAATCCCATTGTTATAATTTGACTTTGTACTCTCTATGTCAATATTTTCTGGAACTTCTATTGTTTTATGATATTTTCTATTTGGATCTTCACTTTTTATCTCTACAGAATTATCGTATGCATCAATTCTTATCTTGTCTTTACTAATTCCAGGCATTTCTGCTACAATGTTTACTTCTTTGTCTGTAGAAGATACATCAACTAATGGTTCTCTTTCTGCAGATAATGATGGTTGTTGGTCAAAGAAACCTCTTCTTCCAGCAAAGGGAGATTTTACGTTGCCAAATTCTCTTATCTTTGGCTTTCCATCAGGTCCTATGGTCATAGAATATCCATATACTATTGGACCTACTTCTCTAATTTTTCCACCTTCTGGTGTTTCATATTCTTTTATGAGATCTGTTGGAACTCTATTTTCAATATTTTTAAACTGTTCTGAAAATGTTCTAGCCATTTCTTTTCTCATTTCATCAAATTCTCTAAACATATCGTCAAAGCTCCATCCTCTCCTTTCTCCTCTTCTACGACTTCCATCACCAAAGAACTGTCTAAAGAAATCATATGGATCAGTATAATCTGGAAAACTCATAAGTTTTAATACATAACATTTTATAAAAAAGTTAAATAAAAAAATGTCATACTAATTTTTAGTTATTCATTTTTCATTGATATGGAAAATGACTATAATATTATTCTAACAAGAAAATCATAGTAAAAGTAGTAAATTATAGCTATCAGAATAATCTCTGGATTAAACAATATAAAATAAGAACAAAAAATAGCAAAAGAGATAGTAATAACATAGACAATAATAAAATAAATCTCAATAGAATTACTATACCTGTTTTATCAGTAATAGCAGAAAAAGATACTCTAGTTTCACCAATGTCTTCGCTTACTATAGGTGATTATATATCAAGCAAAGAAAAAGAGATTTTCAAGTGTCCAAATGGTCATGCTTCTCTTTGTTTGTATAAGTGATAAGGCTCATCAAGAATTATGGCCTAAAGTTGCAAATTGGATAAAATCATAAATATGATAATATAACATAATAGTATAAATGCTATTGACAAATGTTTTTGTTATAATATTTAGTTACGATATTACATAAAAATATTTGATGGTTTTATATAATCTAAACATGTATCTGTATATACATTTATAATATTTTTTCTTTTCAAGTATCAGTTTAATAGTTCTATATTTTTTAGATAGCTGTATTACAATTATAAATAATTTCTATATATTTTTGATGTAATAGTTTGAGATAATAATCTACATGTAAACCTACTAAATAGTAGATTATTATTATTATTATTAGATTATTTGTCAAAAAATATACTCTATCAAATATATTTGCATTTGGAAAAGAAAAAAAGAGGGACTATAAAATAAAAAGTTATGTGTGAGATATTATCTTTCTTTATATCCTAGTATATTATATATTGGCAGTTTTAGAAAATCTGTTATAAAGAACCATATCAAAGAGTATATCCATACAAAGATTGCTAACTGCCAACCAATTGCTGGAAGTATTATACCATAGACTACAATCAATGTTGCAATAGTCTGTGTGCCTACTACAGCTAAAAATAGAGGCATACTTGGTTTAATAGACCAAAAATGATTCCTAGTTCTGGCTACAAATAAAAAGAAATGTCCAGCAACAGAGAGCTTTAGATATATCAATGATTGTAGCATAGATGAATCTAGTTGAAAAATATCTTTCCCAATATACAGAAGGATAAAAGTAGAAACGACTCCTATTATTCCAAGACTAGTTGCTATTTTCAATATTGTTCGCATATTCCATCTTTCTGGGTGGGGAGAATAACGTACATTATCATAAGCAATGGTAATAATAGGTATGTCATTTAATATGACCAATAATACAATCATAACTGGAGTAATTGGATAAAAATTAAAGGCTATTATGGAAAGAGTCAAAAATAGAAGAATCCTGATTGTTTCTCCTATTCTATAGATTACATAGTTAATCATGCGCTGGAAGATCTTGCGACTTTCCTTTATGGCATCTATAATTACGGAAAGACCAGGTTGAGTAAGTACAATACCTGCTGCAGATTTTGCAGCATCTGTTGCCCCTTCAACTGCTATTCCAATATCGGCTTTTTTCAGAGCTGGTGCATCGTTTACTCCATCACCTGTCATGCCTACAATATGTCCTTTTTTTTGTAAAAGTTCTACAACATGGTATTTGTGCTCAGGAAAGACTTGAGCAAATCCATCAGCATTTTCAACAATTCTCTCTTCTTCCTCATCCTCTTTTACTGTCTTTACGCCTTCTTTTTTCTTGTCTGGCAGCAGTATCGCTGATGCTTCAACTATATTTGTTCCAAGATTTACTTCTTTACAAATCTCTTTGGCAATAGAAATATGGTCTCCTGTCATCATTTTGACATCGAGTCCCATTGATTGAGCTTTATTGATCGTTTCTCTTGAATCTTCACGGGGAGGGTCTGAAAGAGAAATAATTCCTATGAATTTCCAATTTCTATTATTGTTATTATTAGTATTATCCGTTATAGCAACACCAAGAGAACGATAGTCTTTGCTAGCAAGCACATCTGCTTTCTCTTGTACTTTTGAAACTATTTCCTTTTTAT
>DASUUM010000141.1:0-3965 GCA_036374075.1 Nitrososphaeraceae archaeon
TGATAAAAGTAAAGATGATACTATAACAAGAACATTTACATTTGATAGAAATACAGACATAGGTCCTATACAAATAGGAGATAGATTTCATGCTTGTGTTGCTAGTGACGATATAGCTCCACCAGAAGGTTCTGAATGTGAGAAAAGAATTGTAAAGAATCTGAATAAAGTCAGTGGACTATATGCAAGATAGATGGATCGATAGATAATAAATAAAAAAAGGAAAATGTAATTATCATAAATTAAACCTTATTGTAGAAACAAAAAAATCATCCTGATAACTTGAATCTTTGTCAAAATAATTAAATTGTATACGATATACTCTTATAATTATAACTTTTATTCCATCAATCCGAAAGTATTTTTCTATGCTTTAAGGTGACAAAATATAAATCATATTATCATTGATGTTATTTCATTGTCTTTGATTTATCATTATTTTTATCATCATCATCTACCGCGATAATACTACTATACTATTAGAGTATTAATTTTAGAATTAATTAGTTTAGTTTATTGTTCTCAAATGTATTATTATTATTTGTACTTGAATCTCCTTTAACATTTAATATTCCATTCTCTGTAGCATTTATTATTTTATTATTTTGAAATGTATTATCAGATGCACCTGTCTTGACAACTATACCATTTATAGAATGCATGATGGTATTATTGTATACGTTATTGTTAAAAGATTTTTCAATTGTATTTATTCCAGCAACTTTGCTATTTGATATTTTATTGTTATAGACTTTATTGTCATGAGATTCACCGCTTATACCTATACCTATATTTTGGTGGTGAACATAATTGTTTCTTGCAATTGAATCAAACATATTGATACTAAATGCAATACCTCTTCCAGTTCCATTGATGCCATTGTTGTATACTTCATTATCTTCAATAATTATATTGTAACAATCAAGAGAACATATGATACCTGAGTTACCATTATCATAAACAGTATTGTTTCGAATTGTCATATTAAAAGTTCCAGTATGAGGATCAATTCCATATTTATCATTGCCATATATACGATTTCCTTCAATTAACATATGACTCATACCTTTTGAATAGAATCCTTTGTAGATATGATGAATATCATTATTTTTTAATATACTGTTTTCTCCACCATTGAAAGTAACTCCACCACATCCACTGCAACTATATCCCAGGTATGCAAGTTCAGAATTTTGAATTACTGTTGGACCTGTTGCTTTTGAGTTTACTTTAATATATGGTCGTATTTCTTTCTTGTATTGTAATTCATCTTTTTTTACAGCACCTGAGAAGTAAACATAATCATTTGCTTCTGGATTCCAGGATGTTATTTTCACAGAATCTACTTTGAGACTTCCATCTACTTCAATGGCATTAGGAGATTTCTTGGATGGAATTATCTTTAGCCATTCAACATCATTTGAATTAATATCCAATAGTGCATTTTCTTCTACTTTTAAACCTGCATTAAGTAACCAAACTTTTTCATTATTATTATCAGAAGTATTATTAGTAGTTGTTATTGCTGTATCAGATTTTAAGATATCAGGATCTGTAATCTGTTTACTAACATCTTCAAAATTAGCATATTTACAAGTTATAGAAATTAAATTTTCTGATTTATTATAAGATATACATTTTTCTTCTAATTCTGATTCTGCTTTTTGTGCTTGTATTTCTCCACCAATAATAAACGACGATGATGGAGAAGAGATGGCAGTAAACATTCCAACAACTAATACAAAGACTAAAAAAAATATCACATTATTTTTTGTTACTGTTATTAATTTTACTATCCTCTTCACTATTTAGTAAGTTTAATTATAATATATATTAAAAATACGAATGATTATAAAAGAATTTTTTTCATGAGAATAAAGTTATGATAGAACATTTTTTTATAAATAAATTTCGTAACACTTGTCTTTACCGGTTACAAATATAACTTTGTTACAAATACAAAGCGATATCAATAATCTTTTTATCTATATTATCTTATTTTTACTATGTAATTTAGTAATAAATCGTGGATTATTTGTAATATACTGATATAACATTTTCTTTTTAAATTAATATACCTTCAATTTCATTCTCAATTCAGAGAATGATGAATATAAATAAAGGAAATAGAGTAATAATACTAATTCTATTATCTTTTCTACTTTTATTTTTTAGTTATTCAAATATTGAGGCACAAGAAGAAGAAAAACTAATTATCAAAGACCCCAATTTAGAAGCAGAACTAGTAGTAGAAGAGGACTTAACATGGCCTACCAGCATGGCATTTATTGATAATAACAATATTTTGGTTTTAGAAAAGGATGAAGGAACTGTACGACTTGTTTCAAATGGTAGTTTGGAAGAAGAACCAGTATTGGAAGTAGATGTAAATACTAAAGCAGAACGTGGACTTTTAGGAATTGCTATAATGAATAAGGATGCCATATTTCTATATTATACAGAATCTCCCAAAGAAGATGACGATGATGAAGATGAAGATATTGAAGTTAAGAATAAAATTTACAAATATCAATGGAATGATGAAGAAAGACTTCTTGTTAATCCTACTTTGATTTTAGAGTTACCTGCAACTCCTGGTCCGGATCATGTTGGTGGCAAAATGACCATTGGACCTGATAACTATCTTTATGCAGTAATAGGAGATGTTAAACGTGAAGGCAAACTTCAGAATATTGTGGATGGACCAGATCCTGATGATACTGGAGTAATATTCAGAGTAAATCCAGAGAATGGTTCTCCAGCTCCTGATAATCCTTTTATAAATAATAATACTGATGATAGCTCATCATTATCATCGTTAAACAAATACTATGCTTATGGAATACGTAATAGTTTTGGAATAACATTTGATCCTATAACCGGTACATTATGGCAGACAGAAAATGGACCAACTGAATATGATGAGGTAAATGTAGTTAAACCAGGATTTAATAGTGGATGGAACAAAGTAATGGGTCCTATATCCAAAACCGGTATTACAGCAGAAGATGAATTAGTTAATTTTCCAAATTCTAAATATGCTGATCCTGTATTTAGCTGGTTCCCATCACTTGGAATTACTGATATTGAATTTCTAAACTCATCAAAACTTGGAGATAAATATACTAACAATATCTTTGTTGGCGATATAGGTGACCTAACTGAAGGAAATCTCTATTATTTTGAAGTCAATGACGATAGAACAGGAATTAAATTTAATGATAATAGCAGCAGTAGTAATAATCAAGCCAGAGTGACTGACCTACTAGCAGACAATGAAGAAGAAGTGTCAACAACAGCTCTTGGAACTGCTTTTGGTGGAATAACAGATATTGAAACCGGTCCAGATGGATTCTTATACATTCTGACATTAGATAGAGGATCAGATGGAGAAGGTAAGATCTATAGAATTAAATTATCTCAATGAGATTTTCAACATTTAATTTTTCTTCTAAATTATTGACAATATTTATTTTATTGGATATTAGATACTAAAAATTAAGTTAGGCTACAATGTTCTAATATTTTGTTACAAATTTATCTTACAATAAAAACCGATATCCATCTCTGGACTGTTCTGATACTGACACCATGTTCCTTTGCAGTGTCTTCAAAAGTTACCATTGCTTTTCTGGATTACTGCCAATAACCTGCGATAATTCTTCTTGTCTGAAGTATTTTTCATCAGTCTTAGTATGCTGTCCTTCTGTACTGTTGTGAGGTAGAGTTTAGAAGAACTACTGTACACAAAATTATGATGTTCTGGATACCTTAAGCTTTACCTATTCAAGAACGGTCGTGTTAAGTTAAGCAAAAAAAGGCTATAGCTGAGAACATCCTCTCATATTCTATTGAGTTTATCTTCTAAACGTGAGAGAACATCTAATGAGATAGTTATGTATTCTATGTATTTGTATTTTCTAGGGGTAAGTTTTCGTAATGTATCAAGAGCAATAGAACCGTTT
>DASUUM010000142.1:0-5094 GCA_036374075.1 Nitrososphaeraceae archaeon
GTAGTGATGATAAAAAATTCCAATATTATATCAAAAATATACAGGTTATAATGCAAAATTAGTACTTGAAAATGGCAAGTCTTTTTCAGGTATTGGGTTTGGTTATCCTAATACTCAAGCCGTAGGAGAGATTGTTTTTAACACCGGTATGGTCGGATACACTGAAAGTTTAACAGATCCATCCTATAGAGGACAAATTTTATGTATTACTTATCCATTGGTTGGAAATTATGGAGTTCCAGATAAAAATATTTATGACGAATTTGGAATAACAAAATTTTTTGAATCAGATAATATTCAACCTAAAGGATTAATAATTCATTCTCTATCAGATATTGCAAGTCACTGGGCTTGTGTAAAAACATTAGATGAATGGTTATATGAAGAAAGAATACCGGGAATACATGGAATTGATACAAGGGAATTAACAAAGATAATTCGCCAAAAAGGAGTTATGATGGGAGTTTTAGTAGTATCTGATAAACCAATAGATACTAAAATTGACTTTAAAAAAATTATAAATTCGGAAGACTATAATAAAAAAAATTTCATGTCATTAGTTAGTTCTGATGATGTAAAAATTTATGGAGAAAATAACGAGAAAGTTATAGTTTTATTAGATACTGGAACAAAGTATAGTATTATTAGACATTTATTAAAAATGGATTATAAAGTTGTTCAACTACCATGGGATTCTACCTTTGAAAAAATTTTATCTTATAATCCTGATGGTGTTGTAATAAGTAATGGACCAGGGGATCCAAAAATGTGCAAACCTACAATCGATACTGCAAAAAAGCTTATAGAGACATCAGTCCCAACCCTTGGTATCTGCTTAGGAAATCAAATATTGGCATTGTCAGCAGGTGCTGATACATATAAACTGAAATATGGACATAGAGGACAGAATAAATCTTGTATTAATAAGGAAAACAATCTATCATATATTACAAGTCAGAACCACGGTTACGGAATTGAGCCGTCTAGTCTAGTAACAACTGATTTTAGGCCATGGTTTTACAATTCTGATGATGAAACAATAGAAGGAATAATTCACAAAAATAAACCTATTATAGCTGTTCAATTTCATCCAGAAGCATCTCCAGGTCCTACTGATTGTAGTTATGTTTTCGAGAAATTTAAAGAAATTATTAATTTAAATAAGAGATAAAAATTATCTCTTAATTAATAAATTAAGTTAAAACAGATTAAAAAAGAGAGATGAGAAAGGGGTGATAAACAGATTCCAAAAAAACAAAATATAAAAAAAGTGGTGGTATTAGGCAGTGGGGCAATTAAAATCGGAGAAGCAGGCGAAAGTTAGAGTAATACATAAAAAAATAAAAAGGAATTATTCTACCGCTAATTTGACTACTCTGGTTCTCAATGTCTCAAAGCACTTAAAGAAGATCATGTAAAGACTATTTTAATAAATCCCAATATTGCTACGATTCAAACTGATACTAGATTTTCTGATAAAGTATATCTATTACCTATTACTAAAGAATATGTTTCTAAGGTATTAGAAATTGAAAGACCTGATTCTATAATGTTATCATTTGGAGGACAAACAGCTCTAAATTGTGGAACAGCATTATTCAAAGATGGTATTTTAAATAAATATGGCATTAATGTACTTGGTACTCCAATTAATGGTATAGAAAGAACTGAAGATAGACAACTCTTTAAGGAAGCGATGCAGAAAAGTGATGTCCCTGTATTACCAAGCTCAGCAGTATATTCTGTACAAGATGCAATAAAAATTGCAAAGCAAATTGGATATCCTGTCATTGTCCGAGTTGCTTACACATTAGGGGGAAAAGGAGGAGGAGTAGCTCATAATGAATACGAGCTTTATGAAATAGTACATAGAGGTATCTCTTTAAGCATGAGCAAACAGGTTCTCATCGAAAAGTATGTTGGTCATTGGAAACAAATAGAATATGAAGTAATGAGAGATAACAAAGGAAATAGCATTATAGTTTGTAATATGGAAAATGTACTTGCTATGAAAGTACATACTGGAGATAATATAGTAGTAGCTCCCTCGCAGACACTTAATAACTATGAATATCACATGTTACGTTCTGCAGCAATGCGAGCTACTAAAGAGGTTGGTATCATAGGTGAGTGTAATATTCAATTTGGCATGGATCCTCTTTCTGAAGACTATTGTGCAATAGAAATCAATGCAAGATTATCAAGATCTTCTGCGTTAGCTAGCAAAGCAACCGGTTATCCATTAGCTTATTTTGCAGCAAAATTAGGACTGGGATATACTTTAGATGAATTAATAAATAAAGTTACCAAAAAAACTACAGCATTGTTTGAGCCATCATTAGATTATATTGTAGTAAAAATGCCAAGATGGGATTTTAATAAATTTGAGAAAGTGAATACAAGACTTGGAACTACAATGAAATCTGTAGGCGAAGTAATGGCCATAGGAAGAACCTTTGAAGAAGCAATTCAAAAAGCAGTTAGAATGTGTGATATTGGAAAAATTGGAATTGTTTCTTCTAACAACAACAACAACAATATGAGAAAGCAATCATTAAAAGGAGAAGTTCAAGACCAAGAAGCAATAAAAAAAGAAGAAAAAGAAAAAAGACAAGGCAAGATCGAAGATATAGAATACTCACTTTTACATCCTAATGACAATATTTTATTTGATATTGTAAGAGCAATTTACTCTGGCTTGAGCATAGAAAGGATAAATGAATTATCCAGTATAGATCCCTGGTTTTTAACTAAAATTAAAAACATAATAGAAATGGAAGACAAACTTAAAGCTTCAGCTGCTAAAATTGATGCATATAATATTAGAACTGCAAAAAAATTAGGATTTTCAGATAAACAATTAGCTCGTTATCTCAATTTAGATGAGATTCAATTAAGACATCTTCGCAAAACATTTGGTATTGAACCTGTTATAAAACAAATTGATACTTTGGCTGCCGAATGGCCTGCCCAAACTAATTATCTTTATCTTACGTATGGTGGAGATTATAATGATATACAAATAAAAAAGAAGAAAAGTAATAATCCTACTAAAAATGTAATAGTCTTGGGATCTGGACCCTATAGAATTGGAAGTAGCGTTGAGTTTGATTGGGGAACAGTAAATATGGTTTTGGGATTAAAAAATAATGGCATAGACGAAGTTTCAATCATCAATTGTAATCCTGAAACTGTATCAACTGACTTTGACGTTTCTGATCGCTTGTACTTTGAAGAGATAACTTTTGAGCGAGTTATGGATATCTATGAAAAAGAAAATTCTGATGGAATAATAACAAGTGTTGGTGGACAAACCGCAAATAATTTGACTTTAAGTTTAGCAAAAAATGGTGCAAAAATAATTGGAACATCTAGTTTTGATGTTGATAGAGCAGAAGATAGAGAAAAATTCGGAAAACTTTTAGATGATTTAAAAATAAAACAACCTCGTTGGAAAAGATTTACCAATCTTGATGAAGCAAAGATATTTTCAGAGTCAGTAGGCTATCCGGTATTGGTAAGACCTTCCTACGTTTTAAGTGGTGCAGCTATGAAAGTTGTCTGGGATCCAAGACAATTAGAAAAATTTATAGAAAATGCTACTGAGATGAGTCCAGATCACCCGATAGTAATAAGTAAATTCTATCAAGATGCTTCAGAAGTTGAAGTAGATGGAGTTGGTTCTAAAGATAAAGTTATTATTGGCTCAATTATAGAACATATAGATAATGCAGGGATCCATTCAGGAGATGCCATGATGTGTATTCCACCTTGGAGATTAAGTAGAAATATAATGGATACAATAACAGACTATTCTAATAAAATTGCAAGAGCATTAAATGTTATAGGACCTTTTAATATTCAATTTTTAGTTAAAGATGAAGAAGTTTTAGTTATAGAGGCAAATATAAGGGCATCTAGATCAATGCCTTTTGTTTCCAAATATATAGCAGTAAACCTTATCGATTTGTCAGCAAGAGCAATGTTGAATAAATCATTACCAAATATTAATGAAGATTTATGGTTAAAAACAAGTGGATTTGCTATCAAGGTTCCTCAATTTTCATTTATGCAGTTAGAAGGTGCAGATATAGTCCTTGGCGTAGAGATGCATTCAACCGGTGAAGTAGCATGTTTTGGTACAAGTTTTTATGATTCTTTAAGTAAGTCTTACATAGCAGCAGGCTATTCATTACCATTAAATGGCTATTGTTTAATTACCATAGGTGGACAAAAAAATAAAGAAAAATTACTACCAATTATTTCTAATCTCGCATCAATGGATTATAAAATTATGGCAACAGAACATACTGCTGACTTTTTGGAGAAGAATGGATTTAAAGATATTCAAAGAGTATATAAAATTAATGAGCCTGATAGAAAACCCAATATTATTGATCTTTTATATCAACATAAGATTGATTTTATTATTAATATTCCATCAACTTCCACAATAGAAAAATACATGGATATGCTCAATGATGAATACTATATTAGAAGAAAAGCTGTAGAAATGGGAATTCCAGTGATGACTACTATTGAAACGACTTCATCATTCATAAAAACACTTCAATGGCTAAAGACAAACGCACCTACTATTGAACCTCTCAAAAAGTATATCAAAGTAGAAAATTAATTTAATTTAGAGATTGATTATCATAAGTCTCTCTCTATCTCTCTATCTCTCTATCTATCTATCTCTTTCTAGCCTTTCAACAAATCTAATATGCCTACGGATAGTCAAAATATTAATCAGGATCTATCATATGTTATTGTAACTTTGATTATTAAGCAATGATGTAATACCACTATGAGAAATTACTTTTATCATCTTCATTTCATGCCTATTATTATTAGTATCTACCAAACAGAATATCTTCCGAGGAATATATTCCTTCTTTGCTGATTATCTACTAAAGATCTCATTTACTTTTATACGATCATTTCTTTTAGGATAACCAAGCTCTAATTTAGATAGTATAAAGATGATAATGATCATCATCAAAAAAAATAAAAAGAGAGGAAGAGAAAATTTCCTATTAATAAAACAAATTTTCTATTTCTTTTAGATCGCCTATAAGTGAACCTTCCAAG
>DASUUM010000143.1:0-13823 GCA_036374075.1 Nitrososphaeraceae archaeon
AGCTGCAGTTGTAAATACTGCTATATCTCTTGTCTTACATGAGTATATTGGTAAATATCCAAATCCAGAGGAAGCATCTAAACATACAATGGAAGCTAGTGTTACTATGCGTCACTTTGAAGATGCCGTAAGAAAAGTAAGGACCCAAAGAGATATGAAACCTGGAATGAAAGCAAGCCATTATCAGTATGCCTAAATTTTAAAATTTTTTAATAAAAAAATCATAGTTTCCATTTCATTTTCTTTTTTATATGAATATTTAACTAATCACCTTATGATTTATATAATTATATTTATATATTAAAAGAATTTAGAGTAAGCAATTCAAGGTAAGATTAGTTATGGAATTAATACAAATATCAAATATAACAAAAAAGATATCTGCTACTAAAAAGACAATCAGATACACCCAAAGTATATGTCCTGATTGTAATATGATTCTCGATGCAGAAGTGTTTGAAAGAGAAGGCAAGGTCTATATGACTAAAACATGTCCGTCCCATGGAGAATGTGAAGAGTTGTATTTTGGCTCTGTAGATATGTACAAAAAATTCAGTACATATTGGAAAGATGGAAAGGGTGCACATGCTCCAAATGTTATGGTAGATAAATGTGCTTGTCCAACAAATTGTGGATTATGTACAAATCATTTATCACATTCTGGACTTTCTAATATGATAGTGACTAACAGATGTGATTTAACATGTTGGTATTGTTTTTTCTATGTGAAAAAAGGTCTAGAAGGTGCATATCTCTATGAACCAAATTATGAACAAATTCGAGCTATGATGAAGACTTTAAAAGCTGAAAGGCCAATTGCAGGAAACTCTATACAAGTTACTGGTGGTGAACCAATGCTTAGAGATGATATTGTTGATGTTATTAAAATAATGAAAGAAGAAGGAGTCGATCATATTCAATTAAATACTAACGGTATTAAATTGGCAATGTCTCCTGAAACAATGCGTCAGGTACGAAATGCTGGTGTAAGTAATCTTTATCTATCTTTTGATGGTGTTACTCCACGTACTAATCCCAAAAATCATTGGGAAGTTCCTTATACTCTAGAATCTGCTAGGAAATGTGGCATGACTGTTGTCTTTGTCCCTACTGTTATTAAATCAATAAACGATCATGAATTGGGCGGTATAATTCGATTTGCTCAAAAAAATATGGATGTAGTGCATGCTGTTAATTTTCAACCAGTTTCACTTACGGGAAGAATGGGCAAAAAAGAAAGAGAGAAATATAGAATTACTATTCCCGATTGTATTGAAAGAATCCAAGAACAAACTAATGGTGAAATTTCTACTGATTCTTGGTTTCCTGTTCCATCTTGTATGCCAATGACAGATGTTATTGAAGCATTTAGCAAAAAACCAAAATATGAATTATCAATTCATTTCGCATGTGGTGCAGGCACTTATGTGTTCGAAGATGTTCAAACAAAGAAGTTGATCCCATTGACATCGTTTGTCGATATTAAAGGCTTATTGGAATATTTCGAAGAAAAAGCAGATGAATTACGTTCAGGTGCAAATAGATATTGGGCAATGTTAGATGTAATGAGAAAATTAAATCAATTTGTAGATAGAAATAAACAGCCTCATGGACTTAACCTAGCAAAGATGTTCTCTAGCATTCTGTTAAAACGTAACTTTGATGCAGTAGGATCTTGGCATGTTAGATCTTTATTCTTAGGCATGATGCATTTTCAGGACAAGTATAATGAAGATCTGGAAAGACTACAAAGATGTGATATACATTATTTAACACCTGACCTTAGAATAATTCCATTTTGTGCATTTAATGTTATACCTGAATGGTATCGTGATAGAATTCAAAAGAAATACAGTATTCCTGTAGAAGAATGGGAAAAAGCACATGGACAAACATTAGAAGCTGGACTATACCGTGGCTTAATGAGAAGAGGAAAACCAGAAGCACAAATGGGTTGTGCTTTGTCAGAAATGCATAAAGCAGCAGCTGAAAGTGAGGATCATCGAGCAGTAGATTTAAGAAACGGTATGGCTGGAGCTTAAATCTTCCATTTTTACTAAAAAATTATAATTTTTATTTATAGTAATTTTTAATAAATATTTTTAATAAATTTTATTTATTTTTATTAAATTTTTATGTTATTTTTTTAATAAAGTTTAATTGATGTTTGTTATTGGAATAAGAATATGTCTACACTAAAATATGTTCTCTTGGAACCAATAGGTGATGTAGCACTAATTAAAATCAATAGACCTGAAGCATTGAATTCAATGAATGTAGATGTAATTTGGGAGTTATCTAAAACAATAGATATTGTTGGAGTGGATAATAATATAAAAGCTGTTATTATAACGGGAGTTGGCGAAAAATCATTTTGTGCAGGTGCAGATATTTCTTATATGGTTAATATAACTCCTATTGATGCAGAGAAATATGCATCAGCAGCTCAATCAGTATTAAATAAAATTGAAAGATTAGAAAAACCAGTAATAGCTGCAATTAATGGTTTTGCATTAGGTGGAGGATGTGAATTGGCATTGGTTTGTGATATCAGAATATGTTCAAGCAATGCAAAAATTGGTCAACCTGAAGTCACAATTGGAATACCGCCAGGTTGGGGAGGAACCCAAAGATTGTTACGGATTATCGGACCTGCTAAAGCAAAAGAAATGATTTTTACAGGAAAAATGATAAATGCAGAAGAGGCATATAGTATTGGATTGGTTAACGATGTTATCAAATTAACACAAGAAGAATTACTTGAAGCGGCTTCTTCTGATGGTGATGATGAAATAAAACGTAAAGAACATGAAAAAGAATTAGCAAAAATTTTAAATAAAAAGTTAATCGAAAAATCCCTTTCTATGGCTAAAGAAATTACAAAGAATAGTTATAATGCCATAAAGACAAGTAAATACTTAATCAATAAAGGAATGGATGTTGATATTGATTCTGGTTTACGAATGGAAATTTATGGATGGGCTCTTTGCTTCGCTCACGAAGATAGGATAAATCTCATGTCTGCATTCCTTAATAAAGGAAAAAAGAAGTAAATTAAGAGAACAATATTCTATCTTTATTTTTTATACCATTACTGGGTTTACATAGGTAAACCTTACTTTCAATTTTTGATTCTGCAAATCCTTCTTTAATCGCTTCCATAATGCTATTCGAATGTCTGTCTGTCTTCAATATTGAAATAATTGAAGGTCCAGCACCACTAATAGTGAGTGCTAATGCACCTGCATTAATAGCCTTCTCCTTTATCTTGTCAAAACCTGGGATCATTTTTTTTCTAGCAGGTTCCACAATTTTATCGTCAATTCCCTTTGCTATCATTTCTACATCTTTATAGGCAAAGCCAGCCACAATAGTACTTGCATTAGAAATATTTGTTATGATATTTTCCAAAGGTGCATTTAAAGGTAATACACCTCTCGCAGCTTCCGTTTTCTTTTTTGGAACTATGATATTGGGAATTCCAATTACAAAATAAAGATCTTCAGGTGGTTCAAATTTGATAAATTCAAGATGTGGAAGCATTCTTACTATTATAAATCCTCCTAACATAGAACTAGCAACATTATCATAATGTTTGGTTCCTGCTGAAGCCCTTTCTCCTTCAGCAGCATAATTAATTAATTCATTTAACTCTATTTTCAGATTATATATTTGGTTAAAAGCATATGCTGCAGCAACACATGATGCTGCACTACTACCTAAACCATATCCTGGAGGGACTCCTTTAATTATTTCAATATCGATGTTATCATTTATTTTAAAGTCTTCCATCATTGTCTGAACTACCAATGCAGCAGAATTGTTTTTATTATCTGATGGAATTTTTATTCCCTCTTCTTGTTTTATTGTGGAGATAACTATCCTTCTATTTTGACTTCTATTCTTGGTTATTCTTATTTCATCATAAAAGAGATCTAAAGCGAGTCCAAATATGTCAAAACCTGGTCCTAAATTAGCTGTAGATGATGGAGCTATTGCTTTACATGAATCCATTTCTTGTATATCTAATATTGAACTTCTTCTCCTTGATTAAGTATTCTTGATAAAACTACAGATAATTCTATTAAACCGTTCTTTGTTAGATTAGATATAGCTATTAATTCTTGATTCAATCCATTTTGTGAAATAATTTTAATCAAATCTTTAGTCAATAAAGAAAATTCTAGATTCTTTTCTTTATCTAAAGCTTCTAATAGCGCTGTATCTGAATGAGCCCAATCTAAAATATTTTCTAAATTATCTATTATTAAATCCCTTTTTGATAATACATTGATCTGTGACGTTTTTAATCTAAAATTTATCGAAGCAGAAAGTAGTGATAAAGAAACAAAATTAATTGGGGATGAAACTAGTACACCATCCATTATAAAGATAGTAACTTTATTATCTGCTTGAAAATTAGATATAAAATAGTAACCACTAGATCTATAAGCAAATAATTCAATTTGTCCAGGAGTATCAATTAAAATATAATCTGGGTTTAATTCATCAACTTCTAATTGAATCTCTTGAATTTTAGTACCAATCAAATCATGCGACATTATTATTGCACCATTCGGACCTAAACCATACGTTTCTATTATATTGTTTATGTCTATATAATTTCGTATGTCTACATCTGGATGATAAGGTAATTCTGATACAGCAGGATCCAAATTAACAGTAATAGGAAAATTATCATGGTCAATATACCATTGTAAGAGATTAGCAGTAAGTATGGATTTTCCTGAACCTGCTGTTCCTGTTATATAAATGGCTTTCATTAAATTTTTTGTCTTTCAAATATAATATATATGATCATTTAAATTTATATTTATATTACAAGTATTCCATTATTATATTTATAAAATTGATTGATTATTATATAACTATATAGTTTAGTAATCAGATAACTTGAATTGGAAACTAATTGCAATACTAATAAGTCTTTTACCTCTTCTTTTTCTATTTATTTTCTCTCCAGTGTCCGTCACTGAGATATTTAGTGTTGGATTGATTCCATTTATTATGTCTGTTATATTTAGTCTAACAAAAGTTTTTCTTCAGGCATTAAGATTTAAATATTTTGTAGATAAATTTTTAAACTATAAGATAGCCTCATCTTTTAAATTAATCTCTGTGCGTATTGGAAGTGAATTTGTTACTAATACTACACCATCTTATATTGGAGGCGAAATAGTTCGAATAGCATGGTTAACAAAAAACAAAGTTCCAGCTGGGATTGCAGCTTGGATTGCTACAATGGAAATTATTGCAGATGTTTTTGTGGGAACAATTCTTGCATTATTTGCAGGTATAATTGCTCTTTATAATGGCGCAATTCTTATTGGTACTATTATAATCCTTATTTCTTCATTGATTTTTGGATTCTGGTTAATAGTTGTTATTTTCTCAGCACATTATAATATTCAACTTCCTAAGTTTATGACAAAACTAATAAAAAGATTTTTGTCACAGGAACGTGCAGACATAATTATTAATTATACAAATTCTGCAATTAGCGATTTATGCACTATGAGTAGAGAAAACTTCAATTCAAAAAGAACAATAAAAATATTCTTTGTTGGCATAGTTATTACTTTTTTGGCGTTTGCGTGTCTTGGTGCATCTTTTCTTGTCCTTGGGGGACTAGTAGAATCTGATCTAGATCTATATAAGTCTATTTTAGCTACTGCGGCTTCAACCGAATTAGGAAGTTTACCAATAACAGTTGGTGGATCAGGATTAACTGAACTTGGATTGTGGGCGTATGTCTCTGGTTTGGATCATTTGCCATCAATAAATGATGTCTTGAAAGATTCACATTTAGATGTAATTATTTCTTGGAGAATTGCATCTTATCATATTCCTCTTGTAATTATGTGGCTTTTATTAATGAAACTTACTATCGATAAAAAAATTACATCAGGAAAAAATTCACAAGCTTGATCTAATTCTTGTTAGTTGAAAAAACCATATGGTTAATATTGATATCTTTACGATTTATTTATATTTCAATTACAAATCATCGGTATCATCAAGTGAATCTTGTAAGTTTTCTTCAGATTCAACATCCATTAATTGTAATTCAATCAATTCAAATTGATAAATAGAGTCCATATCTACCATAAATTGTGATTTAAGAAATTCTATGGCATTTTCGCTAAGTTTTCCACGAGACATTTTAATCTTGAACTCATAAACGAATCCCTTCATAAATCTCGATATATCTTGAGAGGATGGAACATCTATGCCCTCCACTATAGTACGGCCATCAGGTAATGCTTCATAAAGTTGTATATCTAATTTATAATCTTCTTTGTAAATTTCTAATATGTATCCAGTTCGATTTAGTTTTTCAGATTCTGTAAATTGTATTGATTTAATCTCTTCTTCTATCCATTGTGGAATAGCTTCCTTTTCTGAAGACTTTGCTGAACTCTTTGTTCTTGGCATTCACAATATACAATAAACAAACTAGATAAAAGCTTTGCATCAATGAAATTAATAAAAAAGGTTCATTTTTTTTCATTATATTTCTTAAGGAATCTATTTGCCTCGATTCGACTTAAGTATCTAGAAGGATTAATTTTTAAATGTCTTAATAAATTAATTTGTTGATCAGTTGCAAAATGTGGTTTTAATTTGTTATATAAATGCTCATAATTTTTATCTATAAAATCAATATATGCTTTATTTGCTAAATCATCAGCTTCTCTATTCTTATCTCTTGCTATCCATTCTATCTGAAGATTTTCAAAATTTTTAATAAGTGTTTTAGTTCTTTCATAATAAAGCATTAATTTTTCTGATCTTACTCTATATTTACCACAAAGCTGATTAATAATTAATTGAGAATCCCCTTGGATGCATATTATTGATTTGTTATATCTGTTGTTAAATAACCATTCTAATGCTTTTATTAATCCTACATATTCTGCAACGTTATTGCTAGATTCCTTGGAAAAAGGCTCAATGGCAATACCTGCTTCTTCATAAATTTTATTAACTTTATTATTTTTTTTTTGAATAATAAAACCATAACATGCTATCCCTCCTGGATTTACAGGTTGACACATTCCATCAAATTTACAATATAAATTTTTTATCTGGTATTTGTCATAATGCATCAATTGGTATTGTTATTAGCTATTATTAAATAATAGATCAAACCGCTGATTCTTGATGATTCAATAACTTTTTTTCAAACTAAAAATTTTTAGATACATATTCTGCGAGTTTCTTTATATCTAATTCAAATGTATTTAGCAAATTTCGATTATAAATTGTAGCTGCAGGATGATAAGTAATAAAAAATTTCAAGCCATTCTTGTGTATAACTTTTCCTCTTTCATTTGTAATAGACTTAAGACCTAGGATATAGGAACTCGCCACATTTCCCAATAAACATATTATTTTTGGTTTTAGTAAAAAGATTTGTCTATCTAAATACTGTAGACATGTTTTTTTTTCATTAATTTGTGGTGGTCTATTATTTGGAGGCCTACATTTTACAATATTAGTAATGAATACATCTTCAATATTTATCGTGTTTTTTGCTAAGGTATTTCTTAATATTTTTCCAGCAGCACCAATAAAAGGTCTTCCTGATTGATCTTCATAATAACCTGGAGCCTCACCTATTATCATTAATTTCTTTAGAAAATTTCCTTCACCAGGAACAGCATTTTTTCTCGTATTTGATAATAAACATAATTTACAATTTCTAATATCTGAATTAATTTTATCTAATGTATCATGTTCATTCATGTACAAATTTAATTATCATTATGGGCTTTGTTAATTTAAGGATAATTGGCATATTTTCACAAGAGATAAAATTTTGCTTGTTTGTAATGGTAGTATTATAATATGAATGAACAATCTTATCCAATTGTATATGTGTTGAGACCACTACTCTTCTTTTTGTCGAAAAAAAGATAGAAATTATTAAAACTTTCATATCCTTATTAAAATATTACACTATTCTTTTAAAATCAAACCCCTTTTCAATTGTGAATCCAATCTATGTTTTAGGTGGAAATTTGATTGCTTTCAGATACCATATTATCCCATCATCTGAATAGCAGTATTATGTCTTTCAATTTGGAGAAAAAGAGATCAAAAGAAATCTAATGCTATACGTGTTATATTTCATTTCTTGATATAGCTATATTCCAATACTGTTTTATGTATCAGTTCAATATAGAACCATATCTCTTTTTTTATTTTCTATCTAAATCATTGGTTTTCATCTATTACAAATTTCGATACTCTTAGGTTTATATTTTTGATCTATTGGATACCAATTTTAGAAACCATATATTAGATATGTATGAAAGAATTAAGATTATTACAATAATCTATATATCCTAATTAGTCTTTCAATAATCTTTTGAAATACATTATTATATCTTTATCTATTGTACTAAAAAATTTAGAGCAATGTAAAGAATAAAATTGGTTATAAAATGTTTTTAGATTTATGATTATTAATAATTGTAATTTTCCTGATAACTTGTTTTATGATCCTGATAACTTTGTATGGATCGATACTTCGAATATGGACTCGATAAAGATTGGAATCATACCTATTTTATCATTTATTTCAGGCAAAATAAAAACAATTAAACTAAAAAAAGGAGATATTTTTATTGAGAAAGGAAAAAGCTTAGGTTCTATAGAAAGTTCAAAATATTTTGGAATAATACGCTCTCCAATTAGTGGTAAGATAAAAGAGATTAATATTTCGGTACTCTCTAAACCCAAACAAGTTAATGATAGTCCTTATGATTCAGGTTGGCTGGTAAAAATTATTCCTTCAAATTTAGAAAAAGAACTTGATTATTTAAAATCAACTGATGAATGTCATGTAGAATTTAAAACTCTTATAGATGAATTTCATGTCCATTGTTTCAAAGCCTATCCAGATTATGAAATGTATGAGCTTGGTACTGAATGTGCTGCAACGCTTGCCAAATTGGATGATCTATTTACTCAAATTAACATCGGCGAGATTGTGTATTTGGCTTCTGATGATATAACTGCTGATCTCGAATTGGCAAGATGGTCTAAAGAACATTCTCAATCAATATTAGAAGTAAGAAAAGAAGGTTCTATATTTCATTTTTTAGTTAAAAAAGAAAAAAATTAATTGATGGGTACTTTTATTTACTTTTCAATTGGATTATTGATCATATTTCCCCATTCAGTCCATGACCCATCATAATTTTTTACGTTGGGATATCCAAGGAGATATTTCAAAACAAACCATGTATGTGACGAACGTTCTCCTATTCTACAATATGTAATGACTTCTTTGTCTGGTGTAATTCCTTTTGGTTCATATAATTTTTTTAAATCCTCAACAGATTTAAAAGTACCATCTTCATTAATTGCCTGACCCCAAGGAATATTTTGTGCGCTAGGTATGTGTCCTCCTCTTTGTGCATGTTCAGTAGGATATTCTGGAGGAGCAGTTATCTGACCTGTAAACTCAGCTGGACTTCTTACATCAACTAAAGTACCTTGTTGTGACATTACACGATTTCTTACATAATCCAAATACACCCTTATACTTTCATCAGGTTCAGCAGCCTGAAAGTTACCTTTTGAGAAATTTGGACTTTCTTTTGAAATTGATCTGTCTTCTTCAAGCCATTTTTTTCTTCCCCCATTCATTAGTCTAATGTCTTTATAGCCATAATATTTAAAAACCCAGAAAGCAAAAGCAGCAAACCAATTATTAAAATCCCCATATAATACAAGAATAGTATCATTATTTATTCCAGCTTTTTGTAACAATATTGAACAATCGTCTTTTGAAATGATATTTCTGTTAAGAGGATCATTTATATCCTTTTTCCAGTCAAATAAAACTGCATTAGGGATATGACCAAGATTATAATTTGCTTTTGGATCATAGTCCACTTCAGCTATCCGAACATTATTGTCATTTACATGGTCTTCTACCCATTGTGTATCTACTAAAACATTTGGATTTGCATATTCCATACATATAAAAAAGCAAACACTGTTATAAATTTTTTATAAAAAACAAAAAAATTGGTTTATTTATTTAAGAAGAAAATTTGTAATTTGAGATATTTAAGTTTTATATAATAATTTTGTTAAATTTTTATTTTTATTTTGATACATTATTATGTTCATTTGTTTTAGTAAAATTAACTAAACATTAAAGACTATATCTTTTATTTTATATATATCTTTTAATCCAATCTTATTAATTATATTTATGTGGTATCTAAAATATTCAATTTCATCATTTGAACATACTAAAAATGGGTATGGCGCAACAGCGTTTATAACTCTTTTATTTTGATCAATTCCATTTTTTTTTAACGCAATTAATGTTTGTCCAGACAAATGACCTTTGACTTCTTCTCCGCAAAGTAAAAGATATTTCAAACTTTTATTATTTGTAGTATATTTAATAATTTCATCTATTCCTTTATTTTCTGAAAGTAGTCTGCCTACTATAGAAATTTTATCCATGATCTCTTGATTATTTTTGATTTCTTCGAGTAAATCTAAGCTTGATAGAGTACAAATTCCTAGGAGCTTTCCTTTTCCAATATGATATTCTTGTTTTATAGGGAGTAAATGATAACAACAAATTCCAAGAATATTGTTTATTTTGGCTTTAACCTTGATTCTATCAGTCATTGTAATATATAGAATTTCTATAAATTTTAAAATTAGATTTGGAAATTATCTTTATCAAAAATATATTTTTTTCTTTTTGATTGTATTATACCAGCTAATTGAAAACCATATTCAATATTATGTTTTATATGATTAATTCCATGCTTACCCCTTGGAACAAACGCGCCATCCAATAAGTTTTCTAGATATAGTTTTGTTTTTTTAATTGAGTATACTGCATGTTGTAATTGACTGCCAGATAATTTTCTTCCAGCTTCTTTCTCTATTATTTCACTAAATCCATAGGTTTCAATGATTTTAAAATATTCCTGAAGTTTTTGATAATTATTACAAATATCTTCTACCTTTTTTTGATCAGATTCAATTAAATTTTGGAATGCAATTTGTATTTCTCTTCCATTTCTTCCAGTAATTTTTTCTAGTATTCGAACTATTTTATTATCTTGAGTATTGTTAGTTTCTATACTGAATGATAATATTTTTTTCAATTCATTTTCTAAATTAAGTTTTGAATTCTGATAATAATTGTTAATTGCATGTATCTTTATTGGTTTTCCTTCCAGATCGTGTCCATATTTTAGTATATACATAACGTTTACTATTATGACTGGAAAAATAAGCTTTAGAGTATCGTTTAACTTATTATAATTTTCCATGATATCCTTATATATGTTAAATGTAATTGTATTTACGATTTCTTTTTTCTTTTCATCGAGGATTCTTGATAATATCGTCAAAAGATCATATAATTGAGATTGATAAAAAATTTTACTATTTTTTATACAATAAATAGAAATTATTTTCAATACATAAAACCATTGATCTGATGGATTTTTAACTGTAGAATTTCTTGAAACTTCTATGACTTTGTTTTTAATTTCTATATTATTAATATTGAGTAAATTGAAAATATTGCTAATAATTTCATTAATAGATACTTGCTCGTTATTCCAATTTTGTAGTATTGTTTGTTTATTTTGCATATCTAAAAAAAGCTTATTACATAGTTATAGTGTTAAAGATATAAACTTTTTAAATAATCATTCTATAAATAATATAGATAAACTATATAAAAATTATGTATTATGAGAAAGAAAAATATAATTTAAAATCTTAAAGTATACAACTATAACTATGGAAACTAAAAGAGGACTTGTATTAATTTATACTGGTAAAGGAAAAGGAAAAACTACTGCTGCATTAGGAATAGTATTGAGAGCAGTAGGTCATGGACTTAAGGTATTAATGATTCAATTTATTAAAGGTGAATGGTATTATGGAGAGCTTTCTAGTTCTAAAAGATTAAATCCTGAATTTGAAATGATAGCTGCAGGAAAAGGTTTTATTGGAATATTAGATGATGATCATGATTTTAGAGAACATAAAAAATCTGCAAAGGATGCATTAATTCTTGCAAGAGAAAAAATTTCTTCCAAAAAATACGATATAATTATATTAGATGAAATTAATTATGCAATAAATCTTAAACTCGTTTCAACGGAGGAAGTAATTGAATTAATTAATATGCGACCAAAAGATACATCTATTGTGTTAACGGGTAATTATGCTCCAATTGAAATTATCAAAGTTGCTGATTTAGTCACTGAAATGAAAGAGATCAAACATCCTTATCAATATGGAATCAAAGCTAAAAAGGGAATTGATTATTAATTGCCAAAATTATGAAATACTTGACAAAATAAATATATCTCATCTTTGAGTTAATTAAAGATGGAGGATCATAAGGATCTCCCTGATGAAGGAGATATTGTTCTTGCTAATGTTAAACAAGTTACCAATCATGGTGCATATGTTTCTTTAGAAGAATATGGTAATATAACAGGTTTTTTACATATTTCTGAAATAGCAACAGGTTGGATCAGAAATATTGAAAGATATGTAAGACCTAATCAAAAAATTGTATTAAAAGTTATTAGAGTAAATAAAACAAGATCAGAAGTAGATTTATCATTAAAACAAGTATCAGGAGAAGAAAAAAAGTCAAAAATTATCGAAGTTAAGAAAAATGAAAAGGCTAATGCTTTCATGGCAATAATAAAAAGTAAAGCCAACCTTTCAGATGAACAAATAAAACAAATTGAAGAAAAAATTTTAACCAAATACGATTATGTTTATGATATTTTTGAAGCTACAGCAAAAAAAGGAAAAGAAGTATTACTACCATTAGAATTAAATGACAATGTAATTAATATAATTGAAGAAGAAAGTAAAAAGATTTCTATTCCTCATGTTGAAATAAGAGGCATATTAGAGGTTTCATCACAAAAATCTAATGGTGTAGAAATTATAAAATCTATTTTAAGTGCTGCAGAAACTACAAAAGGTAATGCAAAGGTTATAATCTCATATATTGCGGCACCTAAATATCGAATAGTTGTTGCTGCTGATAATTTTAAAGTAGCGGAGAAATCTATTAATAATTCTATAGAAAAAATCAAGTCTGCCATTGAAAAAGAGGGCGGTCATTTTAATTTTATACGTCAAGAATCTAAAAAAACCCAACAACAATTAATCCATTAACATGAAACATTTATTGAGAAAGTGTTTAATTTGCAATATTTATACTCTTAAGAGTCAATGCCCAACTTGTTCGGCAATTACTGTTGATCCTACTCCTCCAAAATTTTCTCCAGCTGATAAATATATCTTGTATAGAATTTCTGATTCCTATAAGAATGAAACATAATTAAAATATTTGAATAACTGTTTCATTATTTCTTTGAAGTAATTTTTATACATTTCTATCTTTGATATCTATATTAGTCTATTCTTTTATATTCGCTGTTACAATATCGGTATTGGATATATTTAATGAACTTAAATATGCTTCAATAATTGAACTGGATATAATTGATAAGATAATTAATAAGAATATTTGAAAGTATATTTTACTAATATTATAAGAAATCTATTTTAAGAATTATCTAGAAAATAAAAAAATGGATGGAAATTTTTTTCTCTTTTACTTACCAATGCATATACCGCTTGGATTGGAAGTCATACAGTTATTTTGGTCATATGTATTGGCATTGGTATTTACTGGTAACCCATTAGCATTGTTTAGGTCAACTGTATTCAAAAGAACATTGTTAAAGTTAACATTGTTATTGTTACTT
>DASUUM010000144.1:0-8893 GCA_036374075.1 Nitrososphaeraceae archaeon
TTTTTAAAATAATAGAATTAAGAAACCAATAATTTTGATTTGGCTTTGATGACTTATAATATATAAATATTAGCAAAAATAACAATATTAAAAAAGAATTTAATTAAAACCTGTAGATTTTTTCCTTTTAACTATAATATGTTTCCATTTATATATTAATAGATTTATTTTCTTTTATAAGCATAAAAAAATAACAATAAGTAATAATCTTTCAATTACAATACCTTTTTAACATTCCTTTTGTAATGTAAATTCTTTAATTAATCTGTCTTGTCACTAAATATCCGATGTAAAATTTAAGTATAGTTAGTCTATCGTAGGTTATATGGATTTGGAAAACAGGCTATCACTTATCACTTCTGATCCCACTGAAGAAATTGTTACAATGAATGAGTTAAAAAATCTTTTACAAACAACTACAAGGCCTAAACATTATATAGGATTAGAAATTTCAGGAAAACTTCATCTTGGAAGTCTTATTCTGACAGGGTTTAAAATAAACGATCTAATAAAAGCAAATTTTAATACAACAGTTTTTTTAGCTGACTGGCACACTTTTATTAATAATAAATTAGAAGGTAACTGGGATAAGATAAATGAAATATCTAATTATTATTCAGATGCTTTTAGATTTTTTTGTCCTGGTGTAAATATTGTTCTTGGAAGTAGTATATATAATGAATATAAAGAGTACTGGAAAAATTTTATGCAATTTTGTAAACATATTACATTATCTAGAATTATGAGATCATTAACAATTATGGGTAGGAATTCTAATGACCAGCTTGACTTTTCTCAATTTCTTTATCCTGCTATGCAATCCACAGATATTCATGCACTAGATTTGGATCTGGTACATGCAGGAACCGATCAACGAAAAATCCATATGCTAGTAAGAGAAATTTTTCCTAAATTAAAATGGAAAGTTCCAGTTAGTTTACATCATCATTTACTTCCAGGGCTTTTAGAACCAGTCAAACTAGGCTTAACTGAGAATAGTACAGAAGATTTACAAATTTCAAGTAAAATGAGTAAAAGCAAACCAATGGGGGGTATTTTTATTCATGATGATGATAAAACAATTGAAACTAAAATTAAGAAATCCTTTTGCCCTATAGGTGCTTCAGAAAATAATCCTATTTTGGAAATTATAAGATATATTATCTTTCATAATTATAAGGAATTTATAATTGAACGTCCTTCAAAATATGGAGGAACAATTACTTATTCTAACTACGTAGAATTAAAACAAGATTATGAAAAACAAAACCTTCATCCTCAAGATGTAAAACAAGCTACTTCAAAATATCTTTGCAAAATTATTGAACCAATAAGATATCATTTCAAAGAACGAGAACCTATTTTTTAAAAAACAAAAAGTAATAGAGTATTTACCCCAATAAATTACTTTTTTATTTTTTCTTCTTCCTTCACTAATTGGTATTTCGATTTATATCCTCGTGGATTGATCATCATGTTATTATAGTTATAGGTAGAAGAATTTCCTATTATTATAGTAGTTATCATCCCAATAATATTACTATAATTTAACATATCTTCTAAATTAGTTAAAACTATTTCCTGACTGTCACGATAAGCTCCTTTTATTATTGCGACAGGAGTATTTGGTTTTCTATACTTCAACAGAATATCTCTTGTATCTTTTAGTTGATGAATTCTTTTTTTACTTGCAGGATTATATATTACTGTAACATAATCACCTATAGCCGCAGCTTTTACTCTTTTTACTATCATTTCCCATGGAACTAAAAGATCACTCATACTTACCACTGCAAAATCTGTCATCAATGGAGAACCAACTAATGCTCCACAAGAATTTAAAGAAGAAACACCAGGAACACATTCAACATAGATACCATTTTGCCTATTCCATCCTTTTTCTGCTAATATTTCATAAATTAAACCTATCATTCCATATATCCCCGGATCCCCTGATGAAACTAAAGAAACTATTTTTCCTTTTTCTGCAAATTCTATTGCTTGATTAGCTCTATCTACTTCCTGAGTCATAGCATATCGATATACTTCTTTTCCCTCAATTAAGTCCTCTACTAGAGACACATAGGTATCGTAACCAACTATAATTTCACTATCTTCAATCACATGTTTAGCCCTATATGTCATGTGATCATGATTTCCTGGTCCGACCCCTACCACGTACAATTTTCCTTTTGACAACATATACTTAAATTTAAAACAAAATTTATCTTTTTGCTAAAGAATTTGTTATATCTTTATAAATTCCTGATGAAGTGCATTAACTGCTTCCTCACAGTTTTTATCCTCAATGACAAATGCAAGATTAAGTTCTGATGAACCTTGTGTTATCATTATTACATTAATATTTCTTTTAGCCACAGCTCCAAAGGTTCTAGCTGCTACTCCTTTGATGCCTCTCATTCCCATACCCACCACTGCAATAATAGCAACATTATCACTAACATCTATCCTCTTGATGAGTTTTCCAAGGAAATTTAATTCCAATGTTATAATAGCTTTATCAATATCTTGCTTTTTGACAACCATAGTAATACTAGATTCAGAAGGGGTTTGGGAAATCATCATTATATTGACCTGGTTTTTTGCGAGAGCATCAAAAATTTTTGCAGCAGTACCAGGTGTTCCTATTAATCCTCCACCACTAACATCTATTAGTGCTGTGTTTCTAATTACGGTTATTGATTTTACTATCTTGTTAGAAGTAAAACTTGGTCTTTGAGTAATTAATGTTCCAGGATGATCAATATTATTTGCATTTCTTATTCTCACTACTATTTTTGAATCCATTACAGGCTCAAGTGCTCTTGGATGCATATACTTTGAACCAAACATAGATAACTCTAAGGCTTCTGAAACTGAAACCTCCTCAAGAACTATTGCATCTTTAACAATTTTTGGATCAGCCGTCATCAATCCATCAATATCACCCCACAACCAAACCTCATCAGCATTTATACTAGCACCAATTATAGTTGCAGAGTAGTCGGATCCACCTCTACCGATAGTAGTTAAATTGCCATTCTGATCACATCCAATAAAGCCGGTCACAACGGGAATTTTTTTTTCTTTTAATAATGGCTCAATCTTATGATGTACTCTAAATTTGGTTGTATCCATCAACGGCTTAGCATCCCCAAAATATGAGTTGGTTAAAATACCTACTTCCTTTCCATTTAAATAAGTAGATCTCAAGCCTGCAGAATTTAAAGCACAAGATACTATGGGAGTAGATAGTCTTTCTCCAAAAGAAAGAAGATAATCTTTGGATTTTGGTGTAACCTCTCCTAAAATAGAAATTCCTAATAAAACATCTCTAAATTCATTCATTAAATTGCTAATCACTTGTAATAGTTTTGATTTTTCTTTTTCATCTATTACAATTTTCTCTATAAGACTAGTATGGGCAATTTCTGTATTCTTTAGAAATAAAAATAACGAGTCTTTATTAATTTTTTTTATATGGTCACATATATCTAAAATTTTATCAGTAATTCCATGCAAAGCAGAAGTTATAACGACGATTTCATTATTCAAAGAATAATACAATTTTATAATATTTATAACATTATTGAGTTTAATTTCATTATCCAATAAAGAACCCCCAAATTTCATAACTAATCTCATATAATTGATGAATAGTTCATTTCCTAAATTAAAACTTCACTAAAAATGAAAGAATATTATTAACTAAATTAATAATATTAAAAATTGTTAATCTTGTATACGTGGAGCTAGATAAAAGTGAATTCGACCAATATTTGCAACAGTAAATTCTAATCTTAATGGCATTTTACTAGAATACTCTGCAATTACAGATCCTCCAGCTGTACTTATTGCCTTTGTAATTTTTATTAAATAATCTATGCTATAAGTGCCGATGCTATCTTCATTTGATGATAATTCTTCTAACCCTTCACTTTTTGGTTCTAAGAGTATGTCAGCTTCACCAGTATCACCTCTACCTAAAAATCTCACACTATCTGATTTACAATCAATAGTTATGTATTCTGAAAGTACCTGAATATCTGATAAGATTTTATCCATTGCAGAAGCTGTTAATATGATTTTTGAATTAAAATTTAATTTTGGTAAGGGAGTAGAACTAGAAGAACTTTCAATGAGCCTCATTTTATATTCCTTTTTATATCCATTTTGTATATTCAAAATTAACATACTTTCTTTGTTTATGGATAACTCAACTGAATCTCTTTTATCTGATCTCTTAATTAATTTTGAAAATTCATCAATTCTTACTCCAAATTTAATTAATGAATCACATTCATATCTTTCAAAAGCAGAATTAGGCCAGTAAATGTCAATTAATGCTACATGTGAGGGATCCATTCCTCTAAAGGATATTCCTTCTACTGAGGCTTCAAATGTTGCTTCATCAACTAAAGTTGATATTGCAGATGTAATAGCCTTCCATTCATCAGGAGATTTTGTTTTAGCTAGAAAAGTCAAATTAATACACTGTCTGGCTATCGTAAGGCAATTTTAAATCTTCCTATCAATAATCCGATTTTTAATAATATGAGAATCCAATAAGCTAATAAAATAAAATTATAATATTATGAATAGTTTCGCCAAGTATGATTACATTTAGTACAACGATAGAATTGGGTTGTTGCCTCATCTGCTGAGCGAGTTTGAAGCATCCACCAAACCGCTAAGTTATTTTTGCATTTAGGACATTCTATATTTATAGTAGGAAGTGCTTCTGTAGTATTTTCAGTATCCAATATTCTTAAAGCATTTTGTTCTTGTGTTGTTACGTTACCTACATTAATTGTTACGGTCGGTTTTTGTTCTGATATAGTAAATCCACATTTAGAACATGATATTAGATTTTCATCAAATTTTAATCGCATTCTAGTTTCACAATTTGGACAGAATTTCATTTAATTCACCATCTGTGGAGAAGATTCTATCAAATTTGAAAGCTCTTTTAAAAAATCATTAGCTGATTTAACAGATTTGGTTAGAGTATTAATAGGATTTCCTTTGCCATTTATTTTCATCAAATACTCTTTTATTAAAGGATGTTTCATCACAATTCCAGCAAATTCTATATCTTTTTCCTTTAAAATGTGATGCTGAATTATATACATAATAGAAATATCTTCTTCTTTTAGCTTTAATTCTATTTCGTTAAGAGAATAATTAATAATTTCTGCCTGCATTAAATAGTCAAGTACTTATTTAGGATATAAATCATACCACATGGTAAATAATCATTGAGTGAAGAAAAAGATTCATTAGATAATATTGTTTTAACCAAGATAAATAATCCAAGTACATCAAATGATCTAATATCTTTTAGTTTAAGTTTAAAAATAAATGGAAGAATTAGAAAATTATTTAACCAATCTTTATGGGAAAAAGCATATAACAAATTTGATAATACATTTAGAATAACAATAAATGTCGATCTAAAATCTGGAAACAAAATTTTATATTCTATAAAATTTGTTAAGAAAGCAGTATTTTTTTGGACAAGGAATCCGAGAATACCTCATAGAATATGGATTTTTATAGTTAAAGATGACTCTCCTTTTTATCCTGAATCAGAAGAAGAAGCAAAATCTTTGTTATTTGATATCGAGAAAATTATAGAATTAAAACCATCCATAATATCCAAAAAGAGGTCTAAAATTTATGCAAATGTAAAAATTTCTTGGGGGAGACATATTTTTACAGAGCCAACAACACTGGAAGGAAAGTCAAATGAGGAAGAAATACAATTAATCTTTTCATAATATGAAAAGACTTTTTTTTCTGATTATAATATCAATTTTATAGAAATTTTTAAAAATACATACATACTACAATTTATAATATGGCAAAATTTGATGGAATAAAAGGACAGGAATTATTAGATATAGAAGTACAAGGAAATGAATTAACTTTTATTTTTAAAGATAATAGATATCTGTTTGTTAAAAATGAAAACGGTAAAATGAATTGCGATTCATTACCAGAATAGTTTTTATTTTGAGGTTTTTATGTGATATGCTATCCAAACCATCTTTTTCTATGATTTTAGATATTATAATTTGTAATCGTGTCATATGTAATTTGCAAATATTTAGATTTTTTGTATTTTAGCATTTCTAATAGTGAGATATAATTGTTCCTTCTATTTTTTTGTAATTAGGTAAAATATTTTATGAATTTTTTGAATAATAGAAAAGCTGATTATTGTTATATAATATAAAAAAATAAAAGCTCCTATAGGTCATAAATCAATATTACTATCAACTAGTAAAGCTATAGTAGATGAAAATTCTTGATTTGCTACTAAAACTAATTAAAATATGATAAATGTAATATAGAAAATGATTTATTATAATGGATATCAGAGCGAAAGAACTAAAAAATCAAAGTTATGTTGGAAAAAATGTTTCTATTAAGGGCTGGATACATAGAATTAGAAAACAAAAAGAGAATACTTTCCTATTGATTAGAGATGAAAGAGGAAGTGTTATCCAATGTATCATTGATTCCTCTAAATCAAATAATTTAACTATAGAATCATCCGTTGAAATTTTTGGAATTCTTCAGAAAGATTCGCGTGCTCCTGAAGGTGGTTATGAAATAAAAGCTAATTCAATTAAAATTTTTAACATTGCTAAGAATGATTATCCAATAGGTGAATACCAAAGTCTTGACCTTTTGTTAGATAAAAGACATCTTGCTATACGTACTCGTAGAATGACCATGATTTCTAAAATTCGATCATCACTTCTCTATTATTTAAGAAAATGGTTTACAGATAATGATTGGATTGAAGTCACCGCTCCAGTGATTGTAAAAGGATCAGTCGAGGGGGGATCAACATTATTTAATCTAAAATATTTTGAAGACAATGCATTCCTTTCTCAAAGTGCACAATTATATTTGGAGGCAATGATTTTTTCTCTTGGCCCAGTATGGGCTATTACTCCTTCATTTCGCGCCGAAAAATCGAGAACAATAAGACATTTAACAGAATTTTTACATCTAGAGGCCGAAGCGCCATGGGTATCTTTGGATGACCTACTAAAAGTTCAAGAAGATCTTGTTACATTCGTTATCAAACAAATTGTGCAAAATAATAAAACAGAATTAGAATTTTTGAAAAGAGATATTTCGGAATTGGAGAAATCGTCCTCCTCTCCCTTTGATAGAATTACATATGAAAAAGCAATAGATATACTTCGAAATAGAGAATTTAAAATAGTTGATAATGAAATATCAAGAATTATTGAATATGGTGATGATCTTAGCAGTGAATCAGAAAGACTGCTTAATGAGAATTCTTTGAAACCATTATTTGTTATTGGATATCCATTAAAAATAAAACCATTTTATGTTAAAGCAGATACTTCCAAAGATGGAATAGGAATTGCAGCTGACCTGCTTGCTCCTAAAGGCTTTGGTGAAATTACTTCCGGTGGATTGAGAGAAGATAACCTTAATAATTTGGAAAAGAGAATGACATTGGAAGGCTTAGAAAAGAGTAATTATGATTGGTATCTAGATTTGCGAAGATACGGTTCTGTGCCACACGGCGGATTTGGATTAGGAATAGAACGGTTAATGAGATGGATACTCAATATTAATGACATAAAGGATACAGTACCATTTCCAAGAACTATCACAAGAGTCTCACCTTAATCAATTACTTTTTAATTAAAAATTTGCTGTTTGGAGGTTTCATTTTTAAATTTATTTCATTTGATTTATTCAAGTTTAAATCTTTGAAGCTAACTATAGTAGAATAAATGCAAAATAACCTCCCTGAAAAAACAGAAACTTTATTCTTTGAATTGGCTGGAGATTTGAGACTTTCTATGTTATTAAAGCTATCTAAACACAAGTATAGATTATCTCAGTTATCTTCGGAATTAGATGCAACTATGCAAGAAGCACATAGAAACATAATAAGATTAGTTGATTCGGGATTGGTTTTTAAAGATGGAGAAGGTGATTTAGGTTTAACTTCTTATGGTAAAGCAGTCGTCTTTCTAATTCCAGGTTATGAATTTCTTTTACAAAATAAACAATATTTTATAGAACATTCCTTAGAGGAATTGCCATTGAAATTCATTCAAAGAATTGGATCTTTACAAAATAGCGAAATCATTTTTGGTGTTATGGCAAATTTACAACGATGGAAAAGACTTTACTGGAATTCCAAAGTCTATATCAAAGAAATTATGTCTCAAGTTCCCCTAGACCTCATTGAAACAATTAGTAACAAAATTCAGACTGGTATAAAATTTTCTTATATTTTTTCAAAAGATACTATAATTCCAAAAGGAAGAGGAGAATTACTAGAAAAAGTAGGATGGCAAAGTCTAATTTCCAAAGGTATGGTAGAAAGAAAGATGAGTAATAAGGTAAGCATAATGACAATTTTTAATGAGAGAGAAGCTTGCTTGTTATTTCCTAATCTTAAAGGTGAGCCTGATTTAAATATTATGTTCTATAGTCAAGATCAAAATTTTCATGATTGGTGTGAAGATTTCTTTAATTATCAATGGGAAATGGCAGGACCTTTTGATGAAAGGAAATTATATGAAACATGAAATGAAATATTATATCTTTCAGCATGTTTTTATATATCATTCTGTATAAAACTTCATGCCTAGTGCTTTTGTATTATTAAACACCGAGTTGGGAAGTGAAGATGCAATAGTAAGAGATTTAAAAAATTTAGAAGGAGTTAGAGAAGTTTTTCAAGTCTATGGTGTATATGATATTATTGCAAAAGTAGAATCTGATACTATGGATAAGGTTAAAGAAACAATTACATGGAAATTAAGAAAATTAACAGGAGTAAAATCTACCCTTACAATGATCGTAATGGAATAAAAAATTTGACAAT
>DASUUM010000145.1:0-2654 GCA_036374075.1 Nitrososphaeraceae archaeon
TTGTTCCTTCTTCTCTTTTATCTGGCTTAAATCTAGCCTTGTTGTGTTTAATATATTTGAATTCATATATCATTATATTATAGTTTCATATCTGTCTTAATAATAAATACTAAACCTTCTGGCATTGTAGTTGCAACAAAAATGCATACTTCATTTGGCCAATTACTATTTCCAAAACGAACTACAGAAAAAAAGGCTATGGTGATTTGAATTATCTTTTGAAACCTATTCTAGCTATTTTCGACTGTGAGAATAAAGATGTTTATCAACATACTTTTAGATATTCTTATTAAGATGTTTTTCATTGGCATCATCGAGGTCATCTATAATTGCTCACGTGTTCATCTACTATATCCTTCAATTATGCTAGATATATAGTCTCATCATCAAATTTGTCCTCAATATCTGTGCTATGAATTCAATATCTACTGCAAATTAGAATGAATCATAGGTTACAAGCGCAATAGCAAGATCTTTGCAACCAACTTTCACCCTACTGTTGTGTGTATATGTAGAATTAAATCCTGCACTTTATGTATAGTAATTGTTACTAATATTTTCATCTCAATTTGTTTATCGGCTTGAATTATTGTCTTCCCAGATCTATTGTTCCATTATCGATAGGAGCAAAAGCAAGGTATTTTTCATTATTTTGACTTTCATTAATTGTTTCTTTAAACAACATCTCACAATTGTATTCAGATTTATCTCCTTGAGTCGAATTGAAATTTAGAACTACATCTATTCCTTCCCCACAGTTAAAAATATCTCTACTACTACTACCAACAAGCAAATCGTTTCCCTCTTCGCCAAAAAATTTGTTTAGTTCATCAGAATTTCTTGGACCAAAATCTCGAAGCCAATCATCACCAGTTCCACCATAAAGTTCATCACTTCCATTATAACCCATTAGTATATCGTCTCCTGACCCGCCAATTGCTACATCTTTTCCATGATCATTCTCATTAAAAACATCAGTTGATGTATCACCAATAATTGTATCTGCGCCTTCTCCTCCTAAAATAACATCATCACCTGCCATTCCACGCAAATAATCGTTTCCCGTCCATCCATACATTATATTGCTATTGTCATTTCCAGTAATTTCATCATCTGTCTCATCCCCATTGCATATTAACACATGTTCATCACACCAATATTTTATACTATATACATAGTTTCCTCCAATAAAACCAACTGAAGCTAAAAGAATTAATAATGTTATTATCACTAATATTTTTAAATTTGCCATTATAAATCTTGTATATTTAAGCTAAATAAATTATCCTTATTTTAGTTATGTTAACTAACTCATTACAAATGATTATTATTTATTTCATTTTTTCTAATATCTTTATTTATCTAATTAGAATCAATCTCAGATATTAAATAAATATTCAAAGAGAATAGAATTTTTAGACAATAAATATTAAGTTTCTAATAATAAAAGCTAAATATATGGTAGTAACAATAGAACTCTACTACACAGAAGATTCTACTTGTACGTGCCCATAGTTCACTAATAGCTTTGAATTTATATCAAATGAAATGTATATTTCAATACACATATAAAAGAATATTAGCAATTCAAAATCTAGAAACTTTTTTATAATTGATCTTAAAAAAGAGATAGAATAGAAATTCATTTCCAAATTGGTTATTATAACAAGTGACTTTTCCTTTCAGGTACACAAATAGTAAAAGAAAAAAAAGATTGATTATATCTTAAAATTTGAAACAATCAAAAATGTTACAGATTCTATATTAATGCATTCTCAAATTAATTTATCTAATTTGATAAACTATAAAAAATAAAAAAAATAAAAAATAATAATAATGAGTTAAAATAAAATTCGTATTATTATTCTATTTTAATTTCTTTTCCTTTAGGCTTGGTTTGTTTCTTTTTGTTAAAGATTACTTCTAGAATTCCGTTATTGTATGTAGATTTAGCAGTTTGAGTATCTGCTTCAGTTGGAAGATCTATTACTTTATGATATTTTCTCTGTGGATCATCACTTGTTATTTCTACTGTGTTCTCATAAGCATTTATCTTTATATGTTCTTTTTTCACGCCAGGCATTTCTGCTACGACTTTGACTTCTTTATCTGTAGAAGATACATCAACTAATGGTTCTCTTTCTTCAGAAAGTGATGGTTGTTGATAGAATCCTCCTACTCTTTCAGCAAAAGGAGACTTTACGTTACCAAATTCTCTTATCTTTGGTTTTCCATCAGGTCCTATTGTCATTGAATATCCATACACTATTGGACCTACTTCTCTAACTTTTCCACCATCTGGTGTTTCATATTCTTTAACTAGATTTTTTGGTACTATGTTTTCAATATTTTTGAATTGTTCTGAAAATGTTCTATTCATTATTCTCCTCATTTCATCAAAGTCTCTAAACATATCGTCAAAGAATCCTCCACCAGAAATTCCTCTTCTGCTAAATAAACTTCTATACCAATCAAAAGGATTTATATCACGAATGCTCATTGTAATAATCACCGTATATTGTAATAAACATTACAATATATAAATTTTATTACATTTTAGCAAATTTTAGCATAATAATAGTAATAAAATGATAATCTTGGTGGAGAGGCAAATAATTTATTTATAAGATTTGCATAGATATTCACAAACAAAC
>DASUUM010000146.1:0-2211 GCA_036374075.1 Nitrososphaeraceae archaeon
TCATCTCTCAAGCGCAATTATCTTATCTAGAATTAGAAGGTGATTTTTTTAATTAATGGATAACAAATTATTCTAAATACTAAAGAACTAAAAGGTTGAGCTTGAGGTGTATTAACTGATTTTGACACAATTTTGTAGTTCTATAAAGAAATGAAAAAAGGTATGATCAATAAAATTTAGATTTATTTTTAATAGTTATTTAAAATTGTACCATTATTTGAATTTAAAAATAATTTTTCAGCATAATGTCCTTTTGTAAAATTAAACATATTCAAAAGTGATCCTGCTTTTTCATCAAAAGAATTATCTCCAATACGTCCAAGGTTCCAATTATCTTCTATGAATCGTAAAATTGATGTTTGATCTGTTAATTGATGGTCAACATAATTTACTTTAGCCCATGGAGATATAATAACAATAGGTAGTCTTCCGCCATAGCCACAACGATCCTGATACTTACTATTTTTACCATAAAGACCACAGAGACCATCAGGACCGCCTATAGCATCATATTTTGGATCACTAGATTGCATTACTATTGGTGGCAGAACATGATCATACCATCCACCAGTGTCATCATATGCAATTATAATTGCAGTATTATTCCACTTAGATATATTTTGTAATTTGTTGATTGTATTTACTAAAAATGTCTGTTCATCAATAGGATCTGATGCTTTTGCATGTCCTGTTTGATAATATGGTGCTTTCAAGAAACTTATTGAAGGGATATTATCCGATTCAATTGCAGCCCAAAAATCAGAAAGATCATATTGATGATTAGCCTGATCAGTTTTACCTATCATATTTGTAGATGTTGGAGGAAGATGACTAGGGTTTGCAGTTGATTTGTAGTATTGGAATGGTTCATGATGTACAACATAATCTGTAATGTTATTGCCTATGATATTTACATGAGAAGATCCACATACTGCTTTCACATCATCTGTTCTAGATGTTGGTTTGAATCCCCCTGAAAACCAACCCCATGTTATTTCTTTATTGTTTAAAAGATCACCTATATTTTTTCCAGTCATATAAAGTTTAGTTCCATTAGAACAGTCATCAAACAAAGTATCATTATCGCCTATCAAAGTTCCATTAGAGATTTCATTTTCCATATCAGACGGTATTGCTCCATGTGTTTGACCTGAAATAAGATTAACATGTCCTGGTAATGAAGGACCTGTAATGGTGCTATGAAAATTATCATTAATTGCAAAATGTTGAGCATAATTCCATAATGCAGTTACTGTATTACCATCAAAATAACCCATTACTTGACCAGGATCACAACCCTTTCTTACTATTCCACTGAATTCAACAAATTTGTCCATAAAACCTCTATTATAAGAATTTTGTATAGCAGTATAGTCATGATTATTATCACATGATGCAACTGTTTTTGCGTCATCTTTACTCATTCTAAAAGGATCCTTTAAATTCGTATTATTATATAAAAGTGATTTTGTCAAACCATCTATTGAAGGTGTATTGGCAGAAGCATAAAATGGAACTTCGCCATCAAGATTTTCAGCATACGGATATGACCCAAAATAATGATCGAACGATACATTTTCTTGAAAGATAATAATCAAATGTTGTATAGATGTTGCTGTTGTTGCTGTATTATCCGAAGTATTTGTATTATTTGTTAAAGATATTGATCTTGAAGATGAAGATGATATTGTTAAACTTGCATCAGCCGTTAAGGGTATCCAGGCGCAAAGAATTACAAAAACAACAAATGGTATGATTAGAAGTTTCTTGCTAATTATCTGGTAAGTTAGAAACATTTTAGATATATTAAAAAAGACTATTATTTAAAATCTAGTTTATAATTTATTACATCAATTTTTATGGGGATAGTCAGATGATTTATTTTGACACAATTTTGCAGTTCAAATTAAAAAAGAAAAACATAAAAAATTTAAATAGTAAAATAATTTATTGAAAACTCAACAGGCGGACTTAAACAATATCAAAATGAAACCACTTAATTTTTAATAAATATCTGTTATTTTTAATACAAATTAATTGGTTAGTCAGCTCAAGGTTTTTCGTTCTGCAATTACATTATTTCATATTGTAATTTCCTTGAAATAAAATGAAAGTTATATCTATTATTTGATACTTCTGCTCAGAGTATTAACAAGATTATAGAAATTAATAGTATACTAATAAAAATTAAATTAACTAGTATTTATTATT
>DASUUM010000147.1:0-4547 GCA_036374075.1 Nitrososphaeraceae archaeon
CGTTAAAGGTCGATAAACCTGTGTATTTTTTAATGTTTGCATACCCTTATTTATTGTATTTTCTCTTATCTTCAATATAAACGTTTAAACTATGGTCATTAGTTCGTATTACGCCCATATCCCAATGGACTAGAGGAAATATTAGAAGTGAAATCAAGATTTTTACTTGGTTTAATATCATGGAAATACATATGTATATAAGGGTAAAGAGACTATAATATAGTGATGTGGTAGAGAGAAAAAGAAAAGAGATTCAATCTCCTATATTATTGGCTTATTTAGATTCAATCAATGAAGCTAGTTCGAAATATGAAATATCAAAAAGATTAAGACCTATAGAAGATTTTACATTACAAAAATATAGCACTCTGATAGATGAAGATTTTATTTACGATAGATTAGAAGGAGAGGTAAAAAATGTTAGAAATGATCATACAGGATTGAAAATTGATGTATACAAATACTTTAACGAATATGGGAATTTTCTAAGGGCGAAAAATCCCAAAATTAGCAGATCACGAATGAAGCTGTTATATCATTCTGCAAAAAAAGCGTTGAATCATTCAACAGGTAATTTAATTATAAATGATACTTTTTCGAGTAGGGTAAATAATCTACCGCCACAAACCAAGAACAAAAAAACAACAATAACTAAAGAGAACATGACCGAGTTTTTACATGAGTTAATGAGCATTAACAGCGATTTACGAGTGAGGGCTTTAACGATGTTACTTGTTAGCAGTGGGATTAGAATCGGAGAAGCCTTACAGATAAAGGTTAAAGATCTGAATTTTGAAGCTAACCCCCCTAGAATCAATCTATCTGTTGAAATTACAAAGATGGGAGTAGAACGTGACGTGTATTTGACCCACGAGACTGTGAAGGTATTAAAGAATTGGATCCAATACAAACATAGAATTAGAAATATTGTAAAGTATGAAAATGGTAAACCAGTAAAACATCAATATGTAAAACCAGAAAATATTGAGGAAAGTTACTTATTCAAAATAAGGGGTGAATTTGAGATGAATAAGTATGAGAATACTGAGGTAAACAATTACAAATATTTATATGATGATGCCCGATCTAAATTTAAAAAACTTGTCGATGAAATATTTATTAAAAAACATAACTTAGGTAAGAAATTTCCCAATGGTAGAAATTCTATATCGTTACATAGCTTGAGATGGTTTGTTAGGACTACGGTAAAAACCATAACTGGTGATGAAAAATGGGGTTACTATTGGATTGGTAAGGAAAATGAAACATATCAATTCGAACCAACAGAAGAAGAAATAAGATCAGTATATTCAAAGATTGAACCAGCACTTACATTTCTCGATCCAAAAATAATTATTAAAATGGGTGAAGGACAACAAGCACAAATCGATTATCTAAACAAACAGATGGAATTACAATCTCAATTACTAAAACAACAAGAAAAACGAATCAAGGAATCTAACGATCAAACTATCTACTTTGCATTCAAGTTCGAAATGGAACGGTTCGCAAGACAAAGTAAGGAAATAACTTTAGAAGATATAGCTAAAGATGGAGGAAGACCAAAGGTATTTGAATGGTCGCATAAGCAACAGATAGATTACTTTATAGAAAGAATGGGTAAAATGGGCAAGACTGTTAGTGATGAACAAAAAGAAGCACTTAGGCAGTATTTGAAGAAATCAAACCAACCTACTATGATATGGAGGAGGATGACTAAGGAGGATGAAGAGGAATTACAAAAAGAGGAAGAATATAATAGATACATGGAGGAAGAATACGAGGCAGAGCAAGAAAGACTTAGCAAGATGACTCCAGAGGAGATTGAAGCAGAAGAGAAAAGGAGTTTAGAGTTACATGCAAAATTGCAGCGGGAATGTAATAAAATGTCACCGGCAGAGATGGAAAATGAAAGTAGGTTATATGATAGGTTAGCTCAAAAAAATGCAAGATGAAAGTAGATCATGCCCGAATTGCCCGTATTCTTTTAATGTTGAATTGATTTAGATATACTTTCATTCACAGTGCTAACCAATTTAGCTATTGTTATAGGTTTATGCAAAAATATGAACTTGAAGTTATCACGTTCTAACAGATCGTAAGCACTAATCAAAATTACTTTAAGATCATGGTTAAGATCAGCAAGCTTTGTACATAGCTCATAACCATTCATTTTAGGCATACGATAATCTGAAATTACAAGTCCAAATTCTTCGATATTTTTTTGTATGTGGTTTAATGCTTCTATTGAATCATTGAAAGCAAATACAATATATCCGTCATCTTCTAGTACATCCTTGAATAGATTAGTAATATCAATGTCATCGTCTATTACGGCTATAGATCTAGCAAACAAATCTATCATTATATTCAGTAAATTATTTAAATAGATATTGATTTCAATTTCGAATATAATTATTAAATTATATGTTTGTAAAATATAATATTATCAAATAATCTATGGAAATTAAACTTATCTTTATTCTTTTTAAAAAAAAAGTTATTTCTAAATGGTCTATATTTAAACAATCAATACTTTATTATCCTATTCTATTTTCAATAATTGCATTTGTAGGATTTTTAGTAACATCTAGAATTGATGAAAGTTTTGGCACAGACTTTAGTATAGACATGCATTATTTTAGTTCATTACTTTTTGCAGGTAGTGCAGATGCAGCAAGAAGTATATTATCAACTATTGCTGCAGGATGGGTTACAATATTAAGTGTTGGATTTTCTGTTACTTTGATAACATTACAACTTTCCATAACAAGATATATATCATATTTAGTAAACAAATTTGAAAGCGATAGAATAAATAAACTTACTCTAGGTTGGTTTATTGCTACTGTATTGTATTCCCTTTTAGTATTAAAGACTGTAAGAACAGGGGAAAATACAGCTGATATTTTTATACCAATAATAGGAGTAAATGTTGCTGTAGTGATGGCGTCAGTTGGTTTATTTATATTTGTTCTTTTTTTAAATAATATCAGTTCTTATCTTAAACCAAAAATTTTAGTACAGAGACTAGTAAATCAAATAATTTGTTCAATAAAACCATTTGAAAAAAGAGACATAGATGAAAAATCTCTCTTACATATACAAGATAATAATGAAACAATATTACGATCCGAAGCAGAAGCAGCAACAGCAACATCAGAACAAAAAGATGTTGAAAAGGTATTTGAAGTAGAATCCAAAGAAAAAGAAGGAATAGTAAGGAATATAGATTGGAAATCATTAAGTTCTTCTCTTAAAAATTTAACTAAGGATATGGATCAATCCCATCTTGGGATAGAATTTCACAAGTTTATCGGAGAATCAGTCGATAAAGGAAATATACTAGTCAGTATGTATGGCGTTAATCATAACTATGGTAATAATAGTAAAAAAAAGGAGGAGGAGGAGAAGGACAAAGAAGGCCATAAAGGTGATGATGATAGGGAGGAGAAAAATAATAAAAAACAACAACAAACCTTAGTTAATAATCTAGAACAAAAAGTTCTTTCATCTATCGAAATAAACAACGATAGGGATATTTCTAGAGATCCTTTTTATGGAATAGAATTGTTAAGAACCATTTCTATAAAATCAGCATCAAATAATGATATAGATGTAACAAATGCTTGTATAACAGGTTTGTTTAGGGTATTAGTATATATCTTGAAAAATCAAGATGTATTTGGTATACCTTTTACAATAAAAGTTAAAAACCCAGTAAAAAATAGAAAGAAAGAAAGAAAAGAAAAACAAGGTAAAGCCAACAACAATAATAATAATAGGAACAGTAATAATAACAACAATAACAATAAAAGTAATGACAATAATGATGATTATGATTATAAAAAAATAACAATAACAATTAAACCAAAAGAAAAACCTATAACTGACATATTACTTTCAGAATTATCTATAATTAATAACAGTGCTAATAAACAACAAAATATTCCAATTATGAAACATCTTATTAGTGAATACATATCAGCTAGTAAAACATTATTAGAAAATGACAAGAAAGAGAAATTTTATTTACTTACAAATTGGTTTTCTCAAAAACTGAATTACTCTTTAGAATCTTTTTCAAAAGAATTTCAAAATGAAGTATTTGTTGATCCCTTATTAGAATTTCAAAACTACCTATCTCAAAACTATGAATATACAAAAGATAGTTTTGGTATATACATGAGAAATATTTTTAAAATTTAATCATATTTTTTATAATTTTGATCAACCTATGTTATCATGTATTGTATATAACAACAAATTAAATTGAAAAAATCTGTAAAAATTTTTGTGAGAAATGAAACGAGATCAACAACAAATTCATTTTCAATATATTCTTAAAGGAACCCAACATAATATTTTTTGGTTACATATTAGGTTCGACTAATTAAGAATGTTGAAACGAAAAATTAAAAAAGTTATGTATGAAAAAATTTATCTAATTTTTATTCTTTTAAAAATTCATGGTGAAAATATTTTTTTTATTAATTAACATACTTGTATGGCTTACGTGCTAATTGCCAAAAGATAAAGCCTATTGA
>DASUUM010000148.1:0-10682 GCA_036374075.1 Nitrososphaeraceae archaeon
AATTGAATTGATTCCTCTCCAAATTTTCTAAATGCTATAGACAAACTAATTCGATTGTGGTTATAATAGCAGCTATATATAATTTCAATATCTTTTTTTCATTTTATTATACTAATTTCTCTTTTTATATTATTTAATTTATATTCAAAAACTTTTCAGCATCTCCATTTTTATATATTAAATCTAACCAATCTACTAATCCTATTTGTCTCTTTGATTTGTAATCATAATTATAAATAATTTTCTTCACTGATTCTTCAGGATTGTCATAAGTCGTATCTATTTCAGAAATTTTCTTTTTACCAAATACCTTTAAAGTATCATAAAAACATATTCCTAGAATTTCACAAATTATATTTTCATGTATCTTTTTATTAGAATATTTTCTTTTCTTGTAAACTTCTATCAAAGAATATGGAGATCTCCTTAATATGGCTATAAAATCTAATTCATTCCTTTTTATTATATATGGCAAAAGATGACCAACTATTATTACATTATCATTATTAGTTAATTCTCTTAATAAGAATGATCTAGTTTTTTTTAAATCAGCTTCAAATGTTTCCAAATTGAAAGCTTTATTTGATATAATTATTTTATTTATATCTATTATTTTACTATTTTTTATTTTTTTAGATAGTAAATCAGTTACGGTATGTTTACCGACACCAGGATTTCCAGTAATTCCTATCCTTGACATTGGTATACAATAAACAAAAACATTGATTTCAAATCTATTAGATAGAATAATAAAAATAAAAAAATCTACAATAAAAGGATAAAAAATGAATTGAAATTTTCTATTTGCTTGTATTGTATTGTATTGTGTTTCTTAACCTTCTTCCCAGCCTTTATCAAATACACCGTTTTTGTGTAATGGAACTGGTTGTCCTGGAGTATATTCCATTGGTCTCATCCAGAATATTGCATGTGTTGGACAAACTCCTACGCAAGCACCATCAGAGATGCATCTTTCTGGATAAAATACAAATGCTTTACCTCTTTTCCAACCTTCTACTGGTTTTACCCTGAGAACGTCTGGACCAAGAGCAGTACAAATTTCTACACAAAGTGCACATCCAATACATCTTTGTTCATCAACATCTGGAAGTATTGCAATTGTCATTCAATATATCACTAATGGTCCGATGTTGGTGAAACTATTTAAACCCTATGTCAATATCAAAACACTGTTATAATTCATTTTTACTAGTTAAAATAAATAGAATGACTATAAGATAAAAATTTGAAATAATAAAAAAGCTAAAAGTATAATTATATTTATTTAGGGGTCATTCTCAATACGTCTACTTGGCCACTGTGAAGCCAATCTTTTAGTTCTTCATGTGATGGCTTTGCATCATGTTTTCCTGCCAAATGCAAATGAAGAAGAACATAATTCACTTGGTTCAATAATGGTTTATTATTTTCGTCTCCTCTGCGTGCTTTTTCTTTTAAATCTGCTGGAACAGTATTCCACCAGTCACTAAAACTTCTAACCATAGTAACAGTTAATAGTATAGATTAATAAGCCTTTTGGGATTTTTAACAGCGTTATAAATTAATTTTTCAACTCTATAGATTAATATTTACTATTCTTTATATCAATAGCCCAAAATGTGATTAAAAATATATCTATTATAATTATCATTTTAGTAATTTATGTCATTTTCATTTGATGAGATGCTTGAGGCATATGAATTTTACAAACAGTATAAATCACAAAATCCTCCCATTCACCATGAACGATTTATATTTCCTTTATTTTCTGGAACCTATTTTTGTTATAGAAAAATTGATGTTCTGCGTATAATATCAATTGCTAAAGCTCTCTCTAATAATACTACATATATCGATGTTGGATGCGGTAATGGTGATTTTTTAAAAAGAATACGAAAATATCTACCGCAATCTATAGGCTTAGAACAAAATCTACTATCTTTTTATTTATTAAAAAAAACAAAACCTGATTATATATATTCAATTCCAATTGAAATGTTCACGCATGAAAGGACATTTGATTTAGCCTTTGTTGGATGGATGCAACCAGGCGTTGATTTTCGTAAATATGTTGCTAAATTGACAAATTGTATAATAACTACGTTTGACTCTGGAGGTCAATGTGGTATAAACGGCGGTTGTGAATATGAAGAATTTGGCTTCTACAAAATTGCTTCTTGGAGAACTCCATCATGGATTGATGTAAATAGTGAACTTATGAACAAATATTATACAAATTCATTAATAGATAAAGTGACTTTAAGACAGCATTTATCAAGATTAAGAACAGCTAATAATTTCTGGTATGTCTATTCTATTAGGAATAATTCTAAAGAGATCACTACTGCTTTAAAATCACAAATTCAAAAAGAAGAAAAAGATGATTTATTTTTAAGAGAAAGATTTGATTTTGAAGTTATTTTAGACGAATGTGGTTTTGGATACCATGAGAAATTGTCATCTTTACTTTCTACTGAAAAACATTTATGGAAGGTACAATTTTATTAATGGCAACATTTTTTTATCCTAAACTACTATTGGTCTTGTTATAGCTCCTTCTGAAGCAGAATTTACTAAAGATGCATATTTTGCTAATGCACCAGTTTTATAATGTGGTTTTATCGACTTCCATTTCTTTTCCCTTCTTTTAAATTCAGCTTTCGATATCAAGAGATCAATAATTCCTTTCTTGATGTCTATACTAATAAGGTCATCATCTTTTACCAAACTAATTGGGCCTCCAACCATTGCCTCAGGAGATACATGTCCTATCATGAATCCTCTTGTTGCACCTGAGAATCTTCCATCAGTTACCATAGATACTTTTTCCCCTAGACCTTGTCCTACTAATGCTGCAGTTACAGATAGCATTTCTCTCATACCTGGACCTCCCTTAGGACCTTCATATCTTATTACTACTATATCGCCTTCGACAATTTTATTTTTAGATATTGCCTTAAATGCATTATCTTCATTTTCAAATACCTTTGCTTTTCCTAAAAACTTGGTGGATTTGACTCCAGCGATTTTTACAACAGCACCATCTGGTGCTAGCGTACCCTTTAAAATTTTGATTGTTCCTTCTTTCTCAATAGGATTTTCATAAGGATTCAAAACATTTTGATCAATATTTGAATTTAAGTTAAATAATTCTAAATTTTGTTCCATTGATTTGCCGGTAACTGTTAGTGTCTTTCCATTTATCAATCCATTTTTTAATAGCGTTTTTAATACGATTGGAATCCCTCCAATTTTGTCCAAATCTAACATTACATATAATCCTCCTGGTCTCATATTCACAATATGAGGAGTACGTTTTCGTATTCTCTCAAAATCCTTTAAAGTTAATTTTATACCTATTTCTTTCGCTATTGCTAAGAGATGCAATACTGCATTTGTTGATCCTCCTAATGCATTTGCAATAGTTATCGCATTTTCAAATGCTTCAAAAGTCATTATGTCTTTTGGACTAATGCTATTTTCTATAAGAGTTGCTATAGTCTTTCCTGTTTCATAACATATTTCATTTCTTTTTTCACTTTCTGCTGGAGGCGAAGCACTACCAGGTAATGACATTCCTAAAGCTTCGCTGATAGATGCCATTGTATTTGCAGTATACATACCTCCACATGAACCAGCAGAAGGACAAGCAACATTTTCTAGTTGAATTAGTTCTTCTAAAGTGATCTTATTTGCTTCAAATGAACCAACAGCTTCATAAACATCTTGTATTGTCACATTTTTATTGTTCCAAGTTCCAGGCATTATTGTTCCTCCATAGACAAAAATTGAAGGTAAGTTTAATCTGGCCATGGCCATTAATGTTCCTGGCAAACTTTTATCACAACCTGAAATTCCCACTAAACCATCATATTGATGGGCTCTCATCATAATTTCTATTGAGTCTGCTATTATTTCCCTACTGACTAAAGATGCTTTCATACCTTCATGTCCCATAGCTATACCGTCTGATACCGCAATAGTAGTAAACTCTCTTGGAGTACAATCCGACTTTAATACTCCTTTCTTTGCAAATTGTGCAAGATTACTTAAATGTATATTACAAGGAGTGGCTTCATTGCAACTAGAAGATACACCAATAAGAGGTTTATCTAGATCTTTGTCTTTTAATCCCATTGCTTTATACATAGCTCTATGAGGTGCCCTTGACGGTCCTTCAAGAGTTTTTCTACTGGGTAATTCCATTATACTGGGTAATTTCATTAAGAATATATAGGTATATTTTAATAGTCTTTCCTTCAAAATTATAATATATACGAAAAATCTAAAAATTTATTTTTTATTCTATTGTGGCTGTAATTTTTAATGTATCTATTCCTTCAATCTTAAAGATAGTCTCACACATTCCGCATTCTGCACTTCCATTAGTCAAATCAGCAAGAGATATTTCATCATTATGGTATTCGCATTTAGGACAGTCAAATGAAAAAGTTACATTAAAATTCTCTATTTCAATAGTTTCTGCCATTATGTAAGAGATAGGAGGAAATAGTTATATTTAAAATTGGCTATAATAATTTATTCTTATTTTAAATTTTATATTTGAAATATCAAGAAATAAATAGTAATATTAGTAATGATAGAAAAAAGTTATTATGAATAATAATACGGATAAATACCATTGTATTTTCTGTTCAATAATTAATGGGAAGAATGAAGGAATAATTGTTTATGATAACAATTATTTTTTAGTATTGATGGATAAATATCCAATTAGTCGTGGACATACCTTAGTGATTCCAAAGACACATTATGATAATTTACTTTATATGCCTCAAAATGAAGTAGGCAAATTATATTCTCTCGTTAGTATTATAGCTAAAGCAGTAGTTTCAGCAGTTTCTGCAGATGGATTTAATATAGGACAAAATAATGGAAAATCAGCAAACCAGATAATTCCTCATGTTCATGTTCATATTATTCCTAGATTTAAAAATGATAATTCTAATGGGAGATGGCCTACAAGATATATTGCAAAAGAAGAAGAGTTATATGACTTCTCTAAAAAGATAAAAAACCAATTAGATGGTTTATCTATTTTAGATTAATTAAATACAATTCTTCTTTTTCTCTTAATGTAAATTTAATATATTTCTATTATTTATTATTAATTAAGACAAATATATATATATAATATAAAATTCACTTTGATTTAATTTCTCTCATTCCTCCCATGTATTTTTGTAATATTTCTGGTATTATTACTCCATTAGATGTCTGATAGTTTTCTAAAATTGCGACTAGTGTTCTTTGAATTGCTACTAGTGTGCTATTTAAAGTATAGACTAATTTAGTCTCTTCATTTGTTTTATCTCTGAATCTAATTCTTAATCTTCTAGCTTGATAATCAATACAATTTGAGCAAGAGACTATCTCTCTATAGTTTTTTTGTGCTGGTATCCATGCTTCGATGTCATATGTTTTAGATGATATTTTACCTAAATCAGCAGAACATAATAAAACTACTCTATATGGTATTCCTAGTTTTTTATAAAACTCTTCTGCAATATATAGCATTCTTTCATGTTCTTTCCAGGATTCTTCTGGTCTAGAATAGACAAATTGTTCGACCTTATCAAAATGGTGAACCCGAAAAATTCCCTTCATATCTTTTCCATGAGCTCCTGCTTCTTTTCTAAAACATGGACTAAATCCTGCATACCTTAGAGGCAATTTTGAACCTTCTAGTATTTCATCCATGTGAATTGCAGCCATAGCATGTTCAGAAGTACCGATCATAAAAAGATCTTCATCTTGAATTTTGTATATCACGTCTTTAAAGTCTTCTAAAATTACTGCTCCTTCCATTGCATTTTTTCTAATCATATAGGGTGGTTGTAATAATGTATATCCTTTTTCACAAAGAAAATCAAGTGCAAAACTTGTTATCGCATGATTTAATTTTACTAAATCATTTTTTAAAAAATAAAATCGTGATCCAGATATTTTTGCAGCTTTTTCAATATCAATTAAGTCAAGGCTTTCTCCAATATCAATATGATCCCTTATTTCATGATCAAATTTTTTGATTATTCCATGAGTTCTAATTATAACATTATCAGTTTCATCTTTTCCAACTGGGACGGAATCATGTAAAAAATTTGGAAGTAGCATCATCAAACTATGAAATTTTGATTTATTGTTAGAGATTTCTTCTTCCAGTACTTTAATTTTATTTCCTATTTCTTCCATTTGCTTAATATAAATTGAAATATCTTCATTTTCCCTTTTTTTCCTAGCTATGTTATTAGCAATTTTGTTTTTTTTGTGTCTCTCTAATTGTAGACTTGCTATTAATTGTCGACGTCTCTTATCAAGATTTATTAAATCATTTAATGGAAATTTATTATTTCTTTTTTCTAACATATCTATAATTTTGTCTAAATTATCTCTTAGATTTTTTGGATCAATCATGATTTATCACTTTTTTAGCAAGATGAATATGATGTAATATTTCATCTATCGTATTTATCATAGTGTCAATTTTAGTAGATGATGTATTAATTATCAAGGACTTATTGTTAGCTGACATTTCCATAAAAAATTCATCAGGGAAATTGATGTTATCAGGCAATAAAGTATTCAAGATAGAATCTCTTTCATTTACTTTCGCAAATTCTACTTCAATATTAACTGATATTTTACAATAATTATGATGATTCTTTTTCATATTTTGAAATTCCTTTTCTTATAATTGATGTAACTTCTTCAATTTTTGAATAAGATACTTTTAGTGTATATGTATTCGAAATATTTCTATCAACTTGAGATATAATATCTGGATATTGTTTTAATATAGAATCAATATTAAATTTTAAATCACAATTATTACCCTTTATACTATAAAACTTATAATTATTATCATTTGATAAGGTCCTTAAAAAAAGCCATTTCTTTCTTAAAGTTATTGATTCGCTTAAAATTTGGACCATGTCTTTTACATTGTCATCTGCTACTATACCTTCTCCATTAATAAATACAAATAAACCATCATCAATTAAGCGCCATTTTTCTTTAAATATTTTTTCTAGTGACTTAATAATAGTGGCTTTATAACTATTAGTCAGTTGTTCAGTTTCTATTAATGTATTATTTCTTTCTCCCATACATATTCCAATTGCTAATTCAGATTTCATATTTCTTATACAAGCATTAATTACAAACGCAAATTCTCTTCCATCATGTAATATACTATTATTGTCTTCTTTTACAAATTCAAATAATTGATTTATAAGATTATTGGAAATATTTTCAATAATCTCTTTGTTCCTATTAATTTTACTTGATAGAAAAATGAATTTAGTGATTGCATCTAAAATTATATTTTTTTCTTCTTCAGAAATTTCTGCAAAAGTTCTAAATTTGCCATTCTTATGAGTATTAATTCCTGAATTTTTTAAAATTTTAAAACAATTTTCTTTGTTATATGTGACGCCTTCTATATACGGTGAAATATTATAAGCTAGCGCTTCATGTATTGGTTTATGTCCAATGCTATTAAAAACTAAATCTGTCTTAATATTTACAATTCCAATTGATGATGCAATTGATGCAATTTCAGAATTTAATCCAATTAATGATTTTTTAATTCCAGTATCTTGTTTTTCTGCTAATGCAGAAACTATAGCTAAGAGTGATAATTTTTTATTTCCCTTATTTAATCTCTCAGCTATTAAATAAGCTAATCCTCCTGATGATATTTCATTTTTTCCATCTACTCCATATATGTATGGATTTAGTAAATATTCTTCATATTCCTTTACATTTTGAGCTATTCTATTATGATCTATAATTAAGAACTTATCCTTTAGATTCTTAATTTTTCCAAAATCTTCTATATTTAGATCTATAAAAATATTAAAATCATGATCTTCAGAAATTATTCTTGCAATGGTATCAGGATCTAAATTATCAATTGTTCTAAAAGTAAATCTTGTATCTAATTTTAATAATGCTGTAGATATAATCGTCCCAGCAACTAATCCGTCACAATTTCTTCTAGAAATCAAAAAAATGTCTTTATCAATATTTGAGTATATTCTTTCACCATTGAATTTAAGAGCTGTTTCAAGCTCCTTTTTAACCATTATTATTTATTCTAATTGTGCTATTACTGCAGAATATTTCCAATTTGAAGAAATTTTACCATTTTTTTTGTAATATTTAGAAATTCTATGAATCTTTGATTCTATTAATTCTAATGAACGAACATTTCTATGATCGCTATTATGAGTTTTTAAATGTTTTTGGAGTCCTAATGCTTTTTGTACTAGTTTACTCAAATCTTCAGGCATTGTAGAATTTATATTATTATCATTTAGAACAGTTGTTATGGATTTTCCTAGTATTGGTTTTACAAGAGGTATTGCATGTTCGTCTCTAAGTTTCAATCCAATTTCACTTGGCGATAACCCTTCACTAGATAATTTCACAATAAGTTCTACTATTTCCTTTGGTTTTTGATTAATCCAATTAGGGGCATCTTTAGTAGCAGGTCTAATTGAATGAGATTTTCCATGAGTATGAGCATGAGTTCGAGCCATATTGATATTAATTTTTTTGTATATCTTAAATGTTACTTAATTATAACATTTTCTATAATAAAAGTTAAATAATTGAATTGGAATGGTAAGATTAGGATGATTAAGTTAAATATCTTGATAGCGACTGCAATAGTAATGGCGATAGGAACTGCTTTCTTAGGATCTCAATCAGCTTTAGCACAATATGGTGGTGGAGAAGGAATAGGTGGTTCAACATTAGAAGAAGAATTAAAGTTAGCTCAAGAAAAGCTACAGGTTGCTGGACAAGAAGGAGCTTATGGTTCAGGGACTTCGATGGTAACGGGAGATGTTAACCAAACCATGATATTTATAGTAATACTAGTGGCAATATTCGGTGGTGTTGCGGCTGCATTCTTCCTTATGAGCAGAAGTAGACAAAGAAAGGAAGCAACTAGCTACTAAATTATTTTTTTTATTTTAAAAATAAGATTATTTAATTATAATAAAGTTTCAATTAATCAGAATTTATTAAATCAATTAAAAAAGTTACATATATCTATAAAAGTTTTCAAAATTTATAATAATTATAAAAAGTCAATGCATATATATTAATACACCAAAATGTATATATCATAGCCTTGGATTGCTATATGATATGGTAGTGGGTGTTATCACCAATCTCAGTGCAATGATTAGTAACGGATTTCATAGTCTAATTCAACAAATAGGTCCAAACTATGATCCATTGTTCTACGACGTTATGGTGTATATTTTCGGTACAATATTGTTTGCAGTCTTCCTGCTTGGAGTAATTTCATTTTGGCTAAGAAGAAAAGGACTTGGTGGAGCTTCTGCAAAAGAACGTTGGACACAAGAATTAGAGAAATACTTTGAAAGAGAACAGATTGGTTTAATTCCAGACGAAAAACATCACTGGTAAACCATCATTATAATGATGGTTTGTTTTACAAAAACAAACCATGTTTAATCTTTTTTTATTTACTTTAATTTTTTTAAATGACTAAGTTTTTCAATTTAATGTTATTTGATATTTGAAAATTCATAACAACATTACTATTGACTTATTATTGAATGAACAATTTCTAAATTTATATATATGTAGTAATATCATAAATACAATTTCCATATATTGGTATATGTTAATATATATATAGTAAATAAAATATTAAAAATAAAAAAAGAGTAGGTTATGTTAAATAACTTGCCACGGTCTAGTCGCAAAAGTTACTCCAAGTCCAGCGCCAATCAGAATTACTTGATACCATATATTTGCCCATGGTACTGCTTTTATTATTGCCTCACCAGATACTTGAACTGTTTGACCAGGGCCTAAACCTGGACCTACGGTTGCAACATTAAGCTGGGTATGTACGTGGTATACTCCGGGTTCTAGGGCTTTTGCAGATATTGTGTATGGAATGGTTTGTTGTGGTTGAATCTCAAAAACGTTACCTGGTGGGTCTCTAGAAGTAAATTCCCATCTATTACCTGCATTTACGGATTCACTAAAGAGAGAAATCCATGCTCTTAATGGTCTATTGACAAGACTTTGTAAGGTACCAGTTACTGTTATTTCTTCTCCAGTCTGTAAGGTTTGTGCTGAAAATGCTTCATCTTGGATTCTTACGAATCTACTTTGAAGCTGTGCCTGAACACCATGACCTTCAGCATCTTCAATTGGAATAAGGGTTACAGCAGTGGACATCACAATAACTACAGCTATAGTTACCGCTAATGCACTTTTTATCATATTCGTATAGTAGGGAAGATGAATAACATGGATATATGTTTTGCTGTTTTTTTGTTACCTCTTAAAATCTTAAATATTTATTATGAATAAAAATAAAACAAATTCTTTTTTTAAATTCTTTTATTGGCTAACATTATACAGATGAATAGCAAAATTTAAAAAGGCATGTTTATACCTATAATCATATGACATTACCAAAAGGATATGGTCCCAGTGGAAGGAGAGCTGAAGGTGCTGGTCCTCGCGATGAGATAGAACGTATGATAGGTCGTAGAGTTGAAAACATGAGGGGAATTTTCGTTCTTGGATTCATCTTATGTTGGGTTGCAACTGCTGGTGGTGTGTATGTTGGTGTAACTGTATATCCGTGGGCTTATCCATTACCT
>DASUUM010000149.1:0-6018 GCA_036374075.1 Nitrososphaeraceae archaeon
AAGTGTAATTTTAACTATAGTTGGAGTTATATTTGTAGTAATATTGAATGTTATAATGTTATCTACTATTTGAAAAATGGATCAATAAATTAACAGGTTATTTAAAAAGATGTTAACTAAGATCTATAGCAAATTTCGAAATAAACTTCTTCATTTTTTTATTTGACTCATCAAAAGTATTGTTATACTTCAAACTCATAATTTATTAAATTATATTTAATTAAAGAACTACAATAAAATCATTTTATATATATAATTTATTTTATTTCCTTTAGTGACTTATATTAGTTATCTAAAGATTTGAATTTTTTATTATAAGAAAAGTTTTATGAATTTGATAAGGATGCATTTCAATCCATATTATGGAAGAAAAAGAGTGTGTATCGAGACATTTAAAGAAAATATGCACAAGAAATCTAAATTGTAATATTATAAAAAACCTTTTAAAATAATCTATAAAGATAATAAACATGAAATATATCATACCTGGCATCTACCTTTCAATGAATTATAAAGTTAAACGGGTAAAGAAGTTGTTTCCGACTCTATCGATAATAGTATTATCAGCAATATTAATAATGAATGGATCAATTTTTCCTTCAGCAAATGGACAAACAGAAAATTGTTATAATTTAGAATCGAAAATTGCTCTTCCCTCTCTATTGATACATGGATGGAATGAGGGATCAGGAGGTTCTATTCCACTTCATTGGGATGAATGGACACAGCTGCTTAACCAAGAAAATATTCCATTTTGCATAATCTCTTTTGAACAATCAAGTGATGCATGTGGTTCTGCTAAAGATCATGCAAAAGAACTTGCTCAAATAGTTCAAAATATCAAGACTGAAACAGGATATAATCAAGTGAATATAGTTGGTTATAGTAAAGGTGGATTAGATGCAAGGGTATACCTGGCTGATGATCTTGCTAATGATGACGTTGCAAATTTAATAATGATAGGTACACCCAATGCAGGTACACAGATGGCATATACTACAGATGAGTGCTCACCAGCGATAGAAGATTTAAAACCAACAGCGCTAGCTACTAAGGCCAAAGAAAATGCACATACTAAATACTATACTATTGCTGGTGCATGTTATCCATGGATAGGTGATGGATTAGTGAGTACATCCAGCGTTAATTCACAACCCTATTTTAACTCTCTGGGAACTTCTAATGCTTGTCATCTAGATTTGTTAGGAGATAATGAGTATGAATTAGCACGTGACGTATTGATAAATAGAGAATAAAAATAACATAATTATCATTCTAGTTGATGATTCTTCATTTTCATGAGTTATAACACAATGAATCTTTATCATTTATTTAATCTAAAAAAAGTTAGATTAAAAGATATGTATCTGTAGACCTATAACAATTTTTATTAATAAAAAGAGGGGAGAATTTTTACTTCAACGAAAGAGTAAATATGTGTATCATCGTGATATCAAGATAATAGCTTAAAAATACAAATATGGATATCAGTGAAGAATTTTAATAACAAAAAAATAAATAAAAAAGGTCAAAACACAAAATTTTGAATTTATTTGAAATTCTAACTTATAGAATATTTATGGAAATCTAGTTAGTTTGAAAAGCATAAATCTTTTACGACTAATATTAACATACTCATTTTCAAAACATAAGCCAATATCTTTTTATTCTTTTATATTTAAAAGAGAAGCAATATGAGTGAGAGTTCTAATCAAAATTTATTTGCTTTATGCATTGGAGTTGATTTTTATTTTCCAAATAGTCTTCCTGGCGAAGGCCACTATCCTAGTCTTGGAGGATGTGTTCGTGATATTAACCATGTTGAAAATTTTCTGCGACAAACACTAGGTATACCACAAGAAAATATTTTTAAATTAACATCTTCATCTAATAGTACAAATGATGGTCCATTAGAACCTCCAGAAAAATTACCTACTTATTCTAATATTGTAAGCGCATTTGAGACTCTTACTGAAAAAGCTCAAAAGGGAGATCAAGTTTATATTCATTATTCTGGACATGGAGGAAGAACAAAGACACATATTCCTAAAATAAAAGGTAATAATGGTCTTGATGAGACTTTAGTTCCTACTGATATTGGAAATGCTTCTACTAGATATATTAGAGATACCGAAATGGCAAAAATAATAGAAAGAATGTTGAAGAAAGAAATAGTTGTTACTATGGTATTAGACTGTTGTCATTCAGGAGGTGCAACAAGGGGAAAAGGAGGAGCTGTAACCCGTGGGATAAATATGATAGATACAACTTCAAGACCACTAGACAGCCTTGTAGCATCAATAGAAGAACTTGAAAATACATGGAAAAATCTAGATAAACCTTCTCATTCTATTGATAAAAGTTATGCAAAATCTATGGGTAACACAAGAAGTTTGCAGATTGGAAGTGGTTGGCTTCCACAAATTAAAGGATATGTACTGCTTGCAGCATGCAGACCGTCAGAATCTGCCTATGAATATGATTTTGAAGGAAATGAACGCAATGGTGCTCTAACATATTGGCTTTTGAAATCTCTTCCGATATTAGATCGGGAAACAACATTCAAACAACTTCATGATCGTATTATTGCAAAAATACATAGTCAGTTTCCTTTGCAAACTCCAATGCTTGAAGGAGATGGAAACCGTAAAGTTTTTGGAATTAATTTTGCTAATACTGTATATGCTGTAAATGTAATGGAAGTTGATCTCAATAAGAAAAGAATTTTATTAAATACTGGCCAAGTACATGGAATCAGAAAAGATGCCAAATTTGCAATTTATCCAACAGGACTAACAGATTTTAGTAAAATTGAGAAGCGTTTAGCAATAGTGGAAATTGATGAAAGAGGATCCACTAATTCTTGGGGAAAGATAATCACTGATTTTAATAAAGGGATTATTGAAGCTGGTGCACAGGCAGTACTAATAGATCCAGTAGATCTTCATTTAAAAAAGAGCATAAATCTAGTATATCCGACTAATTTAGATTTGGATGCATCTACCAAGAAAAGCTATGAAGAGGCAATTGACTTTCTTAAAGAGAAAATTTTAGAAAATTTACAAGAAAGTTTTCTTGAATTGACGACACCTGATAGTAACAATGCAGATTTTCAGGTTGCTATCAATGAAAAAGGAGAATATGAAATATGGGATCCCGCCGGTAAACCAATACCTAATCTAAATCCACCTCTGATGATCGAAGATAAAAATTCTGTGGCTATTCTAAAACAAAGACTTGTACATTTATCAAAATATATGAATATCCAACAGATAGACAATCTTGATGCAGTTTCTCCTCTAGCACGTAAATTAGTTGTAGAATTATTTGGTGTTTCCAAGGATTACGATCCAGCAGACAGACCAGATCTCCTTCTACTTGAATCTCAAGGTAACCTAAAAATAGTCAAAGTGGGACAAAAGATGGTTCTCCGTATTAAAAATAATTTACCTAAAGACTCTAATCAAGTGCTCAACGTAGCTATACTTGCTCTACAATCGGATTGGGCAGTAAGCCAAATATATCCAATGAACCCAGGTGAAAATTTTGTACCTATTGATCCAGAGAGTGAAGAATTTTTTCCATTAGAAGCCGGGCTTCCAGAGAATTACAAAAGTGGCAAGGATATAATCAAAGTTTTCGCAACATTAGATCAAACTAGTTTTCGTTCACTTGAATTACCTGCTTTAGATCAACAACAACAGACAACAAAGAAAAAAGAAATTACACGAGGCGGTGGCGTCAATGTTCCTACAAATCCATTAGAACAATTAATGGCAACTATAACAAAAGACAAACCAGCAACTAGAAATATCAGTCCTTCTTCTACACCAAGCAAAGAATGGACAACAGCTGAGATAGAGGTAAATGTTATACGATAATATAGTATTAAACCTAATGGAGGATTAATAACTATTACTTTTAATAATCAGAGACTTACGAATTTATTACCAGAGAATAATAACTTTTTATAGTACCAGAGAATAATAACTTTTTATAGTATATAATTGTAGAATTTTTCGGCGCCGAAAAATCAACAGTTATAAAAAAATAAACTTGTTATCACTATAATGCTTTTATAAAAAAGTCAACTGAAATATAAATTGCGTAAATATTAACAAGGGCTTTAAATGACAAATTTTTCTAAAGTACTCAAAATAAAGTATAATAATTTAGAAGATATTAATTAAAATAATATATTCATATAATACTTAAATTATTTCTTCATTATCATGTATATAATAGATAAAAAGTGAATGATCTATAAGAATATTTTTAAATATATTTAGTTAACATATGAATGAATGATACCTCAATTACCTAGACAAATAATTTTGATGATGGCTGAACGACAACAAAGATGGCATCATTATGCATGGCATCAAGTCAGAAACAATTGGTTAAGATATAATTCAGAAACACAAAATAAACTTAGAAATCTTGGATGGGAACCTCCTAGACCTGCACGTAGGTATACTAGCGATCCTAATGGAACACCAATTTATGACAATAACTCAGGAGAAGATTTTTTATATATGCATAGACACATGATAGATATAGTAAATAGAAAACTTCAAGAAATAAATGACCCATCATATCAAAAAGTTGAAGGATGGAAAACTGTTCCAATACCAACCGATGAAGATTATCCAGTTCCACCCCCTTGGATAACTGGTGATTTAGATTTTAATAATTTTATAAAAGATGTAAAATCTGATCAATACTTTGAAAATAATTTTATCAGATGGGAAAGACAATACACCGATCCCACTTATCTTTCTCCAATCACTCTTGGAGAATTTGGCGCTAGATTAGAGTTTTCTATTCACAATATGATGCACATGCGTTGGGCAAAAGAACCAGAAAGTGAAAGACCTACTGCTGATCCGACAAATCCTAGTTCTATTGATATTCAATGGGATGACCCTTCATACGATTACCTCGGGGATACATATTCTAGTCATGTGAATCCTATTTTTTGGAAACTTCATGGTTGGATTGATGACAGAATAGAAGATTGGAAAAATGCACATGGAATTACAGGGCCGATTGAATGGATTGGAACGTGGATAGGAAATATGCATCACCAACATATGGTAGAGTTACTAGCAAGAGCTGATAAAACCTTAGAAAAGACAGATCAAAAATTACTTGATGAAAATATAGCAAACATGACAGAAGTGATAAAACTCATTCAAAATTCCAAGGAATCTAATACGTTGCTTACTGTAGATCCAAATTTATAATTTTAAAAAGGAATATGATTGAACAATCAAATGTTACCAATCATACCAAATAGTATAGACCTTGATAGAAAGCAATTAAATTATAATTGGAAAACAAAAATCAGGCAAATCTGTAGCATTAGAGAATTCAACAACTGTATTAGCTCACTTTATTGCACCTACTATTGAGAGAAACAATACAGATTTAGTGTTTGAGCTAACTATAGAGGATGATAAAGGAGCTTATAATATCCTACAATATAAAAATTAGTCTTTGATTTTATTTCTTGGTCTTAAGGTTAGCTTTAATCCTCCTTCTCCCTTTGCGCTAACTGCTAATCTTAATATACCTCCAGTTTCAATTCCTCCACTAATCCATAGTTCTATTGATTCTATATCATATTTTTCAAACCAATTTGTTATATTGTCCAAGCTCGTAGAAAATGATTGAAAAATTTTTTCATTTGAACCTCTTGTAGTAGGTTTACTTTGATCAGTAAATTTGGTCTCAGGAAAAATTAATTCTATTCTTTTACTATCTTGTGATTTAATCATATTTGTTCATCATTATCATTAATTATTATATATTTAAGGTCATTGTATTGCTAGATTATTCTAATATAATTATTGTAAGATTAAATACAATGAGATAATACAAATACTCAAAATTCAAAATATGTTATTACTAATTGATAATAATAGTAGTAATAAAATTCTAATATATATTTTTAAAACTATTTTTTTTTACAATTTACAATTAGCTCAATTTGAAATAATATATTTGGTAAGTGCT
>DASUUM010000150.1:0-12119 GCA_036374075.1 Nitrososphaeraceae archaeon
GGTATAAAATATTAGGAAATTAGTTGGTAGATTAATCAAATCTGAATAAGTGAATCTAATAATAATTAGATTTTTTAAAAGAAATAAAGATCCTTTTAAATATAGACCCGTAAGGTTATTTTATATTAATTAATTAATTAATTAATTAATTAATTAATTAATAATAAATTATAAACTCATAGGATTTAGAAACATATAGAATATTTATTTTTTAGTAATCTATTCAAGGCATTCATTTTGATACATTAAAAAACTTATCGTTAATGTATTGAATTAAAAAATAATAATGATACAAATGCAAAAAAAATTTATCATTTCTTTTTTCTCTCTTCAACATTATATTGATCAATAGTGAACTTTCTTTTGCTTCCAAATGGTTTAAACTGCCTTCCACCACCGTGATAAAATTTGGAGAAAAATTCAACATAAATCAATCTTGCCCCCTGTATTCCCGGTTCAAAGACTCCGATAATAGTATTAAAAAGATGACCTATAATCAATATCATAATTCCTAAAATACTGTAAGGTATTGATTGATCTAAAGATCGAAGAAATATAACGTCAATAACATGAGCCAATATAACTGATGCAACCAATATTCCTACAATTCTAGTATACGAAAGTATGTGACTAATTATAGATGGCAATTCCATAAGTGCTTGAACTCTCTCTCCATAGAACATCAGTCCAACTCCTCCAAAAATTAACGCAAAGTATACTATACCTTGCACAGAATCTAATGGGTTTATATTTACATGGTTTATAAGAGCTAATCCAATTAAGGCAATTCCCCAGCCAAATAATAGCCAGCCGATTTTACTAATTACATGTTTTATGAGACCTTCTCGGAGACTGTTAAGTATTCCCAATACAAGTCCAAAAGAAACCATACCCAATCCGATATATCCGCTAAGTAGCAATAGTTTACGTAAACCGAATGTTCCAATAGGGTTTAAAAATGCACCTTCATGTGGTAAGTTTAATCCAAAAATATCATTCAAGTATGAAAAAAGATAAGCATTTAGATGAAATCCAAAATAAAGGTCAAATAAAAATCCCAATATAATAGTAATAATACATCCTGGAATCATAACTTTGGCTAGTTTCACCATTTGAGTAGGGCGTAATATTGTCTTGGCAAAATTTCTTAAAAATCTCGGCATAATGTTTAGATTACGTTTTCCACCTTGGACCCTTCTTATCACCCATAGAGAAACAAGAAGTATTACTAATCCATATCCTACATCACCAATCATTAAACCATAAAATATAGGAAAAAATAATCCAAAAATCAAAGTTGGATCAAATTCTGTTCCAGATGGCAAAGAATAGAATCGAATAAAGGATTCAAAAACTTTAAATCTTTTTGGATTTTCAAGAAGCGTAGGCGGACTTTCTCTAGTCTCTAATTCATAAATGAGAGTTCCTTCACTATACTTTGAAAATGCTGTTTTTACATTCTCTAACTTTGATCTTGGAATCCAACCTTCCAATGCAAATACATCATTAGTACTTTTTAGGTTTTCTATTACTTCTAGCTTTTTATTTTCTATTTCTAGATGCTCTTCTGCACCTTTCAGAAATGTATAATGTGACTTTGAAATTTCAGTCAATTGATGGTTGATTTGGTTTAATTTTGCAGAAAGGTCATTGTAAATTTTTTGCTGATCGTGAATAATTTCTCTTGGTTTTCCTTTGAGTTTTGGTACTGGTTCTAGATGTACGCCATGTAAATTGACCGCTGAGGCAAGTATATTTGAAGGTAAATGTGGAGGAATAACCAAAACAAAATAAGTAAGTTTTTTCTCTTCCTGAGAATATAATATAATAGGTATGTCTTTTGATTCCAAGGTATTTTTAAATGCATCCAGTTTTTCTGTCGCAACACGACCAAAGAATGATCGTGCAAAGGATAGGTTTAAAATTTTCAAATCTTCAGGAAAAAATGAAAATTCTTCAAGGAGTTTAATATTATTTTCAGCTGCTTTCATTTCTGTCAAAAGATTTTCTTTTTCTCTTTCTAATGATGCAATTTGACCATCGATATCTATCGATTTGATTGTTTTAATAAGTTCATCAAAAGAAGAAAAACTAGTTTTTCTTTGTACAGTTGTTGGTGGAAGGGTATTAATCAATCCTCTAACCCGAAGCAATTGTTCTGAAATTTCTCTATGTAAATCACTTTCATGCTCACTTATGAGAAATGAATCAGCTTCTTTGGAAAGCGGCTCTAGCTGAATAATATTCATTTCATGCAAAATCGATATAATTTGTTGTCTATATTTTTTTAGGCCTATTACCGCTATTCGAGCCATTGGAGCAGGTTTGAGTAGTGTAGTCATCTTCCAGTACCTCTCCTCATCATTTTATTTCGGAAAGCAAAATTTCTATTATGTTTTTTATTATCTGTGGATCTGAATGAAAGGAGATGGTTTTGGATTTAGCTTCTGCATCATCTATAATTTTATTAGCTTCCTTGGTAGCATTCTCTCTAGCTTGTTCAATGCTTTTTTCTATTATTTTTTTTCCCTCTAGTTTTGTTGCTTCAATAGTACTTTCAAAATCCTCTTGTAAACGATTGATTTCCTCTTCAACTAATTTTCTATGAGCTTCAATTTCTGTCTGTACTTTATCCTCAGCTTCTTTAATTAGTTTCAGATGTTCGATATACTTTTTTTGCGATAATGTAGACATACCTTCTATATTCCCAAAAAATATTTACCAATAATTGAAATTATAACAATTGTGACAAGAATATTTCCAATCCTGAAAGCCCTTGCTATCTGATAAAATTTTCTTTGTTCTGCATTTGCAAAGATTCTCTTTTTATTATTTTTATTATTCTGCATTAATCTCTACTTCTGCCTCCTTAGAAATCATTTCTTGTCTTTCTCCCATCTTTCTCTTTACTGTCTTGAGCATAATGAAAGTATCTCGTTCCATTTCATCTAGCCTAAAAGTAATAAACTTTAATGCGGACAACAATTTTGGAATAAAGACATTTTCTATTGCATTAGATTTACGCTTAGTCCTCTCAATCTCATAGAGAAGTTTTCTTAAAGCCGTTTCCTTTTCTGCAATCTCTAACACAATATTATGAATCCTCTGAAAAACTCTTATTGACTCGTTGATAGATGTAGGCAACTCTAATAAATGTTCAGCAAGTAAATCTCTCTGACCCCCCACAATCTTGGGAATATGAACGCCCATAATACTCTTTGACAACACTTGTAAATTTGCCATCTGTGACATTTTCATCGCTTCATTCTCCAGCCTCATAGAACCCGCCAGCATTTCAGCCATTCTAATGGTTTCATATCCCTTTATTAATTCAGACTGTAAACTTCCACGTAAAGCAGCTGCAGTCTTGCTTGTATTAAAAAATTCAAGAATTAATGCTTGTCGTTTTAGCTTTAAAAGTTTTAAGCCTTTTTTAGCAATAAGAATCCTACGTTTTGTACGAATATACTCAAGACGAGTTGGTCTAATGTTAGAAGTTAATGCCATACTTTATTAATCACGCTCTCTATATCTTTTTTTTCTCTCTTTTTCTCTTTTTTCATATCTCAAACTTTCTCCTGTTCTGTAATTACCTTTTTTCTATATTTTGTAATATATTCTGCTTTGATACGTTTCATTTCTGATTCTGGAAGTTCACTTAATAGATCCCATCCAATATCTAATGTTTGTTCAATCGGCCTATTTTCGTCTTGGCCTTGATTAACAAATTTGCGTTCAAAATTATTAGCTATTTTGAGATACTTTCTATCTGTTTCACTTAATGCTTCTTCTCCTACAATTGCGGACAATGCCCTTGCATCTTTACCCTGAGCATATATTGTATAAAGCTGATCTGCTAGGTTTCTATGGTCTTCTCTAGTTCTCCCTTTCCCGATACCTTGGTTCATTAGACGAGACAGACTTGTCAGAACATCAACAGGGGGTTGAATATTTAGTCGATGTAAATCTCTACTGAGAACTATTTGGCCTTCAGTAATATACCCTGTAAGATCTGGAATAGGATGAGTAATATCATCTGCAGGCATTGCTAGAATAGGAATTTGTGTTACAGACCCCTTTCTTCCTTTTATTTTTCCTGCACGTTCATAAATTGATGCCAAGTCCGTATACATGTAGCCTGGATATCCCCTTCTGCCAGGGACTTCTTCTCGGGCTGCACTTATTTCTCTCAAAGACTCACAGTAATTGGTCATATCAGTTAGAATAACAAGAACGTGCATTTCCCGCTCATAAGCAAGAAATTCTGCCGTTGTTAATGCAAGTCTAGGTGTAAGTATACGTTCCATTGAGGGATCAGATGACAAATTTAGAAAAAGAACACTTCTTCCAAGAGCTCCACTCTCCTCAAATTCTGTTACAAAAAAATTTGCTTCTTCACTAGTAATTCCCATTGCAGCAAATACTACAGAAAAATTTTCAGAGCTGTCTAAAACTTTGGCCTGTCTAGCAATTTGAGTTGCAAGTAAATTATGTGGCAAACCAGCTCCGGAAAATATTGGGAGTTTTTGTCCTCTGACTAATGTATTCATTCCGTCTATGTTAGACATTCCCGTTTGGATAAATTCCGATGGTTCTTCTCGTGAATAAGGATTAATTCCTGCTCCGACAAGATCGTACCTGTCTTTTGACACAATTTTTGGTCCATTATCTCTAGGTTTACCTAGTCCATCAAAGGTCCTTCCAAGCATTTCGTCGGATACAGATAACATAGCAGTTTCACCAAGGAATTTTGTTGAAGTTCCAGTCGTTCCAAGTCCATATGTAGGTCCAAAGACTTGTATAATTGCCATACCCTTTCGTGTGTCTAGAACTTGACCCTGACGTCTTTCTCCATTAACAAGTTTTATCTCGACCATCTCCCCATAGGCAGCATCATTAATACCTTCAACAAACATCAAAGGGCCCGCTATTTTTGATAATGTTTTAAATGCTACATTTGACATTCTTAAAGCGTTACCTCCATTAATAAATTATCAAACTGTTCTTTCATATTTATCTCGATCTCCTTAACCAACTGTTCTACTTGTTCTTCCTTTGTCCATTTCATCATCGATATATGTTTCCTTACTTCTAGAGAACCGATTTTTGAAGAAGGAATTCCTTTTTTTATTGCATCAGATTCCTTTTTACCAAATTCTAAAATTGTTGAGAGCATTAGATATTGTTTCTTGATTGAAGAATAAGTATCAATTTCATCATAGGCACTCTGCTGTAAGTAATCCTCTCTAATCGAGCGAGCAGTATCTAAAATACCTTTTTCAGGTTCAGGTAATGCGTCATAGCCTATCAGTTGAACAATCTCTTGCAGTTCTGCCTCTCTTTGCAAGACTTCTAGTGCTTCTTTTCTTCTTGTAATCCATTCAGAAGATATATTATTCTTGTACCAATCTATCATTTCATCTACATATAACGAATAACTTGTTAACCAATTAATAGCTGGGAAATGCCTTCTTGAGGCCAAATTAGCGTCAAGAGCCCAGAATACCCTTGTTACTCTGAGAGTATTTTGTGAAACGGGTTCAGAAAAATCTCCACCTGGTGGTGAAACTGCCCCTACTAATGTTAAAGAACCTACACGTTCTTCTGGAGAGATCACTACTGCCTTACCTCCTCTTTCATAAAATTCTGCTAGCCTGCTTCCAAGATAAGCAGGATATCCTTCTTCCCCTGGCATTTCTTCTAATCTGCCAGAAATTTCTCTAAGTGCTTCTGCCCACCTCGAAGTACTATCTGCCATCAAGGCGACATCATATCCCATATCTCTATAATACTCACCCATAGTAATACCTGTATAGATACTTGCCTCACGGGCTGCTACTGGCATATTAGAGGTATTGGCAACAAGAATTGTTCTTTCCATAAGAGGTCTTTTTGATTTAGGATCTTCCAATTCAGGAAAAGATGTGAGAATTTCTGTCATTTCATTACCTCTTTCGCCACATCCAACATATACTATGACGTTACTATCTGCCCATTTTGCAAGCTGCTGCTGTGTTACTGTCTTTCCACTTCCAAACGGACCAGGAATAGCTGCAGTACCACCCTTTGCAACAGGGAAAAATGTATCAAGAACCCGTTGTCCTGTTAGCAACGGAGATTCAGGTGGAAGTTTGTTAATAACAGGTCGTGGCTTTCTTACCATCCACCAGTTTGATAAACCGATATTCACTGTTGTATTATTTGTTTTTATTTCTGCAACATTTTCACTGACTGTGTAATTTCCTTCTGTTATTTCAGAAAGTTGACCATTAATACCAAAGGGAACTACTATTTTGTGTCTAATTAATGGTGTTTCTTGAACCTCACCGATAATTTCACCTTGAGAAACACTCGCACCTTTTTTCTTGATAGGAATAAATTCCCATTTCTTATGCTGATCCAAAGCAGGAATAATATTTCCTCTGCTGATAAAGTCACCGCTCTTTTGTCTTAGAATATCGAGTGGACGTTGGATGCCATCGTAGATGGATTTCAAAAGTCCAGGTCCAAGTTGTATTGAAAGAGGTCTTCTGGTATTGATAATCTTTTCTCCAGGACGAAGCCCTGTAGTATCCTCGTACACTTGTATAGTAGCTTTATTTCCCTCTAGACGAATAATTTCGCCTAATAAACCTAATTCTCCAATCCGTACGACATCGTACATTTGTGCTTGTTCAATATCTGTTGCTACAACGACTGGACCAGAAATACGTGAAACGACGGCTGTTGACATGTTTATTTTACTCCATTAACCCCTTTTAATAGTTAATATTTATTCCAAGAACACGTCGAGCTAAAGAAGATATCGATTCTTCTTGGATATTTCCTTTTAATGAAGGCATAAATAAAACTAATGGTTCGATAGATGCTTCAACTTTTTTTCTTAATATTGGAGGCAGATAATCACGAATAAATTGACTAGCAATAATCATTGTATATTTATGAGAAAAAAAAAGATTTTCCATTGTTTTAAAAGCTTGATCTCCTCTGGCAACTATAAAAGTATCATCTATTCCTAAAAGCCGATAACCAATAACAAGTTCTCTTTCTCCTATAACAGCTATTAAACCACCATGTGCATCTGGATGCACTTTTTGTTTAGAAGACAACAACTCTATTTGATCACTCCAAAATCAACATTGAATTTATTCTCTCAATTGGAAGATTATAACGCTTTCCATAAGCTATTCTCTTTATATTATCCCATTCATATTCTGCCTTTATCATAAAATAAAAGATAGTTCCAAGTGAAAGAGCAATATTTTTTAATCTTTTCAAATATGATTTGTTAATATATTTATCGAAAGCTACTTCGAAATCAATAAGACTATGAGTTTTCATATAAGTGTCCTTTAATGTTTCTGCTAAATTATAACGTTTCTCAATCTTACTTACAAATTCATCTGTATTTTTAGATCCAAAAATATCAAATAATTCGTCCAAAGTAATATGTCCTCCATTTACAAGATGTTTGCTGATTAATTCTCGATCCAAGTTGGCATCCCTTCCTTTCAATAAGCTCAAAATATTTTTTTTATCTATTTGTACTCTAAACAAATCTCTTATGACGCCTTCATCACCTTGAAAAAACTTTAATGATTCAATTAATGAAGTATAATAATATGCTATTAGATCAGCCATCATTGGGCCTAGGTCCCCTGTCTTTTGATAAGTATCAAGGTGTTGCATCAAAATTGTTCCATATCTATACTTTACAAGATGGTTTACCACACCTTCCACACCGGCTTGAGATAAAATAATTTTCATTTCATCATGTGAAATATTACCTGCTGAAATTCCAGCAGGAAAATTTCTACTAGAAACTAAAAAAGGTTCAGTTTCGGTTATAGCACGACCTATGATCTTTGACGATAAAATTAATTCAATATTATGAATATCCCATTTTAATAGATAAGCTCGAATTGCAGTCTTTCCACTAAATGGTGTTGCCTCAAGAGCAATTTTGTTGATTTCAACAATATGTCTATTTAGTGCAATTTCTAAAAGCTCCGGCGGTGAATAAAGAGAGGCAGCTCTTTCTATCTCTGCTCTATACCAAGTGGTTTCCAGCATTCTTATCATTTCAGAAACATCTTTAGCATGAAGTAAGTTTTGAAGAATATTGGAAGAAAGAAAATTCACTGAAAGAGATTGTAATCTTCCAAAGGAAGAAGAATATGATGATGAAGTCATTACTACTTGATCATTCTCTCTAAAAGGAAATTTTTTATTTCATCTTCATTAGTTCTTAATAATTCTTCAAAAGTCAAATCAAGCTCTCTGGTACCATTCTTATCTTCAGCTAGAATTCCTCCTATGGTTTGAATTGAAGGTCCGACAATTATGTTGTTCATTCCCTTTAAAATTATTTTATCATCCTCTCGACAATATACTATGATATTGTTGCCTAACTTCTGTTTAGCGTAGTTAAGCATTCTTTGTAAAGTGACTTTGTAGTCTGGCTTCTGAGTGTAACTCATTAACTCTTTTGTTATTGTATCAAAGGTAGAGTCCATATTTACATTAATTGTATCAAAGAGAATTTTTTTTGCTTTTAATTTTGCTGCCTCGATTATTCTTGCTGCTTCTCGCTGAGATTTTGCTTTTGCTTCGTTTGAATATTGTTTGTGCATCTCTTTTATAGTACTTTCCTTCATACTCTGTATCTTTGCTTTTTTTTCTTCCAAAGTACTATCAAGAATGTCTATTTTCTTTTGTTTTCTTTCTTTTATCTCTTTGATGAAAGTATAGGAGATGCTCATTTGTCTGCTCTGTGATACTACAAGATACCCAATAAGAGAATTATTCCAAGTACAAAGCCTATAATCCAAAGAGTTTCGGGGATGACAAAGAAGAATAGAACTTGACCAAATTTTTCAGGTTTTTCAGCTATTATTCCCATTCCTGCAGCACCAATACCTTGCTGTGCATTACCAGTCCCTATTAGACCTCCTGCAATTGCGATTGCAGCGGCTATTGCCAACAATGGCTTCGTTAATCCTGCATCTGAAGGTGGTGATGTCTCTTGGGCAAATGTCTGTGTAGAAGATAATGTAAAACCGGCAATTGCCAATCCTGTTATTATTGCAATAATAGACAATTTCGAATGATTATATCGTATCATAATTAGCTAAGGTTTATTGTAAAGGGATATTAATAATGTTTTCATAAAAAATTATTTAAATTGAATAATTTTTATATTTTAAAATTATATTATTAAAATACATATGTATAAATAACTTTTTATCAATTTCCAAATATATTAAATATAGGTTTTATTATATTATAATAGGATATGAAAGGAACTAAGAAGATCACTAGAGCACATGGGCCAGATATGTACAGTTGGAGAGATATGATAAAAGGGTCCCTGATTGTAATTGGATCATTCGCTGGGTTCTATGCATTTCTTATGGTTCTTACTGGTGGACTCCTTAAATAAATAATAAAAAAAATTTTTTGATCCTACAGTATTATAAATTGAATTATTTGAATGCTTTGTCTAAGTACATAAAAGTTTGATTTTTTTATATATTTTATTTTAAAAAATCTATGTATATAGATATAGATGCAAATCTATTATTTTATCATCCTCTCTACTTTTGGATTAAATAGATGAGCGTACGAATATAATGGCATTTTATATACTAAAATTTTTGTTTTACAATTTATGTTTAACATATTCTAGAGAATTATTTTTATTAATAAAAGTTGTCATATTAAAAATTCCAAGCAATTTCTTTTAAATTATAAAATTTTAATATCCTTTATTAGTTACAAAAAGGGTATTATAATAAAAATAAATATCTTTACTTTCTTTACATATCTTCGATACTTTTTCTCATATCATTTATTTGTTTTTCAAAATCAATTAATTCAGATGCATGGTAATCGAGTTTAAAATTTTTTGATAATACTCTAATTATTCTTCGTTCTATAATCCTTTTACCTCCATCAATTGCAAAATTTAGTGCTTCAGTAAGAGCAGAAGGATTATTACAAGTATTTTCCAATCGAATAAAGTATTTATCTTCTATATAATCTCGCACAATTTTTGAAACTCCTTCTCCTAGCATCTCCATTGCTTCATTTACTGCATTAGTATATGCTTTTTGGAATGAAATACTTTTATTATTATTATTATTATTAGATTCATTACCATCATTTGCTTTTTGTGACATAAAATTATCCTCTTAATACCTGTACTTTAAGCGTTACTATTTTTTTCAAAATCTCATTCATTTAGTAAATTATTTTTATGGCTGTTTTTCAAATTCTTTTCAAATTCTTGTTGTCTTTTATTTTTTTCTCTTATTTCTCTATTTCGAATGTCAATCTCTTTTGCCTTGAAATCGGTTAATCTCCTTTTCCTTTCTTCTTCTTCTCGTAATTTTATTTCTTCTTCTTCTTGCTGAAACTCTTTATAGGTTGGTTTTGCAACACCTGTTAAAATATCAATATAGTCATCCATAGTTCCAAGAATCCTTATACCATTATCTGTAATAACAAATTCCAATATAGACTCATCATGACGAGTTGCTCTCATTTTTAGTATTAGCATTGACCTTTTCATTTTAGATTCAGCTTCCACATATCTTAAAAGAATAATATTTTGAAAGAGAGAAGAAATACCCAACTCAGTTAAATTAAATCCACTAGATTGAGTAGTTAAAATAGTAAAAAGTGCAGTCAAATGATATTTCCTTATTAAATTAGAAATCATTTTAGTGATAATGTAGATCTGATCTTTATATTGGTGTTCAAATGCCGATAAACTATCTATTACGATACGAGTAGGTTTTATCTTTATGATTTGTTTTTCTAAATCTGATATAAATTCATCTGGACTTTGATTTTCAACTACTCGTGAAATAATATGAAGACCTTTTTCTTTAAGTTCATCAATTTTATATCCATAAGTAACTGCAGCCCTTTGTAAATCATCCATTGATTCTTCCAATGTACAATATATTCCATTTTTACCGTTGATTACTCCATTTGCAATAAATTGTAATCCCAATGTTGTCTTCCCTACACCTGATGCACCAATGATAGCAGTTGTTGTTCCTTTTAACAATCCTCCTTGTATTCTTTCATCTAGTCCTGTAATTCCAGTCCCTATTCTTGTATTATAACTAGTATAATCAATTTGTAAAGATTGTTTTGGAAAAACTATCATTCCACTCTTTTTTATAACACATACATGTGGTTGTCTGTTGATATCGGTAGTTCGCATTTTGATTATTTTTACTATAATAGGAATAGCATTATCATTACCATGTTCTAAATTTATAATTCCGTCTGCTACAAATTCCTCTATTCCAGAACCAATATGATCGGTCCCTATTGGGACTTCTGCTATCAACATATTTGTCACTCCTTCTGCTCTTAGCATTTTACCCAAAACTACATGTAATGCAATTCTAGCTTCGTTAAGATTTTCAAATGATTGCAATATGGCAGAAAAAGAATCAATTACTATTCTTTTAGCATGAGTGGCCTTAATTGTAGCTAAAATTTCTTCTAGGGCATCTTGAATACCTTCATTTGTAAAAGAGGATACATCTAAAAAAGTAAACTTATTCTGATTTTGAAATTTTCTAAAATCCATTTCAAATCGATCTGTATTATTAAAAAATTGCTCTTTAGATTCAGAAAATGATACATATATTGCATTTTCATTTTTGGTTAATCCATCATAAAGAAAATGAGCAGTTAGTATGGTTTTTCCGGTACCAGGATTTCCTGCAATTAGTACAGTAAATCCCTTGGGAATTCCTCCTTCTATTAAACCATCAAGCCCAGAGATACCAGTAGAAATGCGTTCCACTGTTATAGAGCTTTTAACAAGAATATTAAAGGTTATTGTACCTAAATTTCATTTCTAGCTTTTAGCTAATATATTATATTTTAATAACAATTATTTTGAATTTTTTCAATTATATACAATTGATAAACATCTTTAAATGTACTTTTATAATATATATTAAAAAATAAGGATTGATATAAAAAAATAAAAATTTATATAATATATTATAAAATTAGTAAAATTTTTTAACTAATCTAACAAATATTATTTGTGCAAATTGCCAATAAAGAATCAACATCAAAAAAAATAA
>DASUUM010000151.1:0-4511 GCA_036374075.1 Nitrososphaeraceae archaeon
TTAAGAAGTAGAAACAATTCATTGTTACTATCAATAAAGAATTATTCAATTTCTAGTTAATAGAAGTGAGTCTTTTTTACATTAATATAACCCAAACTATATATTTGAAATACACCTTATCTAACTCAGTGGATAAGTAAGTATTTTTCTTCATAATTCAATAGTAGTAAAGAGATGTTTTATTCTGTAGCATTTAGAAAAGAAAAAATGATGACATTTACACAAATCAGGTTTATAATAAATACAATATGAACTTCAGATAAAAGATTTTATTTTAGAATATTATTTCAAAAGATGGTGCCAAAATTTATGTCAAATTTGTTTCACATCCCACTGGCCCCATTATAAAAGAAGATACTTCTGTTTCATATTCAAAAGGAAAGAGAACTTTATTATATTTTATTAAAAGACTAGATAAATTCTTTTAATATAGAATATAAGAATATAGATAACAACAATTCATACATCAATATAAGGACAAATAAACAATTTTAATTTGCTCACGATGCCTATATATGATGTATTATTTGTCTAGTTCACAATACAGGATATAGTTACACATTTTATCTTTATATTTCTCTGAAGTAGATATAGTGATTGATTTTCTATTATAAATTTCTGATATCGAATGATATTGATTTTAAAATTTTATAAAAATAGATTCTATTACCATATTATTCAAAGAATTGATTAAAATTCAAATTGATAGATATAGAAATTGATAGGTAAAGCCATTAAGAATGGAAAAGTTTTAACTTTGGATCCATGGAAATTGTTTATATTTTTTGTAGTATTCAACTAATCCGCCTTCCAACAACATCTGTCGCATGAATTTTGGGACTTTTCTAGCGTGAAATGTCTCATTAGTCTCTACATTTTTTGCAATAAACGTGGTTACATCTATTTGAAGTTCATCTCCATGAGTTATTTTCCCTTTTATTTCTGGTATTTCAAGTGCTGGTAAACCAATTGTAAATGCATTTCTATAGAATATACGTGCGAAACTTTCGGCTATAACTGCTGAAATGCCTGCATATTTTAATGCTACCGGTGCCTGTTCTCTACTTGATCCCCCTCCAAAATTTCGACCTGCTACGATGATATCACCAGGAGAGATTTTTTTGTGAAAATCAGGATCTAATCCATACATTGCATATTTTGCCATTTCATACGGATCATTAGTCCTACTCTTGAATCTGAAAGGTATGATTATGTCTGTATTAATATTATCTCCAAATACCCAAGCTTTTCCTTTCAAATTGCCAGTTATATTATTAGATTCTTCGCTCATCATCACAAGTACCTTCTTGGATCAGCAATTTTACCTTCAATTGCAGATGCTGCGGCTGTTGCAGGGGATGCTAGATATACTTTTGATGAAAGTGCGCCCATTCTTCCAACAAAGTTCCTTGAGGATGATGATATACAAATTTCATTTTCTCCTAATGCTCCGAGATGAGTGCCCACACATGCTCCACATGTAGAATTGGTAAAAATTGCTCCAGATTCTAAATAAATTTCTACATATCCACGTTTTATGGCATCTTCATATACCTTAACAGATGCAGGAGTAACTACACATCGTGTATTTTTGTGTATTTTTCTACCCTTTAAAATATGTGCTGTTATCTCAAGATCTTCTATTCTTCCGTTTGTAGAAGAGCCTATAAATGCTTGATCGATTTCCACATTTTCCAACTCACCAACAGAATGTACTTTATCAACATTATCTGGACCAGAAACTTGAGGTTCTATATTGTTACATTCTATCTCAAATTCATCCTCATACTTAGCATAAGTCCCTGATTCGATCTCCATTTTTCCTCTTCTATTGTTATTAATTGTCTGATTTTCATCTAAATATTTTGTTGTAATTTCGTCGATTGGGAATACTGAGATCTTGGCGCCACATTCCATGGATGCATTGCTTATACAAGCTCTGGAATCCATGCTGAATTGTTGCTTGACGTAATCATTTGAAAATTTCCATTCTAACGCCTTGTAGTTAGCACCGTCTTCACCTACTTTTCCAATATAGTCTAAAATTAAGTCTCGTGCAAATATGCCTTTATTAAAAGTCCCAGACAAGTTAATCTTTATGGTTTGTGGTACTTGTAACCATAACTGACCTATGGCCCAGACTGCTGCAATTTCTGTACTTCCAACTCCAGTAGCAAAAGCAGATATACAACCAGCTTGGCAGGTGTGCGAGTCTGCTCCTAATATCATCATTCCGGGAGTAGCAAGATGTTCAAGAATATGCTGATGAGAGATAGAACCCTCTACTAACATACAATTGTGTTTTGAGACAAAATCTCTTATCAAAGCATGTAAATTTGCCACTTTTTCGTCTGCTGCAGGAAAGGTATGATCGAGAACTAGCAAAACCTTGGAGGGATCACGGAGCTTATCTATACCCATTTCATTAAGCGAACGTATTGCCAAAGGACCTGTACTATCTTGTGCCATAGCAAGATCCACATCTACAATAACAATATCACCAGACATAGATATTTTTTTAGATTTATTATCTGTTTCAACATTCTTTACGCTTATTATCTTTTCAGCAAAGGTGAGTGATTTGTCTTCAAGAATATTTTTGATATGATAAATATCTTGATTTTTTGTATGCTGTTTCTGCAATGATGATGATTTTGTATGCATTCAAACTCCTCCTTCTATGTTATATGGTTATTCATAGCATGAATTTAAATAATTTCCTAAATATTGTAAATTAGATCTTTTCCAATATACCTACTTTATATAAAAACTAAGGGCAATACCTATGGTTTGAAATATGACTGGGATGCTAAAACATATGATCGTATCTCGGATGTAATAGAATCGTGGGGACATAAGACAATAGAACGTAGAAAATGGAAAGGAAATGAAATAGTTCTTGATGCTGGTTGTGGTTCTGGAAGATTAACCAAGATATTATCAATTAAAGTTCCACATGGGAAAGTTTTTGCAGTAGATTTTGATTTGTCTATGATAAGACTTGCTAAAGAAAACTTAGCAAAGATTTCTAATATTCAATTTATCAAAATGGATATCTCTGAAATAAAACTTGCAGAAAAAGCAGATGTGGTATTTTCAAATGCGGTATTACATTGGATTTTAAACCATAAAAAAGTGTTTGAACAGTTCTGGCAAATTCTAAAACCCGATGGTCAACTATTAATTCAATGTGGTGGACATAAAAATCTTACAAAGACTTTATCTATACTCAATAAAGTTCGAAAGTCAAAGGAATTTTATAATTATTTTTGTAACAATAAAGGAGAGGATATCTGGAATGAACCATGGTAATTTGCCAGAAAAGAAGATACAGAAAAAATATTACAAGAAATAGGATTTAGGAATATTCAAGTCTTTCTAGAAGATAGAGAAGCTAAATTCCATAACAAAGAAGAATATTTTCTTTTCATAAAAACAATTGTTTTGCGACCATATTTAGAATATTTACCTCATGATATGTTAAAATATAAGTTTGCTAAATCAGTAATATATGAAATTGAAGATAATGCAAAAGAATTACAATGGAAATTAGATTATGTTAGATTAAATATTAATGCAATAAAATAAGTATAGTAAAGTTTGAATGTAATGATTCATTAAAGAATCCAAAAGAGAGATATATTTTGGTCACATTTTTAATTAGAATAATGCCTCAATTTTACCTATCATAGCATTGTCTAAATTAATAAATTCATTTGTGTAGTAGATGGCATGAATTGCAAAAAATAATTTTATGATATGATAAAGATAATGTTATTGTATACAATAGATAATCTTTGTAATTAATAATCTAAAATATACACATTTTTAACAGTAAGACTAAAATTTAGGTCAAATTTGTTTCATATCCCATTGGCCCCATAGTATATAAATATTTTGTTTTTATCTATTGGTCAATTAATAATACTAATCCTAGATAATAATGTTCTTACAGGAATTATTTCAAATCTAGGACACAATAAAGATGAATTGATTCTATCTTGAATATTATGTGTCAATTTGATTATTTTAGTTCTAAAAATAAAAGAAAAAGTTTTTTCTTTTTTATTGATTTACATTGAACTACTATTTGTGGTTCAAGAGAGTCTCCGGTATTATTGCTTATACCAATTAGCATAAGTATACTGACATTATTTTACTACTATATAATACATCCTAGATCGCAATAGCTATTAGCCAGTATTGTTATAACATCATGTATATACTCTCTATTGATTAAAGTAACAAAGATAAGATTTGAAAAACTATACCGATCTGAACATGATTCTAATGTAAAGGAAAGGATGTTGCTTGTGTTAAATGTAGTATATGATAAACATATTCCTGCACAGGTAGCAAGTGATCTACACAGAAGCAGGACATGATGGGCTTCTGACTGGTTAAAGAGATATAGAGAAGAAGGCATAGAAGGATTAAAAGACAGGGCAAAGAGTGGTTGTAGACCTCCAGATATATCACCAGAAGTAATCTACGAGATAAAAAATGAATTA
>DASUUM010000152.1:0-8137 GCA_036374075.1 Nitrososphaeraceae archaeon
TTATCAAAAGGTATCAAAGGAAACAGAAACTTATGAAAAATCCTAAATATTTCTAGCTTTAGGTATTCTAGATCTTCAGCATTCGCCAATAAGAAGGTCATTGTATAAGGAAAGTATCAAGTAAAAAATGTCTTTAATCAGTCATCATAATCTGGCCTATCTAGACCTATAAACCCACCCAAAGAATTCTGTTGGTTCACACTAGGCCTTCTTTTACCAATAAATAAGTTAATGTTCAATTTTTAAATATTTTATTTACTATTTGTTCATGCAGTAGGAGGGAGGTAAATCTCAAATACTGTATAGATGTTGAGATTGCTGATTTACCTCATAGTCTCGATATCTATTTTTAAAAACTATATAAATAATAAGAAAATATTGTTGGAAATTTTTTGTTATTTAATAACCTTTTTGTATTAGTATCCATACTTTTGAGGATTTAGGTCAAACTCTCTTTTACATTGATCTCTACATAAATATACCTTTTGTCCATTTACTTCTGAAGTATATTGTGCGTTTGATTCATCTACATTCATTCCACATACTGGATCTTTTGCCATTTCAAGTAATTATGCATCAAAGAATATAAGAATTTGTAAAATTACTAATAAATATATTGTTATAGTTAGCTAAAGTATTAATTTCAATTAATTGCATTTGTACTAAATTAAGTGTATTATTTAACTTGTGATAGGCTTGATTAGATATGATTTCTGATGTTGATAAGTTCTGCAATAACTGAGATTTCTTCATTTGCCATACTTAAATGCATTACTGTTTCCATTATATTAAATTTATGTGTTGAATCATTAGTCTCAAAAAGATAGGCTCGTAATGCTTGAATTTGAACAAGATATAGATTTTCAGAATTAAATATTCCAAATGGAACAGGTGATACAAATACAAAAATTCCAAATCTAAAAGAAAATAAAATACATTTAATTTAGGATGAAATAGTTCTGTCTCTTAGATGTTAAATCCTTGTGTAATGAATATATCCTTTAATTGTAATAAAGTCATTTAATATCTTATTAATTTGATAATGTAACATAAAATTAATCATATTAGATCACTTATCTATAGTTTTTTAAAAAATGGGTACTTTATATAATTTTTAAAAACGTTATTGTTTAATATTCTAACAATGAGACAGATTTATTCTGTTCTCTACGAATCAGACAAAGAAAAAAGGAGGAGAAGTAATTAGATTTGGAAAGCAATACATCAGATTCAAAAATTATGATAGTGAACGATTTATAGAAAGTGGTGATATTTTTTTCTTTTATCGACCAAAAATTGATACTGAAGAAGTAAAAGATATTGAAGATGTTCAACGATTTTATATGGTTACTTGTAATGATATCAACAAAAATAAAAATAAAAATAAAAATTATAGACTTTTCATGCTAGGTAGCAAGAAAATGCCAGATATAATAGAAGGAAAACCTGGCTGAGAAGAAAGAAATTGGGCCTTAAATATATTAACTACTTCTAATGCTGATGAAATACATAATGAACTTCTTTTACCTGCAGAATATATAACAAAAACCAGAGGAAAAAGAAGAATTGCTGCAGCCCAGCCAGCCGGAGAAGGAAAATATTCAATTATTAGACATGATGGTCATACTGAATTAGCTTATATTTTGGAGATACCAGAAAATCTAGGTCCAACTCAAACAGAATTTGAAATAAAGAAAGAAGCAAGCTATATTATATCTGTAAGGAATCCTGAAATCTTTATTAGTGGTTATGTTGCATTATCTAAAAAAGATAGAAAACCCACTTATTCAAAATATATTAAGGAAAAGTTTGGGAAAAAGAGATGGATAAATGTAGATGATCAAGAGATACTTCACTATGAAAATACACAACTTTTGCTAATTGGTGTTAGAAAAAGAAATGTTGAGGAAGAACTTGGTATCGAAATAGATGAAGAAAAAGAGAACAAAATAGTGCAGACATGTTTAAAGAGCTCAAGATAAAGATAGAAGAAATTCCTCTATAACTCTTTCTGAAGGTAAATTTCCAAAAAAAGAAGAAATCCCTATGTCACAAGGTGTAAAGGAAATATCCAGTGAAAAGGCTGCTGGAGTAAAAGGAGGCCAAAAAGGTGGCAAGGTTGCAGTAAGAAAAGCTCTATCCGCTCCTGCTATTGGCAAGATGCTTTCGGGAATATGTTTTTCAGTGAACAAAACTGAACTAGTAGAATTTGCTCATAAGAAGGATAAATCAAAGGTAGTAGAAAATACCAATGATGAATTATTTGATATACTTAATAAATTGCCTGCAAAGACGTATTATAAAATAACAGATATTGAGATTGAGATTGGCAAGTTAAGATAAATAATAATAATCAAAATATAAATAATTATGAAGATAAAAGGAGGAAAAAGTAATAATATGTCACTTCACAATTTACTTGCCAAATATGTTGTCAAGGATTTGAGCAAAAATCAAGATTAGAAAGACATATACTTACATCACATCCTAACCCAGCACCATCAGCAGCAGATGTTGGAAAAGCCTTATCTCGTATAAGATTTCCAAAATCTAAAGAAAATATAATTAAATATGTTAAAAAAATAGAGTACAAATTAGCAAAGATATGCACCAAGATGTTTTGGAAATATTGAAGAGACTTCCAAAAAAAGATTATAAAGATATGGCAGGTATAGAAATTATCGAGTGAAAAATTAGAGAACTGGTATCTTAAGATACCTAAATCTAAAAAATTAGAAAGGTTAAATTAAATTAAGTAATTGGTAGTCTGGATAACATGTCAAAGAGATTAAAATGATAAAATACAAACAATAGAAAAGAGTTGTCAAGTGTATTTATTATTCCGCATTACGCAGGTGGATACGACCAAGAACAAGGTAGAAGAAAGCTATTAATTGCTGAGACAATCGAAGGATTATTTTCACAAACTGATGAGGATTGGTATGCAATTGTTGTAGTTGATATGACTCCTAATGAAAGAACCTACGATTATTTAATCCATTTAAAACAAAAATACTATCCAAAAATTGATGTCATTTTTCTAGAACAAAATGCTGGTGCTGGAGTAAGCAGAAATTTAGGAGTCCTTAAGGCATTAGAACGTGGTCATTCTCTAATTCTTTTCAATGACTCAGATGATATATCCCATCCAAAGAGATTAGAAGTTGTTAAAAAAATATTATTAGAGAATCCTCGTATTGATGTAGTTTATTCTACGTTTGAAGTTATCGATGAAAATAATAGATTAACACCGACCGAAAAAATTTCCTCACCTATTTTAGAAATCTTAGAATCTCATTTGCAAAATCCATTAGAAGGCGACGATATTTGGATAAAAATGGGAACAGAAACTGGGATTACTAATATAACCTCTTCTACAGCAGTACGTATAAAATTTGCATATCAATGTCCTTTCCCTAATGAACAAGCATCAGAAGATTTTCATTCTTGGATGAGAATGTCAGCTTTTGGAGCCAACTTTAAGTATACTTCTATAATCCCTACAAAATACAGAATGCCAAGTTTTAAAAAACATCAAGCTTCAAGGGCAAGAATAGGGGTAAGTAATTTTAATCAGATAAAAGCAAGAGTAGATAGCGATGGTTTTTCTAAAGCTACTGAAATCGCGCTGGCAAGAAATATCATAAAGCCTGAGGCAATACCCATGCTTAAAGCAAAATTCTATAAAAGATTGGCCAAATCTATGAAACGAGAAATGGAAAATGAACTAGCTAAAGAGCTCTTAAATAAAGCCGCACAATTGGAATACGAAAGCTTTGTTTACCTTAACAAATAGCTTGTGTTGCAACTACGACTCGGCAATCATGGAGAAGGTACAAACAATGTGGTATGATATTCTATATCTTCTAACTACCATGTGGATCAGTATAGTTAGCGGGCTCTGAGGGTTATGAATCAAATTTCACATTATTGAGGCCCAAACTGAGGTTACTATTAAGTGACATGTTTTCAGTTTTTATAATCAATTTATAATACATAGGATAGTCAAGTCATATAGTGTTAGTAAAACAACTAACTACTTTTACTACCATCTGAACGCAGGCTCATCTTCCATTACACTTTCGAAGATCTGAAGATAATTTTTAGTCATTATTTCATCTGTAAAGAGCTTTTCAACTCTGCATCTACAAGATTCTGGCGAACATTCGTAAATCTTCTCGATAGATCCTTGTAACTCTCGAGGAGTTTTAGCTAGAAAACCATTGGTTTGGTTTACAATTATATCGTTTAGTCCTCCATTAGCTAAAGCAAGTACAGGTTTACCATAGGCATTGGCTTCTAAAGCATATAGTCCAAAGGCCTCAATCCAGGTCGGTTTCGGGCATGCAATAACAGCTTTACATTTCTTGATTAATTCTATCTTTGTTTTATTGTCTACGAGTCCAAAGTACTCTGCCAAGCCATCGGTATTTTGGCATTTCTCTCTTATCATTTGTACATATGAAAGATCCGGTACGTGTATATCATCACCAGCTATTTTTATAGCGTTGTTTGTTCTCACAGCTAAATCAATTGAATCTTCAATTCCTTTTTCTCTGACTATTCTATTTATCGAGAGAAGATAATTTCCGTTTTTATTGTTAATATTATTTTTTGTTTCTTCTATCGGAGGTAGAGGGATTCCGTGATGAATATATCTAACTGGTATTTTAAGGACGGACGACATATATTTAGCATGAAGCCTCGATAGTCCAATATACCTAGGAAATTGCAGCCGTTTAACCGGAACTTTTTGCCACTCTACCGTACCATGATTGGTATGAATTATTTTCATCTTTGGAAATTTCTTTGCAGAGAGATATGAAAAGCCATGCCATGTATTATCCCATACTATTCCATTCCCACTTCCGTATTCCTTTTCCAGTAGTTCCTTGTACATGAAATAATGTGCTTCCTCAGCAACCATTCCTTCCCAAGAAGGTTCTATCGTTTCTATTATGTTTAAGTTGGATGGCAGTTCTCCTCCTCTTCCTCCTTTACCTACAGAAGAACCTCTTGATGATATCAAAGTCACTTCATGAGCTTTACTGGCCAAGTTTTTAGAAACCCACATGACGACGGCCTCCAACCCTCCATTCGATCTTCAACATATTTGAGATGAAAATAATCGGGAGGTGGAGTAGGTAAATTAGGGCTACTTATAACTAATATTTTCGTTGTTGAACACCACTAAGTGTGAGTATTGATGTTTAATAATAATCATTCTTGAGATTGCTTAATGGCCTACCAACATCAAAACCTGATTTTTTTTGGCATAATAGACAGAATTGATATTCTAGAGTGGTTTGTTACGTTCGACATGCAAAACAGTATGGTAAAATCACTCAATATGCAATTCGTCGTCAAAGATGATCATCGAGTCAGATTGGTTGCTCTGAATTCAGAGTAGATGAAATTGTAAATAATATGGATTCAGAATTCATTTGGCTTTTAATTGCTATAGAACCAATAAATAAGGAAATTCTTGGATTCAGTATATAAAAAGAACAAAATATGTTTATGGCAGGATGTTTCCTATCCAATCTTCAGAAGAATATGGCAAACATTCGGTTTAAACAGATGGTGCAACCTAGTATCTACAAACTTGCAAGTTCTTTTAATTAGATCATCATATTAATTCCTCTTATGAGAAAAACATTATAGAAAAATCTATACAATATATCAGAGATAGAACAGAATGATATGATGACTATTTGTATATGCTGAAAAAAGAAATGTAGCTAAAGCATATACAAATTGGTTCCATCTTTTTATAGATCCTTATAACAGGAAAGTGATCTCTTCACTTTACAGAGCAACTTGTATAATGCTGCTCATCTCTAAATACTTTGTGAACCTATAAAGAAGAAGAAAATACGAGTGAAAAAGATAGCGACAGGGTTTGGCCTTAGCAGGATAAGCAGCCTGATATGAAAGCAAATGTCATACATGGAGATTTTAATCCCTGTGGGGGTGCCGAAAGACTATCACTTACAACTATGCAGGCATTATTAGAAATGGGAATAGATTTTGACCTTACAACCTTGAAGAGTCCTGATATACCAAAATTAGAAAATTCATTTGGCAAAAATCTTGTCTCAGTTATGAAAAGCATAAACAAAATTAATGTCATAAATATACTGGAAGAACTTCGGCAACAACAACAAGAAGAAAATCATAAAGATTACAATTACGATATTACAATAAATACAAATGGTGATGCAGCTCCTTATTATCATTCATCTTTTTCAAAAGATAATGCTATTACTTATTGCCACTTTCCTAGTACAAAATATCATATAGACTCTGAAAATATTGATTATCTAAAAACAGATCTTGGCATGACAGAAAGGTCAAATGTTTTTTCAGATAATAAGGACTATGTAGATATCAATAATCCAAAAAATTGCAAAACCAAACCTCAGTTCAGCAGAAGAAAAGAATATTTTGAAATATTAAAATACGGATATTGGAATTTGATGAGAAATTCTACAGTGATTACCAATTCTGAATTCAGTCGCAGGGCAATAGTTAATGCATTTGGATCTGACAACATATACGTACTCAGTCCACCAATAGATATTGAGACTTTTCGTAATGTTGCATTGATGGCAAATGGCGATGATGAAACAAAGGATATCATTCTTGTAATATCCAGAATCGCTCCTCACAAGAAAATTGAAAATGCAATCAAGCTTGCAAAAATATTAAAAGATAACAATGTAAGCAAAGGAATGAAAATTGTTGGAAATCTTTACTATTATTTTTTTGATTATTACTCAGAACTTAAACAGATGGTTCTAGATCTTGGTTTAACTGACTATCTTACATTTGAAATTAATGCTAGCTTAGATAAGCTTCTTTCTATCATACGAGAATCCAGAGTATACTTTCATCCAATGATAGGAGAGCATTTTGGTATGGCAGTATTAGAAGCTATGGCTGCTGGACTAATCCCAGTGGTTCCAAATGAAGGTGGCCTTACCGAGTTTGTTCCACAAGAATATCAATTTAATACAATAGAACAGGCTGCTGAAATTATAATGCATGTTTTTACTCGTTTGCCAAAGACAGAGCGAATTAAGATAAGCAATGATATAAATAAATTTTCAAATTCTCACTATATTGAGGGATTTCAGACCATATTAAATGAATTATTATCTCGAAGAAGGAAATAATGTGTTGGTTGTGTGGACAGATTATAATCCTGGTAAGCAGGATATCTTTTGCCATAAGCAAGGATAATGGCTAGATATTTAATCCAACAACCAATCTAAGCAACAATATAGGATCTTCGCAATTTCCACAAATTAGTAGTAATATCTTTTAAATCATCATATCCTATTACTTTCTCTAATTAAGTAAACTACAAACTAATGTATTATGTTATTTTCTATATGTCAACTTTAAATAATTAAATCAAATCTATTTACTTTGCTGATTCTATAGTATACAATATCTTAAAATATCTATTATTAAGTTTAGAGATAAATGCAAATGAAAATAAAGTAGATAATAATAATATCAATATTGTAGGAGTAAAAGTCATAGAACAAAATGGAATTAATGTAGATGAAATAATCAAATTATTAGTATAAAATGCATCAGTGGAATTTACAGCCTATTACTATTTCACAAATTTAAGAATGCACTATACAGGTCAAGAAGGAGAAAGTATTAAAGGAGTTATAGAGGATGCCCGATTAGAAGATTTAAGTCATTTTGAATCATGTTTATCAAGGATATATGAACTGGGAGGATTATTGCCTATTGATGCACAAGAATTTATAAGAATGTCAGGTTGTGAAATCCTTCAATTACCTTCACCTAAGAGAACAGATTTGACAGAAATACTAAAAAAGTGTTTAAAAGCTGAGCAAGGAGCTATAGTGAATTGGAATAGATTATGTAATCTAACGATTGGTAAAGATCCTGCCACTTATGACCTAGCCAAAGATATTTTGAAAGAAGAAATTGAACATGAATCGTGGTTTTTAGAGCTATTATATGAAAGACCATCTGGACATATGCGAAGAAAATATTCCGGTGAACGACCTCATACACAGAAACATTCTAGATCATTAAGTATGTAGTATGTATTAGTATAATAAAAGAGAGGGAACTATAAACGATAAGA
>DASUUM010000153.1:0-4624 GCA_036374075.1 Nitrososphaeraceae archaeon
GACATCTAGCTATGTTTGTTTTTAGATATTCATTATAGAAGTTAATTTTTTAATTAGGTCTTCCATTTTTATGGGCTTGTGAATGAAGTAGTCTTCATTGATTGTTTTACCCAATACCAATCGTGTTTTTCTAAATTTTTCATTGAAGGTTGCAATTGCAGTTAAAAAACATATTTTTATTTTGGGATCTTTTTCTCTAATTTTGGTATATAATTGAAATCCATCTATTTTTGGCATCCTTATATCAAGAATTACCAGATCATAAAAATTGATTTGATAATTATCTAATGCAGAAATAGGATCGGTAAATGAATCTACTTTAAAGTCATTTTCTTCCATAATACTCTTTATTGTAAAGGTAATATCTGATTCATCATCTACTATCAATAATTTTTTACCTTTTGTAGTAGATATTTTTACATTCTCTTCTATAGTCAACTATCAAAATCCTTTATTAAGATCATAGACATTCATTAACACTTTTAATTTACTAATAACGAAATATAAAAATCATAATCGATACTGAATTTATATTAAAATCAATTTAAATTATCAAATGACGATGTAATTTAGTAAATCAGAAATAGTAAAATTTAAAGAAAAATAAACATTATAAAAAAAATTAATTTATTTTGGGTTAATAATAATTTTTAATACAATAGAGTATATTATTGCTATTATAAGTAAAAGCCATAGCCCTCTAGGAATTATTCATAGCAATAGAAGGCTATTTTGTTTATTGTTCTTTGGACTTAACGACTATATAGATACGTTATAGAACTCTAGCAAGAATGCTATTTAATAGTTAGAGATAATTTAATTGTCATAGCCTGAACTAACTAAATGACTTGGCTTATTAGATATATCCAGACTTTTATAAATGCAAATGGTACTGAAATTAACAGAGGAATAGACAATCTTAGCGACAGATGACCTGCTCTTAGATAATTAAAAAAGGCTGCTAAAGATACAATAATGTTTAATGCTAGAGAGGTTGGTGGAACAGTATACAAATTGACTCCAACAAGAACTAGGACAGCAATATAACTACTTCCCCCAGCAAATCCTACTGAAGAATAAAAAAAACTTATTATAAAGAAAATAGGAGCAAGTACTAATACTAATATATCATTAATGACCTTTCCCTCCCAACATATTGAATACATGAAATATGCTAGGCAAAAGAAGATCCAACGATTCGGATACTGCTTTAGTACTTCCGGGTAGATTTACAATTAAAGTTTTATCTCTAGTTCCAGATATTCCCCTTGAAAGCATTGATAATGGTGTTCTCCTTTGACCATATGATCGGATTGTTTCAGAAATTCCACTTGCTTCTTTATCAATAACCATTTTAGTAGCCTCTGGAGTTACATCTCTTTTACTAAAACCAGTACCTCCAGAAGTTATTATTAGATCTACTTTTTTCTCATCACAATATTTGAGAAGATATGCCTTAATTATGTCTATATTATCAGGCAATATTTCATAACCGACAATTTCAGTATTAGTAGCATAAGTATTTTTTAATCTATCAATGATAATTTTACCTGATTTATCAACTCTTGTACCATTAAAAGTAGAGTCACTTATGACAAATATAGCAACATTAATTTTTTTATCAAGGTTTTCAATAAAATCTTTTTTACCACCAGTTTTATCTAACAATTTTATAGATTCTATTGACAAATGGTCATCTATTGGTTTGAGCATATCATATACGGCAAGAGCAGCGATACTACAACCAGTTAATGCTTCCATTTCTACTCCTGTTTTCCATACACTTTTAACACTAACTTCAATTTCTATAGATGATTGGTATAACAACAGTTGTGTTGAAATATGATCTATTGGAATAGGATGACAATAAGGTATTAATTCCCATGTTTTTTTTGCTCCAAGTGTAGCTGAAATCTTTGCGGCTTCAATAATATCTCCCTTGGGTGTTTTGTCATTTTTTATTAGATCTATACTTTCAGGACTTACTTTAATTATTGCTTGAGCGATGGCAAACCTTAACGTGTCTCCTTTTCTGGATACATCAAACATCCCTTTGTGATAAGTATTTGTTTCATTCACTTATCATAACACCTTCTACCCATTCAGAATTCCCAGATTCCATTTTCTCCTTTTTCCAAATTGGACATCTTTTTTTAATGTTGTCAATTCCATAACTACACGCTTCAAATGCCTCTTTTCTATGTTCTGATGAAACTCCAACAATAACACTTATTTCGCCAACCTTAAGATATCCAATTCTATGTATTCCAATAAATTTTTTAATATTCCAATTCTCAAAAATCTCCTTTTCAATTTTTTTTAATATTTCTTCAACCATTTCTTCATATGCTTCGTAAAAAATACCCTCGACTTTTCCTTTGGAGTTGTAATTTCTAACAGATCCTGTAAAAAAAACAACTGCGCCAGAAGAATCATCTTTGATTTGATCTAAAATTTTTAATTGATCGATTACATCTTTTGTTATTGAAATCATAACTTTACTATTTTTTTATCCTCCACTTATTGGAGGTATTATAGCAATTTCATCAGATGAGGTTACGTTGACATTTTCATTACATATTACTTTATTGACAGCAAATACAAAGTTTATCTCATTCATATAGAGAGAAGGATATAATTCTTTAAGGTATTTCCCAAGTTCTTTCAATGAAATTGAATTATCATGAATAGGAATAATCAGATTATTACTTTTCAATTTCTCTCTTAAAATTCCAAATAATTTTATATTTAAGGTTCTATCTTCATATGAGTTCATTTTGGTTAGTCAACCACCTATTGTATGCATAAGATTTAAGGTTGGCCTAAGTTCATTAATTCTAATTAGTTCGACTATTCCCTCTGGTTTCATTTTATAGCAATTTACAATATAATCTATAATTTCTTGATCAGTAGCATTTGTATTTCGAATCATTTTCTTTAAATCATATCCTTCTTTTTCAAAAAGACAAGTAAGAAACCTTCCATCAGAAGTTAGTCTTACCCTATCACAATTTGAACAAAAAGGCTCCGTAATTGATGGGATAAATCCAATTTTTCCTTTTCTATCATCAAAATTATATACAGTTGCAGGATCAGACGGACAAGAATTATTTTCATCCAAAGAAATAACATTACCAAAATTTGATTCTATTATTTTTATTATCTCTTTTTTAGTCACGACTAGATTATGATTCCAAATACCTGATCCATCAAGCGGCATGAATTCGATAAAGCGTATAATTGATCCCGTATCTTTAGCAAACTTCACAAAGTTAATTATTTCATCATCATTCCAATTTCGAATTATTACAGTATTAATTTTTATTTTTAATCCCAACTCGCTTGCTTTTTGAATCCCTCTAAGAACTTTATTTAAATTAGAAATGCCATTTAAAGTTCTAAATCGTTCTTCTTTAAAAGTATCAAGACTGATATTTAGAGAATTCAATCCTGATGATTTTAATTGATTTATCTTTTCCTCTAATAAAAAACCATTAGTAGTCATACTAATGGTTTCAATATTTTGTATCTTTATCAAACCTTTAATTAAATTCTCTAATGACGGTCTAAGTAATGGCTCTCCACCAGTAAGCCTAATTTTTGTTATCCCTAAATGAGTAAAAATTGAAACTATTCTAATTATTTCATTAAAATTAAGAATTTCTTTACTATCGATCCATTTAATGTTACCATTTGGCATGCAATAAATACATTTCATATTGCATTTATCAGTTACAGAAATTCTTAACTTTCTGGCTGACCTATTAAAACTATCTTTCAAAACTTTAGGAGAATTAGTTTGAATCAACTATCTTCACTATAGACAGATTGCTATTTCTTTAATTGTGATAGTTTTTCAAGAAAATAATATTTCCAGCCTTGTGGAAGATCTTGAACTTTAACTACCTTTTCCATAAGTATTGTATTCTCTTTATCTTTTGTAACAAGATCTACTAAATGTTTTATAGTAATATCATTCTTATCTTTCTTAATTAGCTTAATTGGATCATCAACACCTATTTCTCCCTCCTTGACAACTTTAAAGTAAATTCCAGATTTCCCACTCTCTAAAAATTTTTTTATTATATCCATTTTACCAAACTTGACTCCTAGTTTATAGCACGGCATACGTGGTTGAGTTGCAACTACTTGTGAAGATCCTATTTGAAATGTATCTCCAATATTTACATTAGATTCAAAAAGATCCTCCGTAGTTAAATTTTCTCCAAACATCCCCCAGTTAAATGATATGTCGGGAAACTCCTTTTTCCAAAAACTATAATATTCAGATGGATAAGAATAAACAGCTTTATCCGGGCCACCGTGCACACTCAGATCTGCTTGTCTATCACCTTCGAGGTTTAATTTCTTTAAATTTATTCTTTTATAGACAGGATTTTTGAAAATTCCAGTAGTGACAATTTCATTTCCAAATTTAACTTTTATTGGTAATCCAACATTTACAGAAATTAGTTTCACTATTAATTACATAAAGCTATGTTAAATAAATTTTATACTAGTAACATTGTAAACAGTTGAAAATATTAGTATAGTACTACTAAAGTCAATTAAATCATATTTATTAAAATGCTCAAGAAAATGGAATAGATTATTAAAAATATAA
>DASUUM010000154.1:0-6014 GCA_036374075.1 Nitrososphaeraceae archaeon
TCTAAAGAATAACAATTGTAATCTACAACATGTATACAATTGGATAAAGTTGTTCATTTATTTGTATAATACAACAATTAGAAATAAAATACCATTTCTTATGAATGGAGGTGAATTCATCTTAAGTTAACAGCATCCTTATTTCAATTGATCTATAATAATTTCAAATAATTTTTTTGCAATTGACTCTTTACTTTGAACTGTTAAATGTACTACTTGCTTATCACAATTCTCGTTATCATCATTATTTTTTGTAACAATAAAAACTTCATTATAATCAGATCCAATTCTAGTATTTTTTCTTCCTACATCATTTGCAACAATAATATCTGCATTACATTCTTTCAATTTTTTCTTTGCCTTATTAATTAGATAAGTATCTGAAACATCATAATATGCTTTAAAACCAACAAGAAATAAGTCTTTGTCTATTAATTTAATTTCGTTAATAATTTTTTTTGTCGGTATTAATTCTAAATTAATTGAACCTGAAACCTGGCTAGGAATTTTTTTATCATACATTTGTGCAAGTTTAAAATCTGTTACAGCAGCTGCAAAAATAACTATATCAAATTTCTTTGAAGTAATTTCAGAAATAACTTTTGCATACATTTCATCAGATGTATTAACTCTAATAGTTATCAAATTATCTAGATTAAAAGAATAACCACCCACAGAAGAAGAAGCTGAAGAATTTCCTACAATATGTGTAACCTTTGCACCATATTCAAGAGATTCTTTAACTATTGCATAACCCATTTTTCCTGAGCTAAGATTAGTTATCACTCTGATAGGATCAATATATTCCATTGTACCTCCTGATGTAATTAAAACGTTCTTATTGGAAAGAACATTTCTTTTATCGTTTATTTTAGTAAAAAATTCTAAAACTGATTTTACCGCTTGATCTGGTTGAATGACTTTTGCTTTACCTTCAGAAATATTAGGTTCTAAAAAAAATACGCCAAGTTTTTTTAATTTAAGTATATTATCAATTACTAAATGATTGTCATACATTGCTTCATGCATAGCAGGTGCAATAAAAATAGGAATTTTTGATCCTAATCCTACAGACAAAATAGAAGTTATCGAAGTGTCATCTATTCCATTTGCAAATTTTCCAATTGTATTAGCTGTACAGGGATACAAAATGATTAAATCGGATTTGTTATAATTTGCTAATTTAATATGTTCCATATTTGCTGTTAATTTAGTGACAACATCATTTCCAGTAGCCCATTGCAAATAATTAGGATGTAATAATATAGTAGCAGAACGTGACATTACAGGAAATACATTTGCACCATATCTCATTAAAAGACGAGCGAAATCAATTGCTTTATAAGCAGCAACACTTCCACATACACAAAGAACTATCTTTTTGTCTTTTAATAAATTTCCCCATGTTCCTGTTATATCCTTTGAAGAATGTAAATTGCTACTCATTTTTTCTCAAAGAAGAAGAAGAAGATAATTTTTTTCTTATACTTTTTCTTATTTTGGATAATTGTATATTTTCTTTATTTTGTATTTTGTATGAATGTTGATCTTCAGGAAATTTATTATTTTTTACATCACTAATATAATTATATAATGCATTCAAAATAGTTTCTGAAAGATTGATGTAACTTTTTACAAATCGAGGTTTGATCTTATCATATAGACTTAACATATCATGTAAAACTAGAACTTGTCCATCACAATGAGGGCCTGATCCAATACCAATTGTTGGTATTTTTAAATTTTTAGAGATTAATTCTGCAACTTCTAAAGTAACCATTTCTAACACAATTGCAAAAACTCCTACTTTCTCCAATTCTTTTGCTTCTCTTAAGAGTTTGGTACCAGAAAGAGCAGTATTGCCTTGTACTTTATATCCTTCCCAAAGTTTTGTAGTCTGCGGTTTTAATCCTATATGACCCATTACGGGAATTCCCATATTAAGAATTGCCTTGATTTTATCAATCATTTCAATTCCACCTTCAAGTTTAACTGCATCACTTCCTGATTTTATAAATCGAATAGCATTCTTAACTGCATGCTTAACATCAATTTGATATGAACCAAAAGGCATATCGGATACTATAAGAGATCTCTTAGTTCCTGTTGCTACTGCTTTTGTAAACATGAGCATTTCTTTCATATTTACAGGTATAGTAGAATCATAACCTAGCATAACCATTCCTCCACTATCACCAACTAGTAGAATATCAATACCTGCATTATCACAAATTTTCGCACTCCAATAATCATAAGATGTAATGACTGAAATTTTTTCTTTATTTTTCATGGATACAATATCACTAATAGCCATCTTCTTTAGCTTAGGTTTATGATGATTATTATTATTCATTATCCCTCACATTTCCACGTATTATTCTTAAAGAATTATCAAGATTATATTGATTGTTAAAAGTATTCAAGATATTTAATAAAGAACTTTTATTCATTTGTTTTAATTGTTTTGAAGTTTTAACAAGTTCTGGAATAGATCTTACAATATTATCTATTATACTTATTGTAGCAGTCTGTGAAGACCTTGAAAGAGGATTAAGATCAATTGTAATTACCTTTTTCTGCATATTAATTAAGGCTTGTGTACGATCACCATCTTCTAATGGTACAAAAACTACATCGGCTAGAAAAATTCCTTCTGGGTCAATATGCCTTCTATTACTAGTTAACGCAGGTATTTTTACAAATTTTTTTTGACCTACTCCAAGAACAATATTTGCTCCATTTTTTTTTAGGATTTCTGCAATTAAAATTTCTCTATTTCTTGTTCTATAGAAAAGATTAACTTCTAGTAAGGATCCTGTTTCATGTGCTAACTCAACAATATCTTTAGGACATAATGCTGCTGTATTTCCGTTTACAGATATTACAGGTCTCTCAGCAAGTAAAAGTAGACTTGCAGCTGCCTTAATTGCATCAAAAGCATAAGAAGAGGTTTTTTCACCTAAAAGATAATCAAATGCTTCTCCTCTACCGTGGGCTATTAATCCTTCACTAACCACCAAACCGGATATGAAACCACTAACAAGTAATTCTCTTATTTCAAGAGATTTCGCTCTTGGATGATCGGATGGTATGTTATGGTTATAAATCATAATTTTTTATTATAGCTCCTTTATTATCAATATCCGAAATTATCAAGGTACCGGGAAACTCCTTCAAAATTGATGTAACTTTAGAGACTTCTCTATCCTGAACCAAGGTAAAAACTGTTTGTCCAAACAAAGCCATGCTACAATCAACTCCAAGACTGTTTAACTTTTGTATTGGTTTTTCACATAATCCTTTTGTCAACCCTAAAAAATCTGCAAACTTGTGAGCCATACTTAAAAAAGAATTAACATCTTTTGATAATAATAATTGTTCCACCATCTTACTGCCAAGAGTATTAGCATTATTTGAATAATTGTCAAGAATTTGTTTTGTAGAAATTGGATTAATACAAAGAATAATAGCTTTATAGTTATTTAATTCTATTTTAGTCACTTTACCTATTCCTGGAGCACCAAAACTAGTTCGAATCTCTAATCCACCATAGAATTCAGCTGTTACAGTTCCTAAACCTGTTTTGCATTGTATTTCGGCAATATGTGCTATCTGAGCTGCCTGTTCTCTTAATAATCCTATGTCAAGAGCTTTATTCAAAGCATATGAAAGGCTCAAAGCAGCTGCACCACTTGTTCCTAATCCATAACCTATAGGAATATCTATAGAATGTTTTATATTGATAAAATAAGAAGGTAAATCAAATTTGTCAAGATAATATTGGATAACCCATTTTGAAACTTCTAGTTCATTAAATAAGGAATCATTAAGGAAGATTTGATAACCTTTATTCTTAGATTTGTAAAGTTCTATTGTTGTGGTTACTCCTTTTTTAAAAGAAAAACCTGCTCCTTTTGATCCATAAAAAAGCAAATCAGTACTCTTTTTATTTTTATTATTCTTAGGTTTTTCAAAGAACCCAGTAATATGACCTGGACTGAATGCAGTACATCTAGCAATAAAATCATTGTCACCAGTAGTAGTAGCAGCAGCATTAGTCTCAGAATAGGTCATAGAATAGATGTAAAGATATGAATAAAATATAAAAATATCGTTAAAAAGAAATTTAAAATTTATTTTGATATACAAAATCTTGTATTTTAATAACTTGTCTATTCTATGGTAATCTTTAATAATTTATAGTTATTCTTAAGATACTCCTAGAATCCTTGTCTAATCATTTAAATTTATAATACAAGAAATATCAATTATCAACAAATAGAAAGAAATTTTATAGGAAAAGCAGTACATAGATAACTATTGTCCAAGGACATAGAAATTATTTGTATTGGAAATGAAATATTAAATGGGACAACAATTGAAAAAAATTCTTCTTGGTTAACAACAAGAATTAGAAAAATTGGTGGTAATGTATCAAGAATAACTATAATTAGAGATAATTTCAATGAAATTGAATCTACTATGAATGAAGCGTTACATCGTAGACCTCTATGGATAATAACTTCAGGAGGTCTTGGTCCCACATACGATGATATCACCATAGAATCCATTGGAAGAATATTAAAAAGAAATTTAATTTATCATCCTACAGCATTAGCAATTCTAAAAAGAAATTATTTGAAAAGAGGCATAAAAAAATTAAATAAATATCAAACAAAAATGGCTCTTGTACCTGATAATTCAGAAATAATAGATAATTCAATAGGAACAGCACCATCAGTGTTAATAAGAAATAGAGAAACAAAAATAATTTGCTTGCCAGGCGTACCTATTGAATTAAGGCATATTTTTAAAAAAAATATATTAAGAATGATAAAAGATCAATACAAGGGAATTTTTTTTAAAGAACAATTTTTAAAAACAATAAAAATTAGAGAAAGTCATATAGCAAAATTTTTGGAAACAACTATAAAAAAATATGATCAAAAAGATTACAACCTTTATATAAAAACACATGCAAAAAATCCAACATCAAAGATACCTAAAATGAATATTTATGTTTCTATTAAAGGGAATAATGAAATAATAGTGAATATGACATTTGAAAATATAATAAATAAAATTAAAAAAGAAATATATCGACTCAATGGAGAAATACTGTGATTAATTAATGAATGGTAAGAAAAGTATCGGTGAATATAAATGGGCGTAAAGAATTCGCAGTACTGGCATATAATTTTAGAGTTGATGGACCTACCGGAATTTTATCTGTTTCCTCTTTTGTTAAAGAAATTTTAAAGTGTCCTAATTTATTATTTATTGGTACTGCTTTTCCTTGGGAAATAATACTTCCGTTATAATCGGTAAAAAAGAATTCAGCCGATACCGATGCTGGTGTAGTTGGTGGCATATTATCAACTTGAATTCCAAATTCCAATGTTTTTTCTTCTCCAATTTTTATAAACTTGGAAGAATTAATAGATGTAACTTGAATAGAATTGGGTTTTTCAAAAGTTGACCAATATCCCGTTTTGAATGGATAGGAAGAATCATCAAATAATTTTAGATCTATGATTCTCCCAGATGGATTATATCTATCTAAAAAGAAGCCGCCATTACTTATAAGAGCATGATTATGTTTTTCTATCCATTTTATACTGGCATCATATCTTTTTTTTGCTTCCTCGAGACTTATGATATTTTTAAGAGGAGCTGGTATAAAATTTTCATTTTTCATTTTGATGAGTTCATTTTTTATTAAATTAGCATGTTCTGGAATTATTAACGATAACCATTCTGCATTCTTTGTAGTTGATTGTGATTTAGAGAAAGAAAGATCATTTGATAAAACTAGTCTTTCTGAAGCTGCTGTTATCTCCCAAGGTTCTAGAGCCCATACTGCAGCACTTGCAGCTATTTCTTTATTGTCATAATGCCATTTATCTAAATATGATTCTACAATATCTTCAGAGATAAATCTAATTCCTTTAAAATATGGTAGTCCAAGCTCAACTCTAGAAGTATATTCTGGATCAACAGTAAGATCGCTATTT
>DASUUM010000155.1:0-13425 GCA_036374075.1 Nitrososphaeraceae archaeon
CCTTCTAATCCCCTTACTGGAGCTATAGAATCAATCTCATCAAAGAAAATAACACATGGAGAGGCTTGTCTTGCACGTCTAAATATTTCTCTAACTCCTTTTTCTGATTCACCTACCCATTTGGATAACAGCTCAGGACCTTTCACACTAATAAAATTAGCTTCAGATTCAGTAGCTACTGCTTTAGCTAACATAGTTTTTCCTGTTCCTGATGGACCATGCACTAGAACACCTTTTGGTATTGTATGTCCCAATTTATTATACATATCAGGAAAACGCATTGGCCATTCTACTGCTTCTTGTAATTCGTGTTTAACATCTTCCAAGCCTCCTATATCTGACCAATGTACATCTGGTGGTTCTAGATAGACTTCTCTCATTGCTGATGGCATTACATCTTTAATGGCATTTTCAAAGTCATTCATGGTTATTATCAGCTTGTTAAGTACATCTGGTGCAAGTTTTTCATCTTCTAAATTTAGTTCAGGAAGTAAACGACGTAGACATTTCATTGCTGCTTCCTTGCACAAATATTCAAGATCAGCACCCACAAAACCATGAGTAATTGCTGCTATCTTATCTTGATCTACATCTGTATCAAGGGGCATGTGATGAGTGTGAATCTGAAGGATTTCTAGTCTACCACGTTTATCAGGTACTTTAATCTCTATTTCTCTATCGAATCGACCTGGACGTCTCAAGGCTTGGTCTAGTGCATTGGGTCTATTAGTAGCAGCTATAACTATGACTTTACCTCTTGCTTCAAGGCCATCCATCAAGGATAAAAGCTGAGATACAACTCGTCTTTCAACTTCACCTGTAACTTCTTCTCTTTTTGGAGCTATAGAATCAATCTCATCTACAAACATGATAGAAGGTGCTTTCTCTTTTGCTTCCTTAAATATCTCTCGTAGGCGAGCTTCAGATTCACCATAGAATTTACTCATAATTTCAGGGCCAGAGATACTTATAAAGTGAGAATTGCTTTCATTTGCTACTGCTTTTGCAAGCAAGGTTTTACCTGTACCAGGAGGACCATGCAATAGAACACCTTTTGGAGCTTCAATTCCTAGTTTTTCAAATATTTCAGGATGCCTAAGAGGAAGTTCAATCATTTCTCGTACTTTTTGTATCTCTTCACGTAAACCACCAATATCTTCATAGGTAACCTGTGGTACTCCACGCAAGGTTTCTCCTTTTTCTGCTATATGGAATATTGTTTTTTGTGTTACCAGTACAGCATCTGCATTTGCTGGAGTAACACCAATAACTTGAAATGTAAGACGTCCTCCAAAGTAAGGAACCATAACATTATCTCCTTTTATTATAGGTACACTTTCAAGTGCATCAGCAAGATAACGTTCATCTATTGGAGGAATAGCCTCAAGTGGTGCCACTATTGCTTTTTCAGCAGGAACTGCCTTTATCTTTCTAATAAAAATTGTATCACCAATTGCAATTCCAGAATTATTTCGAACAAGACCATCAATTCGTATAATACCTTTCCCTTCATCTGAAGGATAAAGAGGTAAACATTTTGCAGTAGTTCTACGTTTTCCTCTAATTTCAACAACATCACCAGTAGAAACTGCTAAAGAATCCATGGTATCGTAATCTATACGTGCTATACCTCTACCAACATCACGAGTATAGGCTTCTAGCACTTTTAATGAGATACTATTCTGGGTCAATATCCGATATATTATCTTCTAGAATCACATAATAATCTTTGGTTAAATCAACAAAAAATTATTTTAGATTATAGAAATAGAATTGATAAGTATAATTGATGGTTAAAAAATTATAAATTTTGTAATAAAGTAGTATATAGTATCCAAATATGAGATTTTTTATTTTCAAAACACAAAAGTTAAAATCACCTATTGAAACGATTACTTTAGAAATACTTTGGGTAAACGAACTCTAGTGCGTAGAAGAGGAAGAGGAGGAAAGCAGTTCAGGGCTATTACAGTAGGCAAAATATTACCTGCAAGATATCCTAACTTTAAATTAGAAGAGCAACATGAAGGTAAAATTGTAGATATAATACATGAAAGAGGAAGAGATGCACCTTTAGCTAAAGTAGAATTTGATAATAAAAGCATATCCTATATTCCAGCACCAGAAGGCACTTCTGTTGGCAGTACTATTAAAACAGGAGTAGGCACTCCTGCAACGTCAAAAAATATTTTATCATTAGAATCAATTCCTGATGGAACTTTAATTTGTAATATTGAAAAAAATGCAGGAGATGGAGGCAAATTAATTAAAGCTGCAGGATCATCGGCTATAGTATTTTCACATTCTTCGGAAGGTGTAACTGTAAAATTACCTTCAGGGAAATTTTTACTTATTAATCAAAAATGTCGTGCAATGATAGGAACTATTGCAGGTGCCGGAAGAAAAGAAAAACCCTTCCTGAAAGCTGGAAATAAGGCAAATTATATGAAATCCAAAGGTAAATTATATCCACATGTAAGAGGAATTGCACAAGCAGCAGTATATCACCCACATGGTGGAGGAAGACATCAACATATAGGACGTCAATCATCAGTTAGTAGAAATACACCGCCAGGAAGAAAAGTGGGAAATATTGCACCTAGAAAGACTGGAAGAAGTAGATTAAAGGATCGTAGATAGCAATCCGACCCATATTATATATTTAATTTTTGGGTAAATAAATTTAAATTTTCTATATATTCTGAAATAAAATGTTAATAACAAATAAATAAAAAACTCGGAGTAAAATAAATAACAATTACTAATAATACATAATTTAATCAATTACCTCTTATCAATAAACATAATAGAGCTTTCTGAACATGCAGTCTATTTTCAGCTTCTGTCCAAACGACGGATAATTTTCCATCAATCACATCAGAAGTAACTTCCTGACCTCGTTTTGCAGGAAGACAATGCATAAATATTGCGTCATCTTTTGCATGCTTGATAAGTTCAGAATTAACTTGATATTTAGGTATAAATACAGTCTCACGAATTATTTTTTCATTATCTTTTCCTAAAGAAACGAATGTATCAGTTGCTACGATATCCGCTTCTTGTACTGCATCTATAGGCTCATTTGTTACTTTAATAATAGAACCAGTTTTTGTTCCTTCTTCTTTAGATATATTGACTATCCATTCTGGTGGTTCATATCCTGATGGACAAGCAGCAGTAATATTTATTCCTGTTTTAGCACAACCTATTAAAAGATCATTGCATACATTAAATCCATCTCCTATCCAAGCAAGATTTAATCCATTAAATTTTTTTTTATACTCTCGAATTGTTAAAAGATCGGCTAAGATTTGACATGGATGAAAAAGGTCAGATAATCCATTAATAATAGGTATTGATGAATATTTAGATAATTTTTCTAAATCGTGATGATCATAAACTCTAGCCATTAGACAATCTAAATATAATGACAATGTCCTTGCGGTATCTTCTATTGTTTCTCCTTTTGATAATTGCATATCGTTTATTCCTAAATAGATAGCATGACCACCAAGTTGAAACATACCTATTTCAAAACTAACTCTAGTACGTGTAGATGGTTTCTGAAAAACCATTCCCAATGTTTTTCCTTCAAGTAATTTTCGAGATAAACCCATTTTATTTTCTTTTTTAAGTATAGCTGCAAAGTCTAGTATAGAGATTATTTCTTTTAGGTCTAAATCTTGTAAGCTTAGAATATGTTTATTCTTTAAGGAGTTCATCTAAATCTTCGTCTGAAAGATACTTGACTTCATTTTTCTCTTTATTTTTGTTTTTTTCGGCTACGTCATCCTTGGTTATAATAATATCATCATTATGGTTTTTATCAGAATCGGTCATCTTTTGGTAATTTTCTTTATCTTTTTGATCAGGTATTGATGAAACATTATCGTTATTTTCTTTGGATTTTCGTTTACCAAAAAATGAAGAAAAGAAACCTCTTTTCTTTTCTTCAGTTTTGTTTTCATCTATTTTTTCAATGACAGAACTTTTCTCTTCGTAATTATCACTAGTAAATGGAGATAATTTATTAACAGTATCAGAATCTTCAATTACATTAGTCTTTTCTGATTTGCTATCCTGTGATTCATTTTTTAAATTAATAATATTATTCCTTATGTCATTAACGTTTTTATCTTCTTTTTCTATTTCAACTTTAGATATTTCAACTTTAGATATTTCAATATCATTATTAATTTCAGGGTCTAAATCGAATGAAGAAGAAATTTTATTTTGATATAATTCTTCAATATTAGGAATAGATTCTTTATTAGAAATACTTTTGGATTGGATATCTGATAACTTTTCATCATTTCTATTTTCATTTATAATATTAGATCTATATTTTTTCGTAATTACTTCTGAGGTTTGAGAACTAAACAATGATTCTACAAAAGTATCAACATCAAATGGAATTATATCATCATAATTTTGGCCTACTCCAAGATAAATAATAGGCTTAGAAGTAAGATATGAAATTGAAATGATAGCACCTCCCTTTGCATCAGCATCAGTTTTTGTTAAAATTGCACCATCAAATTTAGTATATGCAAAGAACTCTTTTGCTTGATTTATTGCATCATTTCCTGCCAAAGAATCACCTATAAAGATTCTTAGATCTGGTTTAACAACTTGAACAATTTTACTAATTTCATCCATAAGATTTTTTGCAGTTTGCATTCGTCCCGCAGTATCAATTAAAATTGCGTCTACCCTATGCTTTTTTCCATATTCAACTGCATCTCTTGCAACTGCAGATGGATCCGCCCCATACCTTTGATGAATCATTTTCAATGATAGTCTTCTTGCATGCTCACCTAATTGCTCTATAGCGCCTGCTCTATGAGTATCACTTGCTGCTAATACAACAGACAATCCATTTTTATGTAAAAGATTAGCAACTTTAGCTACAGTAGTGGTTTTTCCAGTTCCGTTAATTCCTAGAAAAACTACTACAAAAGGACCTCCTTTATTTTCTTTTTTGGAATTAATTTCATTAACCAAGTCTAGAGTCCCTGATTTAGTAAGAATTTCATAAATAGATTTTTTAACATGTAATTGAATTAATTCTTTTGGTGTTTTATCTTTTTCAAGAGACAAACCCAATAGTTTATTTTTTAAATTAGCAGAGATATCATCTATAACTTCTTGTGCTACATCACTTTCTAGCAATGCAATTTCAAGATCAAATAGAGTATTTTCAAGATCTTTTTCAGTAATTTCTTTTTTACTGATATCGGAAATAATATTTGAAAAAGCTTTTTTTAATTTATCAAACATATATACTCATACACAAAAATAATAATTCAATTCTCAGTGTATTATATTTTCTTTTTTGCTTTGATTAATTATCATATTATGAAGCTTGATGCAACATAGAATTTACCTGTTGTTGAATCTGTTCAAGTTGGGAAGTTATTTGTTTTTTCTGATCTCTTAATTGATTTAGTCCAATCTCAAATTCCTTGATTCTTGATTCTATATAATTTAAAGTATCTTCACGTGTTTTTTCTATTGCAACTCCTGCACCAACATTAACCAATAATTTATCAATTGAAGGAATATTTGTTTTTAAATATACTCCTATTCCAATTGGCATTAATGCTTCATTCTCTTTATCCAGAGAAATATTCTGAAGAGCATATGATGCAAGACGAGCTTCTTCAATTAATTTTGTAACTGTAGTTTCTCTTTCTAATACTTCATTGAGATAAAGTTCTAGTGTTCTAGAATGCTGAACAAGTTCATTGATTCTTTGTTCAATGGCTGATTTTTGTGGGGTATTAGCTTTGCTCATCTGTATTAAAATATTTTAAATCCATTTATAACTGTGACTCACTCAAAAGGAGAAAGATAAAAATATCTGAATTTCAAATCTTATAGCTAAATAGAAGAGACTTTCATCATATCAGCGATCTTTACCTCCATTCCATATCGATCTTGATTATTTTTCATATGATGATATATTCGAAGTAAATCAAGAGAATTTTTTACTAGGTTAAAAGTACCTGTAATTTTCATCAAAATAAACTTGAAGACTAATGGGTATATAGCAAAATGTTTAAGAACTTGTTTTCTATATGTCTTAAAATCATTTAGATTATTTACAAAGAGATCAGCACAAATTGTTGAAGGGATGATGCCTTCACCAAGTAATGGATAAACAGTACCTATTGATTCTCCAACACCTATGGATTTTCTACCATCGTAAAATGGTTCTGATTTCAATGGTGGACTAATTCTTACAGGTCTTCCATTTTTTTTAATTATTTCACATTTGTATTTTTTAAGAAAATGTTCAACAAAAAGATTATGATTTTTTCTTGTAAAATCTCCAGCACCTATATGTGCATATCCATTTCCTAAAGGAAAATACCAGAAATAGCCAGACATGGAAGGAAATCCTTTAAGATAAAAATCATCATATGGAATATCATTATTACTATTATATTTGACTTTATACTGAACACAAGGGATCCACATTTCATAATCAAGTTTAGGAAGGTAATTTCTGTGAAATCCAGTAGAATCTATAATTAAATCAAAGTCAGATTCTAGATTATCCTTTTTGGGCGCTTTTCCATAGTTTATTCCTGTTCCTTTTATCATATCTTGAATAAGTTTTAATTTATCATAACTAACCATGCCTCTTAATCCAATATCAACATGCTTACTATTTCCAAGGTCTACACTCATTTTTTTACCATCATGCAAAATATAATCATCAAAATCTAGACCACATTTTCTGGTGTAATCTACCATAACATTTTTGCTTGTAGCCCAAGCACAAACAGCATCATGTTCTTCTTCTTTCATCCTTTCAAAACCAACTACATGAATATCATGATTATCACTAAGTTGATTCATAATATATGCACCAGCAACCCCAATTCCTACCACAGCAATTTTCATCTATACAAGATTCATCATCCGAAAATAAAAATATATTGAGAAAAAATTAAACATATAGCACTAGTGAAAAAGAAAAAAGAAATGCCAGCTGCTGCAAGAACAGGTATAGCTATTTTGGTATTAGGAGCGATACTTCTTGGTATAGGATATTATCAAGAACGAGAAGCACTTTCTTTATATGGATTGATAATGTCAATTTGTGGATTTAGCTTGTATATGATTTCATCGATTTATATCTCAAGAACAAGTGATAATAAAGAAAAAAAAGGATCTTATTCTAAATAAATAGCTGGTTTATATGGTCTTGAAAATTTAGACTTTGACTTTGGATCAAATTTTTCTTTTTCTTCTTCTGAATAAATAACTATTTGAACATTTTCAACTTCAATTTCATTAGATATTAGATTCTGCGAATCTTTTATTATAGAGATTTCATCAAATGAATTTAAATTTAATCTATTAATTCTTGATTCAACAGATTCAGAAAGAATATCTTCTACAATTTTTTTAACAAAAGAAGGATCTTTTTTTGCATAAGAAGTTTCAGGATCTTCTATTAATTTTTTCATTATATTCCCAAAATTTCTTTCATTATTTAGCGTTATTATTTTAAGAATTTTTTGATAAATTTTTTGTTTACTAGTAGAAGAACAATATATGTATATATTATTTGGTAATCTTTTAGTTACTTTAATAATATTAGATATATCAGATGCTAATCTCTTTAAATATTCTTCTGATTCTTCAGATAAAGGATCAATTTGATCATCGAATATACTATCAGGCCATTTTGAAGAAACAATTGAAGTTGTATTACTTAAACTATTCCAAATCTCCTCAGATATAAATGGAGCAAATGGAGATAATAACTTTATTCTAATAGAAAAACAAAGAATTAGTATATTATTTGCTATATCATTATTATCTCTTTTTTTAGCAGTAATTCTTTTTTTATACCAATGAATATCTTGATCGAAAACATACAAGATATTATGAAGAGCTTCTCGTACTCTTAATGTTTCAAGAGATTTGGTAACATTATTTATTAGTCTTTGTAATTTACTTATTAACCATCTATCCTCTAATTCAAGAAGATATTCATTTTTAGATATAATAGAGTGATAAAGGAATTCATCCAGGGATGAATCTGTAGGATTTGAGAATTTATTATCAAAATTAGAATTGAAAAAAATTTGTTGTAGTTGTTGTTGTTGCGAGAAAGTATAAAATTCTAGTAACTTCATTCTAATAGATTTTGCAGTATCAAAAGAAAAATCGGCATCCTGAAGAAGCTCAGATGAAATCAATATTGCTAATCTAATTGTATCTGCACCATATTCTTGTATTGCTGTTCTTAAAGGTATTATATTTCCTAATGATTTAGACATCTTTTTTCCTTCCATTAAAACTGAACCATTAACAACTATTTGATGTGGCCAGAATCTCTTTTCAAAAAGAGCCACATGGTTAAAGATAAAAAAAGTAAGATGGTTAGGAACTAAATCTCGTCCTGAATGTCTAGAATCAACTGGATAAAAATAAAGAAACTCATTTCTTATTTCCTCTAACAATGATATAGAAAGAGTACAATTTTTTGCTACTTCATGTACATCTCCAATTCCTAATAATACATAGTCAAAAAAAGTTTCATCAATATTACTAAGGCTTTCTTTCATTGAATATTTTTGTTCATTAACAAACTTTGATATTATATAATAAGCCATATAAATAACTGAATCAGATAAACTTTCTATTATCCATTCATGATCCCATGGAAGTTTAGTTCCAAGACCCGATTTTCTTGCACAAGCTCTTTCCTTTAACCAGTCAACTACATTATGAAATTCCTGTCTAAGATCATCCGGTAGAATACTTAATTCATCTATATAATTATGTACTTTATGTTTCCATTCTTTATCACTATAATTAATAAACCATTGATCATTTAATAATTTGACAACACATTCATTACCACATCTACATTTTATTGGTTTATTAATTAACTCATAAAATATTTCAGCTAAGTTATTTGTAGTAATCAAATAACTTTTTATATCTTCTTTAGCTAATTGAACACTCATTCCAGAATATTTTCCTGTATTAGATAACATTTGTCCTTGATAATACTCCAAATGATAAATTTCATTTGTTGCTTTTTCAAGTTCTAAATCTGACTGACTGTTAATTTTGAACTTTGATATTGTATCTTCTACGCATAATATTGATCTATTAGTAGCGTTATCATTATCATCACTTTGGACTTTTATAATTTTAATAGGATTAATTTGAGATAAATCAATACCATTAAATGATAATGTTTCTTTTTTTAAGTCATTAAGAGCTTGAAAATCATATGGAGCATGTCCAGGTACTGACATTACTATTCCAGTTCCTGTATCAGATTTTACAAATTTTGCAGGAAGAATAGGAATATCTATATTTCTAATAATATCTGTTGCAAATTTACCAATTAATTCATTTCCTTTAATAACTTTATTGAATTTAATATCATGATTTAGAAATTTTAATTTTGTAGAAGCCTCTTCGGTAACAATCCATTGTTCAGTATCATCTACATCTATTAGAAAGTATTCAATATCAGGGTTCACCCAAAGATTGGTAACTCCAAAGATAGTTTCTGGTCTTAAAGTAGCAGTAGGAAGTATGACATTATTCTTAGTCAATTTAAATTTTATTAAAATATACTCACTGAATTCTGGTTCCGCATCTCCAATGGTATCATGTTGACTTACAGGATTTTTATCATAAGGACACCACCCAACAGGATGAGAACCTTGTACAATTAAGCCTTTTTTTTGTAATGCTTTAAACTGCCAAGTTATGAATTTTGAATATAAAGTATCAATAGTTGTAAATTCTCGTCGCCAATCGATAGAATAACCCATATCTTGCATTCCTAATTTTATCTCATTATGAAAATATTTAGCAATATTTTCTGGTTCTATAAACGATTTGATTATCTCTTCAGGAACATTATATAGATTTTTAAAAGTTCCAATTAAATCTTGATCTTGTGCAATTACTCTTTTTGACATAGCTAAAATGGGGGTTCCTGTATAATGAAATCCCATTGGAAATAACACGTTGTAGCCCTTCATTCTCATGTATCTAGCATGAACATCAGCTAATGCATACGTTCTTCCATGCCCTATATGTTGTGGAGAATTAGGATATGGAAATGCAACAGTTATAAAATACTTTTTTTTATTAGTATTATCATAATTAGCTTCAAATAGATGTTCTTCTTTCCATTTAGATTTCCATTTTGTTTCCAGTTCATTCCAATTAATATTATTATTATTTGATTTGCTACTATTCAGATTATTTCACCTTTTGATTGTTTTATTAACATATATTTCTGCTAAATTTAAGACCTCTTCAATTCTATTCTTAAATCTACCTCCCCCTTGGCCAAATTTTGGGTCTCCACCACCAGAACCTCCTAGATTAGTAGAAATGATTTTTGCTATTTTCCCAGCATTAAAACCATATGTTCTTGCAATTTCACCAACAAAAACTATTACACGTATTCCTTCTTCTTTGGAGACAAGTGAAACATACATCAGAAGAGGATCCAGCTCAATAGTTTTTTCTCCTATTGTAATATGGAACTCCTCATCAAGTTCATCATCAAATGTTGTGAACAATTTTACACCTTCTGAGGATATTTGTTTACTATTATCGGATATGAATTTCGCTAGAATAGGAGAGGTTTTTCGTAAAAGAATTTTTATCTTTGTTCTAAGCTTTTCTGAATCATCCAAATATTTTTTGAATGAATCTGTTAGTTTTTCTTTACTAGAACCTAGTGACTGAGTAATAAATGAAATATTTTTATCTTGATTTTTAATGTAATTTATAGCAGCCTGTCCAGCAACAAATTCTAATCTAACAACACCATCCTGAATTCGTTCTGATTTGAGAATTTTAACTAAGCCTAATTCACCAGTTCTATTAACATGTGTTCCTCCACATGCTTCAATATCGAATTCACTTATATTCACTATTCTTACTTTATTTGACGGAACTACTCCACCTTGATATATACGAAAGGAAAATTTTTGTTCGCTTTCTCCTCTTTCATATTCTTGTATGTTGACATTAAGGTTTTTCATTACAATTTCATTAGCAGTTTTTTCAATTCTATCTACTTCTTCTTTATTCAATGCAGAATGGTGAGTTATATCAAGCCTTCCATAGTTAATATCTTTAAATGCAGAATTTTGCCATACCCATGAACCAAGTGTATTCCTAGCCGAAGAATTTAATATATGAGTAGCTGTATGATGTTTTGTTATTGAATTACGTCTTGTATCATCTACCTTACATTTAACCATTAATCCCTCTGAAAGGGAGGATAAATCTTCTATTCTATGAAGAACAATATCTCCCTGTTTTATGACTTCGGAGACTTTAGCATTACCAATAGTTCCTTTATCAGGCTCTTGTCCTCCGCCTCTAGGATAAAATGATGTTTGATCTAAAATTACATAAGTTTCTTTAATTATTTTTATAATCTGAGCATGAAATTCCCGAATAGAAGAATCTTCATAATACAATAATCTGGTAGGCGGCAAGCCTTCCAATCCTTCTATTGATTGAGGATAAAGGGATTTTTGGTTGATATTATGTAATTCTGATAATTTTACATAAAAATTTGAAGGTATTTCAGTTATTACATTGACTTCTTTAAGAAAATCAGGAGTAATACCATCAGATTCATATAATCTTATAAGATCATCTACAGTTAGCTGTTTGTTATTCTTACGTATTGTAGAAGCAATATCATTCATACGTTGTCTTGTACTTGCATATCTATCAGATTCAAGTTTAAGAATGGTATAGACTTCTTTTTTATTTTCTTCTATTTCAGGGAACATATTTTTTAGATATTCTACATGTGTATCGATTAGATCTTCAATTTTTATATTCCACTTGAATCGTTCAATAATAGATAAGACTCTACGTAAAAGAATTCGAAGGTTATAACCTCCACCTACATTAGAAGGCAATGAACCATCTGAGATAGCAAATAATAATGTTCTGCTATGATCTGCTATTGTATATATCGCCTCATATGGAGATACAATTTTTTCGAGATTTTCAAATGGTATTTTCATCTCTTGAGCAATCATTTTTTTCAATTTTTTTATTTTATCAGATGAATCATCTTCGATACTATAAAACTTTTTAGACACTAATTTAAAATAGCTTGAGAGAAAATTTTCATCCTTTTGAATTCCAATAGAGTTTTCTAAATATTTTATAACTGATTCAAAACAACAATCATAGCTTGTGGGAGTACCCATAGTAATCCATGATAATCGTTCCAAACCTGCACCCATATCAATAATCTTATTTTTCATAATTCTATAATTATTTTCATCTCCTTCAAATTCTGTAAAAACAGCATTACCAAGTTCAAGACCACGTACAAAATACTCTAAAGAATATCCAAAAGCTCCTGCTCCCATCCAAATATCTTCTACAAAAGTAATCTCTTCAGGTTTTATTCCCAATACATTAGTTAATAATCCAAAATCTAGGTCAATACATTTATCCTTCCAATATCCACCAGATGCATCTGCATTACATGTTTGACCAACCATACAGAAACTTGTGTAATGACGACCGCTTAATCCCACATTTTCAACGTCATTAAATCTTAAACACATTTGTGGTACTACTAAAGGATTTGATGGCAATTCAAAAATAACTTTATTATTCATTATTCTTTGAAAATCTACTATCGACGCAATTGTAAAATAAAGATCATCCCGCCATCTACATACTACAGGATATCGCCTTACAATAGAATGATTATGAGATTGAAAATACTTTTCAATTTCCTTCCATGCTCTTACATAATCTAATCTTTTATTTGTAGGAGGATTTCCTATAAAGTTATAGGTCTCATGATCGGGACAGATATTTTTATCTACAAGTGACCAAAAAAATTTTTCGCATGATATACATTTGTATCGTTTAAAACCTAATCTATCAAATAAGGAAACTCTATAATATTTATCAGGATCAGATGAAAATAAAGTAGAAGCTTCTTTTTTACCCAAACTATGCTAACGATTATTATTATCTATATTAATGCTTTTATGATACAAAAATAAAACTACAAGCAAGCTAAATTTAATGAAAATAAATATAATATTAATTTCTTGCTAAGGATTCCTCGATGAATTTTTGATATGCTTCTTTCGGAGCAGCTCCTACAGTTCTTGCAATTTCATTTCCATCTTTGAATAATAATAATGATGGTATAGAATGAATTCCATATTTTACTGCTATCTCTTGATTTTCATCTACATTAAGCTTTACAATTTTGACTTTTCCATCAAGACTTTTTGATAATTGTTCAACAGCTGGTCCTACCATTCTACAGGGACCACACCATTCTGCCCAAAAGTCAACAAAAACAGGTAATTGTGATTTTAATACTTCTTTTTCCCATGATTCATTGTTTACTGGAAGTACACT
>DASUUM010000156.1:0-2292 GCA_036374075.1 Nitrososphaeraceae archaeon
GTAGTTTCTGCATTGTCTTTATTCTTTACAATTGGTAAAAAGTCTCTTATTGTAAGTATAGCTACAACATTTCTCTCTTTGGTTATAATAGGAGTAAATGCAAACTTTGTTTTTTTAAATAAATCTATTACTTTGGAAACAGGGGAATCAATATTTATCATTTCTTCTTCTTTATAACTTCTTTCCATTATTTGATCAGCAGTTGTACTTCGCCATTCAGAATAAGATGTATTTAATAGATGAGAAAGAATATTTTTACAACCTAGCTTTCCAACAACTTGCTGATTGGTCTTCTCTAAAACTACCAATCCATCAACATATATTTCAGGTCCTATAGCTAGAAAGACTGAAAATTGATAAAGTGGAGTATCTAAAACAATGGGTATAAAAGGTCGTTTGACTATCTGTGGAAAAACATCAACTACATTTCCTGAAACATTCATGCTATAGATTATCTTATCATTAAATATTTAATTTTTAATATTAGAGTAATATAAAAAGTCATATCAGTAGATTAAATTCATCAATGATAATTCTATACTTCGTTATTGTTGAAATATATTAAATATAAATTGAAAGTCTATGATAATAAGATAAACTTACATCTATTGGAAAAGAAAAAAAGGAAATTTAACGAAAAAGTAATATTCCAAGAGGTATAACCAAATAAGAATGAACAGTTATCAAAAAATTTTGTCTATAGTTTTAGTCATGACAATTTTTATTGGAACATTCACATTTCAATCTAGCAATGCTCAATCACAAGTTACTCATCCTGAAACAGATGTAACTCCGATAGCAGCAGTAATTATGATAACTAAAGATAAAGATGGTAATACAATATTTTATCCTCAATTTTCAACAATCAAACAAGGTGAGGAAATATTGATAGTAAATAATGATACAATAACTCATTCTTTTACTAATGGAGCAAATCCTCAAGATCCGATGGCAGGAAAATTATTTGATACTGGAACAATTCAACCAAAAGGATTCATAGAATATGTAGCAACCAATTTATCCCCAGGTAATTATACTTTTTATTCAAAAACTGATCCAACAGTAACTGCACAACTTTCAATCTTGGGAAAATAACTAAAGTTATCTCATCTTTTCAATTATTTTTTAATATATTTCTAACCATTATTAACAGTTAAACTTAATTTTATATTAATGACAAAATGAATTCTTATTCAAACAAAATTGAAAGTATTAGAAAGCATATTTAATGATAAACTATGCTACAATCAAGTTGATGGTATTAATTCAATTTTGAAAAGACCAGAAAAATTTTTTACCTATATTATGAGATATGATACTTTAACCATTTTATAGTTTATAGTTTTGTATTATTTAATGAGAAGAGATATCTTCTTTGCAATAACGGTACTAGTTACAGTAGTAAGTTCAATAACTGCAATAAACTCCTTTGATACAAAAGCAATTATATTAAATGCATATGCAACCGTTGCAGGATATAATGCTGAATTGTCAGGTAATGAAGAAGTTCCTCCTGTTCAAACCGATGCAACAGGCTCTGCTGAACTCACAGCACCACATTTTGATAACATGGGCTATTCTGTGGATGTATCAAATATAGATAAAGTGACAGCCGCACATATACATAGTGGTAAAGTAGGAGAAAATGGACCAATAGTGGTGACATTATTTAAGACAGAAACTCCATCACCTGAGCCTATAAATGGAAATCTGGCAAGTGGAAATATTACTAATGCAAATCTTGAAGGTCCTATGGCTGGAAAAACACTAATAGATTTAACGAAATCTATAGAATTAGGTGAGACATATATTAATGTACATACAGAAGAAAATCCTAATGGTGAAATTAGAGGACAACTTAAAGGTGCAGGATAAATTTACCATTTTTTTTATTTAGATATATTATGAAACGAATCTAAAATATATTAATTATTTCCAGAAACTGCTATCCAAAAGGGAACATTTCCAGTTGGAATTCTTGAAATAATTTCTAAACTATTAGTATCTATAACAACAATCTCATTTGTTGTTGTTACATCTACATATAGATAACTTCCATTTGAACTAGCACGTATGCCATGAGGACCCAAACCTACTATTATTTGCTTTACAAGTTCTTGTTTCTCTATATCAATTACATTTACTTTGTCTGAGCCTATTCCTGATACATATACTTTTTTATTATCGGGTGAAACATCTATACCATGATGCCCAAGACTTACTGGGATTTTCTTTAGTATTTCAGATGAAGTAGTATTAATAATTGCAACATCATTTGATGCTGCATTGGAC
>DASUUM010000157.1:0-3653 GCA_036374075.1 Nitrososphaeraceae archaeon
AATCCCTTTGTCAATTAGATTATGTCAAAACTAAAAAAAATACTAAGCTAAATGGGAATTTGTAACTTATAGTGCTGTAACCACAGTTACTATTAAACGTCGAACATGTTGGTATTATATACATACTACAAGAAAAGATAAACGAATTTTATGAGAGAAAATGATAATTTAGAAATCTTAGAAAATAATTCTTCTTTGACGACTACAATGACGACGACAGCAACAACAACAACAACATCACAATCAATCTCAGAAACAGCAGCAGCAACCGAATATAAAGATGTAAAAAAAGATGATCTTAATTTAAATTCCCAATACAAAACTCCTCAGAATTGTCATAATTCTCAATTTTTACGTGATAATGAATTTTATCTAATAAAATATAAAATGCCATTGAAACCAAAGATAAACCAAATACAATGCAGAATTAACAGTGAGATAATAAAGCTTCAAACTATTTTTAATGAATTAAAAATTCAAGATGAGGAAGGAATAAAGAAATTAGTTATCTCCATAAAAGAGAACAATATTCAATATTCGTCTTTAATCTCATCAGAATTGAATGTAATTAGAAAAACCAGTAAAGCTATATGGACTACAAAAATTGTTCTAGATAATTTGTATAGTCAAATCTGTAGCGTATCTAGTTTTAAAGATCTAGTTGAGACAATAACTCCTTCATTAACAGTGATGAAAAGTATTAGATCCTTATTAATTTCCCATATTAGAGAATCCGAACATGAGTTTAAGAATATATCAGATTTGCTATGTGATGTTCTTTTTAATGCTGGTCAGATTGGAGGATATTTAATCAATTTTAAAATAGCAAATAATATGGCATTAAATATCATAGATGATGCACTATTTAAGGCAGAGAATAAAATAAAAACAGAATTTTTACCCATTCCTAATATAATAATTTAAAATAGAAACAATTTCCATTCTATTGTCTCTCTTTTGTTCGATGATTTGAAATTTTTTTTATATCATTGTTATTATAGTTGTTAATTTTATCTTTTGAATCTTTTTATTTTGAAATAATATTATTATTATCAGATTACTTTAGATAAAAAATAAAGAGATAGATAGAATATATAATAGTATTAGTAGCCAATTAATCTATCTAATTACTTTTTTTCCTTCATCAATATAAAAGATTGATTCATTTTTATTCAATGAAGAACCAGAGATCAGATTTAATATAGAAGTTGTAATATTTCCTATATCTGATTCAACTCCTTCGACATTTCCTGCTAGAATTAGATATAATCTGATTTTTGATCCTAATACATCAGATAATTCTTGGTTTACTGTAGCTGTATAGGGTCTAAGGGCACCTCGAAATACCTCAGATCTTGCTCTAGACAATCCAGAGATTTTCTTTCCAGAATGAGAATCAGGACCAAGAATGACTATTATTCCTGTAGAATCTTTAAATTTAGCCGGTTGATCAAGTGCACCATCCGGAGCCATAACTCGTACTGCTTCTCTAGTTATCAATCCAGGAATATTGATAAAATTATTTACAAGCTCATCCCATTCTTGTCTAGATAAAGAGGATAAATTGCGATTATAATCATAATCACCTGTAAAATGAATAATAGCATCAATATTTCCAAATTTTGTTTTAGCAGTATTAAAAATTCTCTTTACTTTCTCTTCATCTAAAAGGTCTAATGAATGACTATGAAAATCTTTATAAAATTTCATATCATCAGAATTTCGACTAAGGATTATTACTTGTTTTACACCAATATCATTTAGTTTGTTTGCAAGGCTAATGACTCTTTGTACATCTTTTTCCTTTGAGGAAGTTGTTGTAATAACTACTACCTTTTCTTTTAAATCTTGTATATTATTACCATCTATAGAAGTTCCAACAATAGGTTTAACAGGATAAAATACTCTATCATTGGGAATAACCCTACCATTTATTAATTTACTTATAGTATCATCTGACAAGGTTAGAACCATCTCCGCTACTTCTTCTTGACTTAAAAATTCATTATCCACTATCATTTTACTTGTATTATTTTGGATTTTTTCTGCTATTTCCTGAATTTTTATCAACATTCCTTCAATGGTTTTATTTAGATCTCCTTGATTGGCAGAATAAGTAGAAGATCCATTAGATAATACAGATGAACGGGAATTTGATATTTGCTCTGCTATTTCCATAGTACCTTTTGAAAATACCTCTGAAGGCTCACCTAAAAGATCTAATCCTTTTGTTGCGGCTAATTCGATCTCTGGCGATTCAAGGCCAGGATATCCACCTATACGTAAAAATTCTGCAGCTGCTTTTGGATAAACAGTTTTATAAATTCTATCAGAATGCACCGGTCCTGGATTGGTAGCTACAGACTTTATTCCACGTTCTACCAACTCCCATGCTAATGCTTCAGCCAATCTATTTTTAGCTCCTTGTGCAGCAGTATAAGGAGTTCTGAATCTATAGGGTCTTTGTTCATATTTATTTTCTTCAGTAAAAAATGTAGCAATTGTTATTATTTTAGAACCTCTTTCCATTACTTTGAGTCCTTGAACAGATGTCCAAAAAGTTCCGGTAAGATGTATACCAACACAGTCCTTAAAATCTTGAAAGGAAGCATTAGTAAATGTCTTTACAGGACCAGAGACTCCTGCATTATTTACAATAATATCAACTTTACCAAATTCTTGTTTAATAGTTGAGAACATTTCATTAATGCCAATTTCATCTGAAACATCAACTCCTGAAAAAGCTCTAACTGTACCTGATGATCCAACTTTTTTCATAATATCCATAAGAATATCAGTTGTTTTATCCAACGGTTCCTTTCTTCTTCCCATTATGATAATACTTGCTCCTTTTTCTGCAAATTTTTTAGCAATAGCCTGACCAATTCCCGTTCCACTACCTGTAATCACGACAATTTTATCTGAAAATTTTAAATTTGACGATTTATTATTAAATGGTTCTGCCATTATTATGTTGGCAGATTCTATTCTACTATATATCTTTTGCTAATCTATTAGTTACCTTTAAGAGAGGATTGTGATTATATTTATAGGAGTAGCAAAGAAGAATGAGAAAATTAAATAGACTGTATCTATCAATTCTTTTTGGTATTATTTTAGGAAACCTTCTTTTAGCATCATCATGCCAGACTTTTATCAAAGATATTTATGCACACCAACTTTTTAATTCTTCAGGACAGAAAATAGGAAAATATTATGTACAAGTTGCTACTGACCCGGAGATTCCAACAACTGGTGAAAATACAAAGATAATGATGAGGGTATCTAGCACAGATGGTACAGAACTTTCAGCTGTTCCAATCTCTATTGAAATAATGAAAAATAGCCAAGATATTGATAAAATTCCTCAAATTATGGTAACAAATGGCCATTATGAATTTGATTACAAGTTTCTAGAACCAGGAAACTATGTTTTCTATGTATATTTACAAGACATCTACCACAGTGGTGGAAAAACTATAACATATACATTTAATATTAGTACACTCAATCCTTTTGGATATATTTTTTATTCATTGATTAGTTTTGCTGTAGTAACCCCCTTTGTAGTAATGGCAATAATATTCATTACAAATAGAAGACGTAAGAAGAAGATGCAAGAAAATAAAAGTGTAGAGAAATAATTTGTAGAT
>DASUUM010000158.1:0-2913 GCA_036374075.1 Nitrososphaeraceae archaeon
TTCTTATAATGTTTTGCCTGGAATAGATGGAGTAATACCTGTAGATGTTTATGTTCCTGGATGTCCACCAAGACCAGAGACGCTTATTCAAGGTTGTATGTTATTGCAAGAAAAAATAAAAAGGTCTAAAATTAAATGACATTCTAATACTTGTAAAAAATTAAAAGATAATATGATTTACTTTATTCTGATCCCATATATACACAATTCTGCAATAGGTGAAAAAGGAGATTTGCAGGTATCTTCTTATTTATATGTCTTATCAACAACATTGACATGTAAAAAAGAAGGAATTTGTTTACTGCTACTATGTTCAGCTGCCTTTATCACTTTCTTCTATGGCTGTTGTTTCTTTGGACGTTATTTGTAAAATAAAAGGTATCAGGACTGTACTTACCCAGATAGGAACAAATATCATTAAAACTACAGAAAAAAATTCCCTTGATACTAGAATTTACAAAAGGTGATGGATTATTACATCACTTGCAGGTTTGACAGTTGCCATAACAGGAAGTCGTAGAGCATCGGAGCTAGCTCATTTGATAACCAGCTTTGGTGGTAAACCTTATCTTGCACCAACAGTTGGCATAGAAGCAAGACTGGACATATCTAAAGAAGCTAAGTTCTTCATAAATAAGATATTAGAAGAGAGAGTTGATTATGTGGTATTTATGACTGGTCCTGGTGTATACGCTCTTATGTCCACGGCTAAAAACCTAGGAATAGAAAAGAAGTTTGCCGAAGCTTTACATCAAACAACTGTTGTCGCTAGAAGTTTAAAGCCTAAGATTGCCTTGGCAAAACATGGTATCAAGACAGACATCATACCGAAGGAAAATACAGCAGAAGGAATAGCTAAGTTACTCAAAAGTTTCAACATGGCTGGCAGAAATGTCGCTATTCTCTGGCATGGGTCATATTCTCCTCTCCTAAAGGATGAGATTCATGCAGTTGGGGCCCAAGTCTTCGAGTCCTCCACCTATAGATACTCATTTGAGCTTAAGGAGAGTGGAGCTCGAATTCTTAAAATGATGGGTTTCAAGTATATACCTCCTGATGAAGCAAAGGTGGTCAAGCTCATAGAAGATATCGGCAAGGGACTTGTAGATGCAATAACATTTACTAGTCCACCATCCGCCCGTGACCTCTTCAAGATAGCGGAAGCCTATTATCTGAGAGAACCATTGCAATACCATCTTAACAATGAGGTCATAGTGGTTGCAGTTGGACCTTCTACAATGAAAACCTTGGAAGAGAACTATGTTCATGTTGATGTTATGCCCAACGTCTATAAGATGGGTGCCATGATTAAATCTCTAAGCGATTACCTTGGTCAAGCAGATGTTCCTAAGAAAAAAAGAAAGCCACCATGATGTTATATTTTCCCCTTTTTAGAATCTTTCAACTACAAATAAAATAACATATACTTTTTCGGAATTTATTCAAATGCTGATTCAATGAAGATCAGATGAGATTTGGAAGACCTGATTTAATGCCTTGATTTGAGACTTGGTCTATAATAAATATCCCTTTATTGTTTTATAATTAATAGAATTAAATTATCCAAATCAAATAAGGATTTAAAATAAAAGTCATGAAATAATTATTAATCATTTATTAAGAACTAGAGATAAACTGAGAAAAAATAAAGAATTTGAAAGAATTATGTAGTTTTGAGTAGAATATGATCTTTGTATTATTCTTTATATTTCTATTTATATTCTAGTTATTCACTATTGTTATTATGATCTTTAATTTTAGGTGAGTGAGATTCTATCCAGTTTTTTCCTCTAATAGCAAGAATCTCGAAGTTTTCTCTAAATCGAGGATTATTCCATTGTTTTCGTATTCCGTATATAATAGGTTTAGCTTTTTCCCATTCTTTCTGTAATGCACCATATCTATCAAAATATAGATTCTCATCAAGAAATCCATATTCAATAAGAAGACCTGATAATTCAAATTTTGATGTAAATCTTTCAAACAATTGAAATTCTTTACTTCCTTGAGGGAATTTACTTTCAAACTCATCAATTGATGTAGGAATTTCATCTTTATGCGATTTACCCCAGAACCATTCTGCTGCTTGAAAATCATAATTTGTATTATATAATTCAGCTATTTTAAGAAGCATATTGACATCTTCAAAACTAGTAGTTTTTTTTGCAGCTCCTTTTTTCTTTTTTTTTCTCAAAATACTTCTTGTTGATGCTTTACTTCTAACTCGTAAATTAGCCATATCAATTAAATTCTTATTATAATAATTAAATTTAGCGAAAGTTAAGTTTTGTATATCTAAAGTCACTCATATTATTCTCAAGTATGTAATTAAATCATATTAAGAATTGATAAATTTTTTTATCTAGCATACAGAATATTTGGTCTTTCAATATTCTTTATAACTCTTTTTTCACATTCTTGACCTTCTGGAGGATTCAAATCAGTACTAGAAACACATGCAAAGAATTTGTCTCCTATCTGGATTTTTCCTATATTTGTATCTCTATCAAAAGTAAATTTTCTGCTTATTGTATATCCGCTGATTTTATTGAATTCTTCTTGAACATTATCGATAATTGCAGATTTAATTTGACCTTTTACCATTGCAATAATTTTTAGTTTTTGTGTATTTTTTCTATCTTCAAGGGGAGAATAAACCGTGATTTTAACTTGTTCTTTCTCTTGTTGCACTTCTTTATCATGTTCTAATTCTTGTTGTTGCTTTTCATATTCATTACTGTTAGCAGTCTTTTTGGTAGTGATCAATTGTGAATATTTGCTACTGCTATTATTAAAGATACTTTTGCTTTCTTGATAAACAAGAGAACTAGGTGAAAATAATCGCGAAATAGTTGATTGATCAGGACCTAAAAGATCTCCTTCATCACAATCAAAGTAAGTCAAAGAATTGTA
>DASUUM010000159.1:0-4516 GCA_036374075.1 Nitrososphaeraceae archaeon
GATTTGCTTGTTCTACAATATTATTCATCATTTACAGATTTCATAGATAAAATATCTATATATTTTAGAACAAAAAGATTCCGTCTTAATATGAAAAACTATCTGTTAGGATGTGTCAGCTAACATATGCTAGGTGGTATAGTTAAATAAATTAAAAGTATAAAAAAGTATATTTATCTTTTACGAAATTTATAAAGTTAATTCTAAATTAGAAGAGTTTGAATTATAAATATTAAAAAGTAGAAAATTATGTACAATTAAATGCTGGAAAAATATAAAAATCAAGATCATAGTGAGTAGTAAATTATATCTAAATCTTTTAGGTATTATTATTTATTAAATAAGAAATTAAAGAAAGTAAGAATATTGCATTATAGAATATTATAATTAATTAGTAGAATAAATAAAATTTAAAAAAATATTATTTATATGTTTCTTTAAATTTGTATTAAATAGGCTAGAAAATTGATTCTATCAATTTTTTTAATTCTAAATAATAATGCATTTCTCTGTCATTGCAGAGTTGTGAATGTTGGAAATAAGATTTTCATCTATACTTCAGGCTTTGATATTTGTTAATATCAAGGAAAATAAGTCTGTATCTGAAAATTAAAAAAAATCATTTAGCTTAAAGGGTTAAATGATATTTTGAATTTTTATCAAATTTTAGTAAAAATTAATATTTTCATACTAATCTTTATAGTCAGCATATTTTTTATTAAAGAGTTATATTTAATTTTTTAAAAAGCAAAGTGATTTATTGAGATTATATCAAATTTTTTGATTTTAATAAAATGAAAAAAAAATTTATGGATATGGAATTGGGAGCATTGAAATAATATTGCCTACTTTCTCCAAGGATGGATTTACATTTTCCTCTATCAGTTTTGGAGCTAATGCTTGATTGACTGATTGTCGTTGTATTTGGGCTAGTTTTTCTTCGATACTTTGTGATGTTTTTTGTTCTTGTGGTTGTTGACTATTTAATAGAGTTGAAGAGTTTTGTTCATTGTTATTGAATTGTGATTGTGGATTTGGACTTATTGCTTGATTAATTAATTGTTGACGTTGTTTAGCTATTTTATTGGCAAAGCTTTCTGGAGTTTTTGTTTCTAGTTGTTGTTCATTTTGATATTGCTGCAATTCATCTAGCTGTTGTTGCTCTAGCTGTTGTTGCTCTAGCTGTTGTTGTTCTAGCTGTTGTTGTTCTAGCTGTTGTTGCTCATTATCAATTGCAGATAACGGATCTCTTTGTTCTGGGGTTAAGTTCCATGTTAAATCTAATTGTTGTACCCAGCCTGAATATACATTTGGAATTGCATATACACCTTGTCCACCCATTCCATGATACTTGGTGATTTGATCATCTGTGTCAAATAATGGTACCCCAATATCATAGTCGCCGGTTAACAATACACTACCTGCAATTTGTGCATCCATGGGATTTTTATCATTATTAGGATCGCCATCAACAACAATCAATCTATTTGAGAATTTACTTGATACATATGCATAATAGCCACCTCCTTCTTTAGCACCAAAGTTAACACCATGACATCCAGGATCACATGGCAAGTCTGCTACAATTTTATTTGTTTTAGTATCAATAATGGCAATAGTTCCACTCAAGGTATTAGCTGTTACAACATATTTTCCATCTGGACTCACTGGTGTCTGAATTGGTAATGCATGACCGCTAGCAGGTAAATCTATTGTTTTTTGAACTTCTCCTGATTCCATGTCTACGACAGATATTGTACTGCTTAGAAGATTAGCAACGTAAGCAGTTTTTCCATCAGGAGTCATACCCGTTGCGATAGGCATACTGTCAGTAGGGGTTCTTGATTGAATTTGTTCTATTTCTGTGTTGGGATCTCCAAAGTCATATATTGTAACATCGTCAGTGAAATGGTTTGGTGTAATCATTTTTGTTCCATCAGAGGAAATCCAATGAGCATGTGGATGTGTTGGAAATTGTCCTGCATCTTGCATAGGTATGATTCTTTTCATTTCAAATTTGTTATTTTCTTTGTTGAACTTAAGTTCTGCAACACCTTGTTCTCCACTTAATGCTACATATAATGAATCAGTCGCTGGTTTTGTCATAACATGTGAAGGTGCATCACCTACGCGTATATTATCCAGTAATTTACCAGTATGTCTATCAAAGGCAGTAAGCATATTGTCAAACCATTGGGTTTGATAGATTACTTCCTGTTCACGATCACTCCACATGTTATGTGGATTGTTCATATTTATCTGCGGAAGAGCTACTTTTCTTTCTATATCCCAATTCTCTACATTGACTCTAGTAGCAGTTCCTGGCTTTGATTTATGGGCTGTTTTTTCAAATTGAGTATCAACCCATACTTCACCAATTCCACCTATTTCAGGATCTTTTAGTTGTCCTTCTCGGAGTTCTTCTAGGTCGATAATATCACTCCCTCCAACAGTAGATAAGAGTGAATCTTGAAGATTAGCCACCATACCTCCAAAGTTAATTGGAATGTTTGGGAATTTTGGATTCCAGATTTCTTTAGTATAGTCTATCCAATTAGAAGGATTATTTGCCACAAAGAATGTCCTCAAAAGTACCAAGGCCGTAGCTATTGCATCTTTATTCTCTTTACCTGTTTCATCAATGGGATCCAAGTCTGTACCTGTACTTAAACTGAGTTGTTCTCCCAGGTCATATCCTTCAGTTGAAGGATCATCTACAATCATTCCTCCAAACATATATGGATGTATTTTACATGTGAAAACGTATAAACCAGGTTTTTCAAGTTGTACAATTGCACCCCCTCTGTAGCCAGTCATTTCATCAAATGGCATGTTAGGAGCTCCTGTTGGCCAAAGTAAACTTGTGACAGTATGTACGGTATTAGTGCTTGACATGATAAAGTGAGCAGTTGCTCCTGGTTGTACCACTGCTAGAGATTCAGTTGCATATTCAACTTCTGTACCATCATTAAGCCTAGGTGGACCTCCTACATTTCTAAACCATTTGCCTGGTTCATCACTAATGTCAAATGTAATAAAGTTGCCTTGCCCCTGTTGTTCTGGTGGTCCCCCTATCACGCTAGGTCCTGGGCCTGTAAGACTTTCTGTACCTTCACCTACTTTTCCAACCCTAAATGTACCCATCATGCCTGCTTCCATATGTGCAAACACATGACAATGATATTGCCAATCTCCAGTACCTACTCTATCACCTGCTTCTACTATAAACCAGTGCGGAGTATTTGGCTGAATCAATTTTGTATCAATGATATCTGTTGTTCCAGGATCAAGCCATCTATGGGCATGAAGATGGAATGTATGCTGATGAGCTGCACCCAGTATATGAAACCTTACAACTTGATTAAGATCTGCACCAAGAGTTGGATTGGTCCACAATGGTTTTTGATTATGATTTGCATCTATTTCTTGTCCCCAGAAAGTTGATCCTACCATAAATAATACAAATTGTTTATCTAAGGTGTTGACATCTACGCTTACTACCTTACCACCAAGTTGAGCGGGGACTTTATCTATTGGGTTTACTATTATTGCACCAAATAATCCAAGTGTCCTAAAGCGATCGCCAAAATATTCAAAAGATCCAATTTCTTTCGGTTCGATCCTTTGAGTCTTTTGCTCTCCACTTTCATCTATTGAATGTATAATTAGCAAGTCATTTTGGTTAATTTCAATTGATGGCCCAGGAATAGTGGGAATTAGTGGATAGCGGTCTGTAAGGTCTTCTTCAGATTGACCATCGATAAGGATATGTTCTAACATTCTATATGCATATTGACCATTCGGTAATTTTTCCGCCTTAATTGTTACTTCGTTTACTTTTCCATATTCTGATGTTGTTTCAAGAGAATTATATTGCAATCGTTGTTGTTTTTTTTGTTCTTCTTCTTTTTCTTTGGAATAACTCTTTTCGTGAATATATCCTTCATAATTTCCTTCATTATGAATTTCTTTTACTGCCTCTGCTATTTGTATAATGGGATGTTGACTTCCTTTGTTCTTATTTTCTCCATTATTATCACTGTTGTTTCTTTCAATATTTGGAGTATTGATACCGTTTTGCACTCCCAACGTTAAAGTGGAAGTTAATAAAATTACGGCAAAAATCCCCATCATTATATTTTTAAATAATTTATTCATTTTCATGACCTCCATTAACTATGGGTGTTTACCCGGAATGCTTTGTCCATCATTATCGACGACAAAACCTCCCTTCATACCAGATAATAGATGTGAAGTAATCACATCACGATATTCAGCAATTCCATTTTTGCCTTGAATTGTAAAAACATGATTCTCTAGCGGAGCGAATCTCTTTTCACTAATTATATTATTTGTACCAGGTTCTAACCATTTGTAGCCTGTCAAGACAAACTTGTGAAAATCAGTTCCCAGAGCAATTAGATTAAATCTAATTAATTCTCCATCTTTCAGACCAATGATTGGATTTTCCCATAATGCTGTTCGCTTAGCATAATTTCCATAATCTATTTCATTA
>DASUUM010000160.1:0-4016 GCA_036374075.1 Nitrososphaeraceae archaeon
ATACGACTACTACAGTACATATCCGACAGAAGAGTACAAATATGAATGCCAAACAGGTCCATTTGAAGGCTTCTTTGTAAGTTCAGTAGAATTCTGTAAACATCTTAAATTCGATAAAGATGATCGAAAAGATAGAGATAGAGATAATAAAACAGGTCCACCAGGTCCCCAAGGTCCACCAGGTCCACCAGGTCCACAAGGCCCACCAGGTCCAGGAGGAGGTCAGATAGGCCCACAAGGTCCACCAGGTCCACAAGGCCCACCAGGTGAGGATGGCGCACAAGGTCCACAAGGTGCAACCGGTCCAATAGGTCCAATAGGTCCAATAGGTCCAATAGGTCCTAATGGAACACAAGGCCCACCAGGAGCTAATGGAACACAAGGTCCACCAGGAGCTAATGGAACACAAGTAGAGCTATTCGAATGTGAGGATGATTCTAATCTACCAGGAGCTAATGTAACTGACCCACGATTGTGTTTTGCTGCTACTCCAGCAGTACAATGTCCAAGTGGAACTACATTAGAAGGAGTATTTGTAAATTCAACATTTGGATTAACGGCTTGTGATCTAAATGTATGTCCGACAGGTACAGACTTGGAAGGAGTATTAGTTAATAGTACAACCACCGACTGTGATCTAGCTGATATAGATATAAATATAACAACAAATCCTGAAGCTCAGTGTATAAAGTGTGCTGATTTAGCAGCAGGTACAGTTGGTGGTCAGGCGGCGGAAAGAGATGTTAATCGCGGTTTAATAGGAAACAATACTAATAACGTCTTTACTATTTGTGATGATGCAGACCCTACAATTCAATTCAATGCTACGATAGATGAGTTATTTGAAAATAACATAATTAATGATAACGATAGAGATGCTGTGGAAGAGGGATTTAACGAATGTGTAGATAATGCACCGATATCGACAAATCCTACACCACCTGGGTTAGTACAAGCTCAAATATCTTCATTACAGGAAAATTCCTTAACTGCAAATGTAAAACCTGAAGCTGAAATACCTAGCTTAAATATTGAGCCTCGAAACCCTAGTTTAGACCCGTTGCTGGAACACCCCAATCTAAAAGCTCTGCTTGAAAACCCCGACTTAGATACTCTAATTGAAAACAAGGATGTAGACGCTCTACTACAAGACTCCAATGTAAAAGCTCTTCTTGCAGATCCATCTGTAAATGCATTGCTTGAAGACCCTGCTATAAAGGCTCAGCTTGAAAAATCCAAGTAATTCCGTACCAACGGGATTATTCCCATAATTTTTTTAAAATTAAAAATCTTCAAGTATTTTTATTTTTGTTCTTTTTCAAAATGAAATTAATTATTTACATTTAAAAATTTTTTATTAGTTATCTTGTAAATTTTATGATAAAAATTAATAATTATGAGGGACTCTATAGTATATCTGTACAGGTTTTCTGATTGTTATGACACCTTATTTGACTATAATGACTATTTATTTGACAGATATGACTAACATTTAATTACATTCAAACTAAATAGTATTATGCCTCGAATAATTACTTTACAGGAAAAACTTGCGGTAATAGATGAATGGCTGAGTGGTGAATCTAGAATGGATATCGCTAGAAACCACAATATAGGAAATGGTACTGTCTATTACATCATTCAAGAATGGAGTAATGGAATTGGTGCTCAACAAGCAGATAGATTGAGAGAAATTGCTATAAAATTAAAGCAGAATGGATTAACTGTAAGTGATTGTGCTAAAGGATTACGAATGTTGATGATGTTGAAAAAATATGAAATAAAAGATGATGAAATTGAAGAAAGAGTAACTTATTTTTTAAAAGATATTTACACCAAATGTCAAGAGGTAGGACTGACGCCTCAAAAAATCTTTGATTATATCGGTGATATTTTAAAATTTTCTAGTGAAATTTCTATCTCTCAAATTCCATTATATATAAAAAAAAAAATTCAGGAAAAAGAAGATTTGGAAAGTGCTGTGCAACAATTATCAAAAAAAACAAAAGAACTAACAGATATTCAGGAGGATAAACGACAAGAACTAACACGATTATCAAAAATGGAAGATAGAATGACCCAAACCTATAAAATATTCACAAGCGTAAAATTTCGATTAGAACAATTTGGAATAAAAATGGACGATATGGACCGGTTCGTAAAGAGCGTTGTTGGAATGTCAAGAGCAAATTACGATTATGTTCAAATACTGGACAAAATAGCAGAGCATGAAAAACTAGAGAAGGATTTGGACTATTATAAAGAGGAAATTGCTCGTTCGAAAAATGAATCTGCTAAATTGAATCAAGAGATACACGATAAGAAAAATGACCTTTTTTATTACAATATTAAATTGGATTTCCTTCATGAATTGGAACTAAGGGGTTTTGGAATTGAAGAATTGCGAACCTTAATTCATATGATAAATGAGATTGGTCTGGAGCATAACATAGATTATGATGAAATAAGAAAAGAATTTTTTGATGATGTGAAAAATTATGAAGAGGTAATTGGATCTAGAAATGAAATAGAAAGGTTAAAAAAAGAACTTAAAATTCTTGAGGAGCAAATTATTAAAGAAAGAGAGAAATATAATGCATATCCAAAAATAATAGAAAGCATAACCAGATTAGCAGGTGCAAAAGTTTCTGAAGATGATATTGTAAAGATAGATAAAATTCTATCTATGACTGACTATTATATACATAAAGATAAATCCCTGTATAAAAAAACTTTAATTGATGATTTACAAAAATATGGAAACTTAAAGTCAGCTATAAAAAATCTAGAAGATATGCAGACGGATCTGAAATCCAAGAAAATGACACGAGACAAACCGCTAAAGAAAGAATCCACTACAGTAAAAAAAATAAAATAAAAAATCTACTCAGTGAATAAAAAGCAATAACATTTTCAACAAAACAATCAACGAATCTACCAAGTTTACTAATCATATCCATACTTTAGCAAATTTGCTTACTACCATTTTCTAGAGTCAAATATATAAATAGAATATTATAAGTAGCTTTCATTGCCAGTCACTTTTATTGATTGATAGATTGAATGGAGATATTTTATATTAGATGAAAAATTTTACAAATTCAATATAATAGAGATATTATTTTTTTAGTCTTTAAATGCCTTTAGTTAAAAGAAAATAGCTGGTTGCAACTTCAGCTATGATAATATATAACGTAATACAATTGAAGTACTGTCGAAGTTATGTGACTTGATAATACTATACCTCATTAAAAGTTTTTTTTATTTTATTAAACTAAAGAAGTATGCTAATGACATATAATTATATTTTATTATTTACTTGAATTTTATTGTTAATAATAATGTCATGTATTGCTTTTTTTGGATTTTTGCGTTTTAATATTTTTATTCTTTTTCGTGCATCTAAAAATTTTCCACCATATTCATCAGCTATACCGCCACTTCCACTCATAGCAATCATCATTTTTTTTAGCATATATCCAACACTTATTTCTATCAAAGTACCTACACCTCCACCAACTACAATTATACCATCTACAGAGGTTGCAACAATAAAATTTCTACTAAATCCTATTCCTGTTGGAATGACAACATCACAAAATTTATTAGCCGATTCAAATTCACCTGTAGGGAGTATACCTATAGTTAAGCCTGCGTTCTCTTTTGCTCCTTTGCATGCAGATTCCATGACACCACCCAGACCGCCACAGATCAACACGGAACCAGAAATTGCTATTTCCTTACCAACTTCATATGCGATATTTTTTGCAACATCTGTACACCAATCTTCATTGTATCCTATTACTGCAATCTGAGTTTTACGCATTAAGGTAAAAGAATGATTTATTGTTTTAAATTTTTTTTGATAAATTATTATTTTGCCAAATGGACGATTTATATTTAATTCTTATTTCGTACGAGGAATAAATAATAATGGTAATATAAAAATGATTTTTCGAGTTGTCTGCTTTTCATAATGTTCTAAATTTATATAATAATCTTATAAAGTGAAGATT
>DASUUM010000161.1:0-6617 GCA_036374075.1 Nitrososphaeraceae archaeon
TATGATTGTTATTATTAGTATCATAATCGATATTAAAATTAGAATTTTGCTGTTCTATAGTCAATTATTGCATATATATACAGTTGAAACCTTTATATTTTTATTTTTGAATTTTCAATCATTATCTCTGATGCATATCAATACATTAAAGTCTAAATAAAATTATTTTGAATAAAATTATAATATTAAGAAAATAAAAAAATTATTGCCAACTAACCATTAGCCTATACTTGGTTATTTTTTCTACAAGAGCAGAATCTAATACCAATAACTCAAATGGAACCTTTTCATTAGGCGATATATTTGAAGGATCAGTATAAGTTGATTTGGTTGCTATAACATTACCTTGATTATCATAAAAAGTTCCAATAATCTTTACGAATTCAGCAACTGAAGGAGAATTATTTTTTACTTCTCCAACTAGATGTAAAGTGCCTATTGTATCTAGATAATAACTGTCACCCAAGATCTCTAATTCATTGTTTTCTAAAATTTCATATTCTGAAGTAAAATTATTATTTAGTATCTTATTGGTAGAATTGTTTTTTGATCCTTTAATTTCATCACTTATATGAAATGTTTTGATAATATTATCTACATTGTCAATGTATATATTAAATCGATCTGATGGAACTATGTATCTTATTTCATATAGTGAATCATCTATAATTGTAAATATTGTCATCTGTTTAAATTGTATATCTTCGAACTTTAATTGTGTACCTTCTCTTTTATTTAGATTGATAGAAGGGGAATAATAAGTATACAATAATTCTATTGCGGGATTATTATCTAAATTGGTTTTATTACTCTTTAAAAGAGTGAAATTATCTTGTAACTTTTCTTCATTTAGCACTGAGCGTGCATATTGATTTAGAGATAATCCAACAAAATCTTTAACTTCAATTTCTACTTGTTCTATCATATGTTCCCTTTCAGATAAAGGCGGTCTAACGAGTATAGTATTCTCTGCAATACCAGCATAAGTAACATCTAATGACGAAGGATATTCAAATTCTATGCGTAGGATCACATCTTCATATAGCTTATAACTGGTTTGATTGCCGAGATCTTTTTCTAATTTCTCTGTAGAATTGTTTATTGGTATAGTTTTATTTATTTTAGTTTCAATATCTCTAAAATTTTATAGGGTCATTTTGAGCAGATGATGAGTAGAAAGAAGATAAAATAATACTTGAAATTAATAATATAATAAAATATAGATACTTCATATTATGTTGAAGAATAAAAAGAATATAAATATTTCTAGAAGTTTATTAGAATGCTTAGAAACACATTTTTATTATAGATTTGAATTCATATTATATCAATGTAAAAAATGGCTAATTCTTTCTTTAGCTATATTATACGTATTTTCATTTTTTTCTATTCCTATAAAGTTCCTTCTTAGATTAAGTGTAGCTAGTCCAGTAGTTCCGGTTCCCATCATTGGGTCTAATACTGTTTGGTTTTCAATAGTAAGATTTTTAATAACATATTGTGCTTCTACTGTTGATTGTTGCCATTCATGTTCTATTTTTAATGGAGGAACAGATTCAATATAGTCGCCTATTGTGTTGGCTATAACCAAGTCATTTACTCTTTCACCTTTTATATACCATAACAATGGTTTCCATCCTGCAAAGACTTGGATGTATTTTGGTATGATGTCCTGAATGTTTAACTGCTAATGTCCACCAATATTTTAGATTTATAGAATTAGTATTATTATCAGTTAAAGAAGAGTTATTGAATATTCCAATAACTCGATCTAATATTATATGACCTACATAGAAAACTAGACTTCCACCAGGCTTTAATACTCTTACAGCTAATTTGGCTAATTCTTCATATAATGGTAGATATTCTCTGCCATAAGGAGGATCAGTAAAAATAAGATCAATAGAGTTATCTGCAATTTCCTTTTGTGACTGCTCTATGAAATCTCCATAAATTAATTTGCAGTTATTAAGTTATTGTTATCATCAGATTGTATATTATTATTATTGAGTTTAGATAATAATTCTTGTCTCTTTCTCTATCTTTGCAACCTTTCATATTCTTTTGAAATGGTAGTCTTATTAACTCTTAATTTCTCTTTACTTTCCTCTGTACCATTTTCAATAATGGTTTTTGCACGTTGGTATGTTTTTGGAGAAAGGTCATTCTTTTTTGAAATAACTTCAATTGTTCTCCCTTTTACTTCTGTTACTATTTGAGTATTAGCCTGATAACTATGGTTGCTGTCGTTGTGGTCATTTGACCCTAACGATGGTAAAGAGGTTAATTTGTCCTTAACATTTCTTAGTTTTGATAATTGCCTTAACCTTGCTTGCTCTCTGTAAATGTCTTCCAATTTATATGCTAATTCTGCCTTCTGGAAATCATTTAATTGTCTTCTCTTTAGGTTTATATCTATAACAAATCTTTTTTCTTCAATGACATTATAAAAGTATTTAGTTTCAGATTTTATTTGTATATCTAGCTCTTTACATATTTTGTATCTGTGGTGACCGTCCAATATTTCTCCTTTAGAATTTATAACTATAGGATAATGCAATCCATCTTCTCTTATTGAGTTCTTTAATGCCTCATATTCCAATTGAGATAATGGATTTACTAATTTTGAATATTCAAAATTAATTTTATTAGTTGTTGTTGATGGTGAAGAAAATTCATTTACTTCTCCTGCTGTTGCTCCTTGATTTAACATTTTATTAGATTCTTTTTCCATTTTTTCTTTCACCATTCACTTACTCCCAAGGATTGCCCTTTGGTTCTAATCCCATCATTTTAATCAAAGATAATTCTGGATACATTGGTTGTTTTGGATGCTTGGTATGGTGGTGATTATTGTAAGCTTCTAATGAATAAAATTCCTTATTGTCACACTTTTTGTGATGACATTTTAGACTTTTTCCTTTAGCAAAATGTTCCTTAACTTTAATCATATGTAAAGTATCGTCAACACCGTCAAATCGTCCAAAACTATTATTTTGTTCTTGATTTTCATTGTTATTATTTGACGATACCATTTTTGAATCGTCCAAGGTATCGTCCAAAGATTTGTCAAGATTTTGTTCTTGATTTTCTAATTCTTGACGATACGGCGATGTTGACGATACTTTACATATCTTTATTTTTCTATGACCTTTTTCGTCTTTGTATCTTTCAATTACAACCTTTTTCTCTTAGATTAGTTTGGGCTTCATTTAATTTACGGCTAAGTTGATTAGGCGACTTTACCCAAGAAGGTATTTTTTTTATATCTATTTTTAATTTTGTTTCAGCAATATCATTTAATTTAAGTAATAATTCACTTGCGGTATCAATCAATATATCATCTCCATTATTATTATCCATCAATTCAATTACTGCCATCGAAAGAGGACTTGCTTGTATTGCTTCATCTATTTGTATACCAATATTATCTTGATAAACTCTAAGAAATTCATCTTCTGGATAACCCATACATCTAGCAATGATCTCTGCATATTCTTCAAAGTCAGCCATTCTGTTAAGACCATTAGAAATCTTTATTCCTCCTTTTTGCTTTACCTGTAAAACTTTTACTAGTATATCGAAAATGTATGCAAGTAGTTGAGGTCTTAAAATCTCAAAATCTTTCCATATATCTTCAATCTTTCTCCTCTTCTCCTTTGGTATTCGTTCTAATTGTATAATGATTCCTCTATCTAGCAAATCTGCTTTTGTAGCTGCCAAGTTGATACCGTTAAAGCCAATACATCTTTGGAAAAAGTATATTATATAATTATCATCATTGTATAATTGTCTTTTAGAAAATCCACTTCCAGTAACTCCTCTACATAGTGTATCAGAGATCCATTCTTTAATAACAGATACATTATCATAAAATGTAATATAGTTGTGAGATAGCAGTTGAACAAGCTCATTGATATCTCGTGGAAATGTTAATGTTTTTACAATACTTGGATCTACAAGCATTTTTATTAGTTCTTGTAATGTAGATTTGGCACTTCCCTGCTCACCATGCAACATCAAGATTGGTTTTGCTATTCCGGGAATGAAAAGTGAAATTATATAGCATTTTAAAAGTAACTTATTATCATTATCTTTTATATTCAAAAGATTAACGAATTTGTCTAAAACATTGATTTCATTCTTATTATCATTGTTTTCTAATTTATTTACTGGTATAGCTTGTGGAAGCTGATTGCTGTATCTTCTAAATAAAATAGGTGGAGTCTTTTCTATTGACCATCCTTGTGAAGTTATTTTAACTGCACTCCAATTACTGTTTGTTAAATCATAATAGAAACTGAAGTCACCATTTTCAGTTTCTGCCTTTGCCACTCTCAATTCAAGTTTCTTTCTATTTTCGCTAAATTCTGCTCCAGATTTTAATACTTTTATTGTATTTTCTACTTCCTACTTATCTCACCATAATTTTCGTAAAGAATCTGTATAACCAGTTTTTAAACCTTTGACTATCAAGTCCTAGAATCTCTACATGTCCTTTTATCTTTATTGCAATATAGGGTTTGTTAAATTGGTCTACAAATAAGTCAACATAATCTTCTTTTATTAATAAGATAATATCTATCTTTTCTTCTTTTTTGTTATTTTCACTGGTCCCAAATTGGTTATCAATGATCTCTTTAACTTTTGTTAATTTCTCTTTGGCATCATCTTGAGTACAATCATAGGATAATAACTTTAACAGACCAGAATATCCTGCTATTTTCTTTAGATCTTGTTTCTTGTATGTTTCATGTAAGGTTCTAATTCTATTAGCTTTTTCCTCATCATCTTTAGTAAGTTCATTTATTAACTGTTCTGCAGCTTCTAATGATACACCTAACTTACGTAACCATCCAGAAAGATATAATATTAGATCGTTTCTAATTCCATTATTATAATGAGGCTTTAAGATCTTTATGACTTGTAAAATAGCATTTGTATTACCATTACTAATGGAAAATAACTTTATTAATTCTTGAATTTGACTCCTTGTTAAAAGTATTGGATTTATTGCATTTATTAATTCGTATCCTTTACCATTTTCATGAATTGATGGTGGGACAACAATATATCCTCCTTCTCCTTTTAATCTAATCTCATTATGGTTATTTTGATCAGAAGAAGAACTCTTCCATAATACGTTGTTTGGTATCTCATCATCATCATCATAATCGTCAATAATAAATTCGTCACGATCGAATTGAAAAATAAAATTAGTATTGCCAGAACCAGTTTTTATCTTCATAGTATCTTTAATGGATTGTGCTAGTTGTGTATCTGACAAGGAATTTATTTTTTGAATAAAATATTCGTATGTCTCTTGACCATCTATATCTAGGGCAAAAATAGAGGATATTCTTCCAGTTATTAGTCCTATATTATTATCTGAATCTACAAACCATTTTTCTAATTCTTCTTTTGAAGGATGTAATTTTTTAAATGGTTTCCAGCTAACAATAGAAGGTTTTTTACTTTTTTTCCACAATGGAATAATGCTAAATCCATTTCTAGCATAAAGACACGCATAATCAAACGTAGTTTTTAAGTCTGGATTATTATTAGTCATTTTATAGCTCCAGAAGAAAGAAAAGCTTTAATTCCTCGCCCAGTCCATCCATGGCCTCTCTGAATTCTTAGTTGTAATATATAATCTGGAAGAACTTTTGAAATGTTAATTTCTTCGATAATTTGTTTTAATAGTATTATGATTTCTAATTGTTTCTGTATAGAATCATTATAATTGAAAGTATTAATGGAGTCTGCAGTAGATGATAATAATGTTATATATTTTTTCAAACATTTTTCTAACTCTGAAAGTTTATAGAGTAGATATGTATTATATAATAATGATCTCTCTTTACAATACATTTTTTTATTCACCTTTTTTATTTAAAAATCAGTCTTTTCTACTAAAGGCTGATTTTTTAATAGTCTACTAAGGACATCATTGAAGGAATCTGAAGTTTGACCCATTTTCTTAAGAATAAAATAATTTTCTTTTGAAATGGCTATTGTCGTTAATTTGTTACTGGTTTTATACCCTTTTTTTAGTTTCGTAGTAATTATGTTCATATATTAAGGTACATATTATTTACAAGTTATTTAAGACTTGTGTGTAGTAGTGTATTAATGATTATGTAAAAGAAGTAACTAATAATCGAGAAAAGTACTTCTCAAATTTCCTGTCATGTGACTGCTGAATAAGAAACAATTATTATAAAAGAAATATTATTATTTTTTCTTGTTGCTGCTAGTAAAAAAGGAATTACTACTTCCCCAACTGCTTTATTATTTAGTTCTGTTTTTAATTTTATTCCTTTAACTATTCCGCTATTAGCATTATTCTCCTCATCATATAGGATTTTATTTCCAGGCTGACTTAAGAGAAATGCATTAAACCTATCAGCTAAAAATGCAACAGATCTCTTTAAATCTTCAATATCATTATCTTTTTCCTTTTGTTTTTCTAATGTTTCTGTATAAGCATCAATAGATAATACCATTTTACAGGATATACAGAATTTACTTTCAGATTTATTACATTCGTTACAGTTAGGGCAATATCTAGGTTTTAATTTTGTATTTTGTATATTCTCGTTTTCCTTTATAACGCC
>DASUUM010000162.1:0-10308 GCA_036374075.1 Nitrososphaeraceae archaeon
ATAGAGTGGAGGAATTCAAAGATAGTATTGGGTAAAAGCAGAGATCCTGAATATGAATTAAAAAAAATAGGATTGAAGAATTAAGATACAATACACCTCCTGATTCCGTATTGTTATATCAAGATGAGAAAGGACCTATTGCAGTAAAGACATACGGTGGTCCATCATGGTGTTCCACACAAACCAAGAAGGTAGAAAAAGCACAGAAAGTAAAAGGAATACTCAATACATTTGGTATCTATGATCATACAAATGACCAAATATATATATATATATATCACTGCTACAGAAACAAAACCAGTAACCAGTTTATAGATTTTATAAAAAGAGTTGATTTCAGATATGATTCTAGCATCAAAACAATATTTGTTGTGTTAGATAATGCATCTATACACAGGTCAAAAAAGACAAGAAATGCAATAGTACGTAGCTATCCAAGAATATTTCTTGTATCTCAACCTACCAGATCTCCAGAACTGAACCTTATAGAGGTTAGATGGATGTGGCTACAGAGAAATGCAATCAATAATTCTACATTTAGAAATGAATCTGATATTGAAAAAGCAGTATCTGATTGGACATCTAACTACAATAACTCTCATAGCAATAGATAAATAAATGATCCTAAGATCATTGTTATGACACTAAAAAGTAAAATCTCAACATTATTCCATCATCCCCTAATAATAAAAGACTTGGTTCAGGCAAAAAGTCCTGAAGAAATTCGAACTAAACTAAAGATATTGAAAGAGAGACAAATAAAATTGCAAAATGAAAAAGAAATAAATAATTACATAATTCACCTCAAAAGAAATTCTCCTTTTTTTATTGATAAAAACAATAGTCCTCCAATGTTAAACAGATTATGCTATATTGAAGATTGGGACCATAACGAACTTGGAAAAATAATTAACGAATTACAAAATCCAATTTATGAATCCTATATTCATAGAACTAATTGGACGACTCCAACAAATAAAATCGTCGGCAGACGTAAACCTGGTTTTATTCATAGAAAGGATTGGGAATGGGCCCTTGGAATAACAGCTATGAAAAGATTTAACAAATTAAATGATAAATGTACTGCTATAGGTATTGGTGCAGGAAGAGAAGAAGTCTTATTTTATTTAGCGAATCATTTAAAAAATGTTTATGCTACTGATATATATGATGGAAAACAATGGAATAATTTTGCTCCATCTGATTTTCCTGAAAATCCAAGAAAATATGCACCATTTCCATACAAAGAAGGTGCATTAACAGTATTGAGAATGGATGGAACTAACATAAAATTTCCTTCCGATACTTTTGATATAGCATTTTCATTTTCTTCAATAGAACATTTTGGAGGAGAAAATCATGAAGGAGCATTAAAGAGCTTGAAAGAAATAGAAAGAGTATTAAAAAAAGAAGGCATTGCTGTAATAACAACTGAATATATAATCAATAATAAGGACCACCCAGAATTCTTCAATAGAGAGACAATTTATTCAGATTTAATAGATAAATTAGATTCTTTGAAACTTGTAGAACCTCTTGATTTGAGAATAACAACAAAGACATTAGATACGGTTATAGATTATCCTAATGCTGTCTATTGGGATACCTCAGATGATGATGAATTTAAGAAAAACCATCCATTAGTACTCATAAAAGTAGGAAACATATTACTAACATCTGTAATGCTTGTCTTCAAAAAACAATAATACAAATTACAATAACAATACAAATATAATGATCTTTAATATAATAATAATAATAATTTTATACTATTTTTTTATTATAATAATTTATAAAAATGATATCATATAAATAACTATTGTAACATAGGATAGCACTTTACATTTAAATATAAGTTAAAATTACTGACTTTCTTTGTCAATAACTTTTATTTTTTCAAATACATCTAAATATTTTGATACTAGATCTAGTTTAGCATTTTGTACAAGAATATCATCACCGTCATTCTCTAAACTGGCAATTAATAAAGTAATTTTTTTATAAATTACTCTTTTATATGATGTAAGTTTGACATCACTACTATTATCAACAGTAGATTGAACTTTTATTTCTTGTGATAAACTAGAATTATTATTATTAGTACTCGTAATACTTTTCTTCTTTATTTCCTCTTCAATTTGTGTAACATTTAGTTCTTTTATTTTCCTTCCACAATTAGCACATATAATATTTTCTTTAAAGCGAACCTGAACTCCTCCACAATTTTCACATGAATTGCTAAGTAAGGTCCCTCCTTTCAATAATAGGTCAGCCGCACTTTTAATATTACCGCCTTCAGAAGAAGAAGAAGAAGAAGAAGAAGAAGAAGATTTACCATTTGACATATCTGTATTGATAAAGATAGATATAGATTTATTTATTTTTCTTTTTTTTATATTAATTGTTTTTAATTTTTTTTTATTAATTTTATAGACACATAATTTGGCAAATAAGATAATTAATATACTATATTAGTAGCTCCAAAGCCTTCTCTTATTGTTCTATTAACACTCATATTATAATCATAAATTTTTAATGAATAATCTTGTAATACAGGTAGCATATCATCTATAGTCTTACTAAGATAATAACCGGGACAATCTCCTGTGAATTGAAATGTCGCATGAACTAGAGGTCTATTATTATATGATTCCATCCATGATGCAAAAGGATATAGCCAGCATACACCTGGTTTGTCATCTTGAATTTTACAACTACCTTGATCATCCAAAAACCTACATTTTACTGGCTTTCCATCTTCTTCGTTGCCTTCATCTGTCTTTCTTTTTAAGGAGATCATTGTAATATGAGTAATCAAATTTCCATAAGTGCCTGGCTCATTCCAAGAAGATATTCTTGTTTCTTGATTCAAAAATTTATTAATAGATTCATAATTCAATTTACTTTTAAGATTATAAAGATCATCTTTTGTTAAAGGTAATCTTCCTTGTTTTTCGCAACAGTTATGGCAATCAGGCCAAAGACATTTCCATAGTACAAATAAATTATCATTGGATAATTTTGGTATATGAAAAATTACTTGGTTTACTTTTATTGTAGTATCTACTACATCTTTTCTTCTGCCTAAATGAAGATCATAAATAGGTTTTTCAATATTCCACTTTTTTGAAAGATTGTCAATAGACGATTTAATTAATTCCTGCTGCTGATTCGGCATATAATATTACTATAAGAAATAAACACCTTTAAGTTTAATCATTTTACTCCTGTTGTTGACCTTGCTATTCTCCTTTTTTATATTTATAGAGAAACGAAACTTTAAAAAAATAAAATTATAAAAGTTTTGTTGCTTCCGGCACAAGTAAATATTGACATTGAATATTTAGAATTTTATTTACTGATGAAGCTAAATTTTGAATTCTAGATTTTTCTCCATGGTTTACTATAACTCTTCTCAGTTTTGGTTTCAATCTACTCATATAAGCAAGAAGTTGATTATAGTCACTATGATTGCTAAATCCATGAATAGAATCAATTTTGCATTTTAATTTTAACTGTTGCTGTCCATTCAGTGTTACTTCGGTATTTCCTGACTGAATTTCTTTACCGAGTGTACCTGCTGCTTGATAAGATAAAAATATTATTTTACTAAGAGGATCATTATGAATTTGCTTTAAAAATTTTCTAGAAAGACCACCTATCAACATGGATGATGCTACCAGTATAATTCCGGGTTTATCTACTTTTGATTTTGAAGTGAGCGGTTTGAGATTTTTATAATTAAATATTGATGCATTTTCATTTAAAATTTTTGTTTTAATTTCTTTTGACAAATATTCCTGATATATTTCATAAATATGTGTTGCTTCAAGTATAGATTTATCTACAAAAATTTCTGATGGTTCCAACATACCAAGTTCTTGATATTTTGTTAAAGTGTAGATAAGCTCTTGCGAAAGGCCTATTATTGGGACTGGAATGAGAACTTTGCCATTCTCTCGAAGAGTTTGATTAATGCTTTTTATCAGGATGGGATCAGTTTCTTCACGTTTATGAGGTAAATCTTTACTTCCAAATGTACCTTCTATAATAAGAGTTTCTACTCTTGGAAAATTCCAAGAAGCATTGTCTAGTAAATTAGTCTTTCCAAACTTTAGATCCCCTGTATAAACTAAATTATGTTCTCCATTCCCAATATGAAGATGAATAGATGTAGATCCAAGTATGTGTCCTGAATTAGAAAATACAAGTTTTATATCTGGTGATATATCCGTAACTATTCCCATAGATAATGGCATAGTATGGATTATTACATTTTCTATATCTTCTTCAGAATAAATCCCATGATTTTTATGATAATCAAGAAAAAGAAGTGTCATCAATGGTAATGTCGGTTCGGTACAATAAACGGGACCTCTATATCCATATTTGAATAAAAACGGAAGAAAACCTGTATGATCTATATGAGCATGAGTTATTATAACTGCATCTATCTCATCTAAACAAAAACCAGTAATATCAAATCGTGGAAAATAATTTACAGATTTTTCTTCGTAAATATTTATTCCGCAATCAAGTAATACTTTACTTTCTTTAGTAATAAGTAAAAAACATGATCTGCCAATTTCACCAAATCCTCCCAATGTCACAATACTTGCTTCACAACTATTACTTAATTTTGGTCTGAAAAGTTTTTCACCTAATTCTTTATAGAATTTTATCCTATAATCAATAGAATTACTTAGAACTTTATCTATAAATTGGATTGTAGATAATTTGATTGTAGATCTTTTAATATTAATTTTCCAGCCTATCTCATTAACTAAATCCAATAAAATGGTATTTTCTATTTGGTTTCGAATTTCAAATGAATTATTTATGAATATTGTAAGTTCACCTAACGCATCATCAAAAATAATTCCTTTGATTTCTACTTTAAATGACTGAAAACGATCCTGAATAATATTGGTTGAATCTTTTCGAGATTTTCTAATTGATTCATCGGTTCTTATTACTACTCTCTTTCTAATTGTATTAACTATATTAGATAAAATTTGGGAGTTTTCTATCAAGAATCGTGGATTTTTACTGTAAAGAGCAATACTAGGTCCTTCATATTCTATCTTTGTCAAACCAGACTCCTTTGGTAAACTCTTTAAAATAGTAGCCATGATATTCTGGCTTGATTGTTCATTATCAAAATTAGTAAATTCCATATTTTAGTTTCCTTCAGTATAATATAATATACCTCAAGTTTTTTATTGAAATATAAATTGATTCCGGTTTATTTATTTAATTGTAAATAAATAGAAAATTCATCTAATGTTTTTTTATCCTAAATCTAAAAATAAGGTTGAAATAGGAATATATAATAAATTCAATGCAAAGAAAGGTAAGATTATATGGATATAGAAACCAATAGGGAAAATATAAACAATAACTCCAACAGATCCAATGAAAATAGTTCAAGAGATGAATCAGGTTTCAGAAAGTTTAGATCTTTTAAGATTCCAGTTAAAGTGGGAGAAGAATACGATGTAAAAATTGAAGCAATGAGTAAAAGAGGAGATTCAGGTGTTGCTAAAATTGAAGGAATGGTAATATTTGTAGCTAATACAAAGGAAGGGGATCAAGTCAAGATAAAAATTAAAAGAGTTGGAATGGGATATGCTATAGCAGATGTTGTACAACAAGAACAACAACAACAATAATAATAACCAGATTAATTACAAATATATCATAATAAATAATAATAATTTATACAGTCAAGAAAGAAATTTATTTTTATTATATAATTAAAATTTATTCTAAAGAAAGATATTTGAAATCTAATACTCACTTAATGGAGCTGCCAAGGAAAATTCTTGTAGGAGATAATGTAATTTCCGACCTTGGGAATTTTATAAGAGATATCAACAATGGAATATCAAATGTTGTTATAATTAGCGGGGAATCTGTAAGGAATAAGATTGAAAATAAAATTACAAAATCATTAGATGATCAAGGTATTAAAAATTATTGGTTTATTAGAAAAGATGCATCTGTTGAAACTGTATCTAAACTTAAAATAGAGATAGGAGAAGTAAAATCTAATATAATACTTGGAATTGGTGGGGGAAAATCAGTTGATGTTGGAAAGATGATTGCATATTCTATCAAAAAACCCTTTATAAGTATTCCAACATCTGCTTCACATGATGGTATTGCAAGTCCATTTGTTTCTCTTAAAGGGTCAAATAAACCTCATTCAATTAAAGTAAATACACCTATAGGAGTTTTGGCAGATATTAAATTAATCTCTGAAGCACCACAAAGATTATTGTCTAGTGGTTGTGGAGATTTAATTGGTAAACTCACTGCTGTAAAAGATTGGGAATTAGCAAGAGATGAAAAAGATGAATATTTTGGAACTTATTCCGCTCATTTGGCAAAATTGAGTGCAGATATTATTATGAATAAGTCGAAAGAATTATTGTTAAACGAAAATGGAGTTAGAACTATAATAGAAGCGTTGATTAGTGCAGGAGTTGCAGCAGGAATAGCAGGAAGTAGTAGACCATGTTCAGGATCTGAACATCTTTTTAGTCATGCATTAGAATATATTACCGGTGGTAATTGTGGCCTTCATGGAGAAAGAGTAGGACTAGGAACCATAATTATGTCTAAACTTTATGAAATGGATTTTGAGAATATTATATCTGTTTTAGAAAATGTTAAAGCACCAGTCAAAGCTAATCAAATAAACTTAACTGAAAAAGATATCATTCAATCTTTAATAATGGCACAAGATTTAAGGCCTGAAAGATATACGATATTAAGTAAAACAAAACTCGATAAAAAATCAGCTTATGAACTAGCAAAATCAGCAAAGGTTATTTAAGATATTAAATTCTATTCTAGTAAAAAATATTTTTTATTAACCAATTGAAGTAAATAATAAAATTTTAATAAAGGATATATCTAAAAAATAAATATTAAAAAAAACTTTATTTATTTTTTTCAGATACTGATGTCGCCTTTTGAGATCTCGGAGAAGCAGATGACCTTGGGGAAGTTTTAGATAATATAGTTTCAGAGGTAGAAGCTTTTGTTGTTGTTGCTGCTGCTTCTGCAGTTTCAGAGGTAGATGCGGTAGTAGAATCTTTCGCTTTTTGTGACAAATATACTTCTTGAAAAGTTATTTTGTTTAGACTACCTATAAATTTGAAAATATCAGAAGTGATTGCCTTTTTAATTATTTGTAATCCATCCAATAAGGAAATGTCTTCTGATAATTCTATTACTGCTTCATCATCTTTATATTCAAATTTTATCTTTTCATCTTCTACTGGAAGTCTTCGTTTTATCAGGTATTTGATTTTATCATCATTTGATTCAATTCTTTTAACAACATTTACATCATAAACTAGTGTCCTACTCGCAAGTCTATGATTATAATCTATCTGGACTCGGCCAGAGCCTATATATCTAATAACACCTGTTCGGTCATCTAATTCTACTACATCACCAACTTTTATTTCGTGAGCCTTTTCACCTAATTTTCTCTGTGGAATCATTCTAACTTTACTTGTATCCCGTTCACCAAATCCTTTGTCTGGAGAAATTTCGATTGAACGTCTATCACCCACATTAGTGTCAGCAATAGCTTCATCCAAGCCCTTTAATACCCAACCTTCGCCTACTGAAATAAGTCGTGGTTCATACTTTCTCGTTGGATCATATAAATTGGATTTTTTGGCATCCTCCTCAATAGTTGTTTCAAAAATTTCACCGTTATCTTTGATTCTAGCAGTATAATCTAATAATATTAAGGATCCTTTATCAAAAGGCATAAAAATCGCTATTTATTTACCTTATATTAAGTTTGACAAAAAAATAAAATGATTCAATGAATTAAATTATAGATTTTGTAACTTTTCTTCTGCAATGGATAATGCTTTTTCGTTTGCATCTATTCCTAACATTTTCATTGCTGAATAAATAGATGAGATAGTTCTCATTACATGATATCGACCTACTTCACCCATACTACCTATTCTGAATACTTTACCCTTTAGATTACCAAATCCACCTGCTATTAGAACTTTGAATTCTTCAGATAATAAAGTTCTAAATTTCTTATCATCCATTCCGTCACGATAGTTCAATGCAATAATAACATTACTCCTAGCATCATCTTTGGCAAAAGGAGTCAAACCTAATGTACTCAAACTAGAATAAAATGCATCGGCACATATTCTGTGTCTTTCTATTCTTTTACTCATTCCTTCTTCTAGTACAAGGTTTAGCGCTTCATCAAATGCATAATACAAAGGTAATGCAGGAGTAAATGGTGTTTCAGTATGTTCTAGATAATATTTGAAATATCTATTTAAATTTAAATAAAGTATAGGTGAGACATTTGATTGCATGTATTTTTTTGTTCTTTCGTTTATTGATATTGGAGAAACACCTGGCGGAGCAGCTAGAGCCTTTTGCGAAGCTGTAATACAAATATCTATATTCCATTTATCTACTGGAAGTTCATCTCCTCCTAAGATGGAAACAGCATCTGCTATATAGAATGAACCATATTTTCCACAAAGATTACCTAATTTATCCATATATCTGATTGTAGTTCCTGTAGAAGTTTCGTTATAAACAGCATACAAAGCTTTAACATCTTTATTAGCTTCAAATGCTTCCTCAATTTTTTCAATTGGAGGATTCTCCCCAAAAGGAGCAGTAATCCTTATTGCAGTACCGCCCCAACTATCGATCAAATCAGCCAGCCTAGTACTAAATTCCCCGTTTACAGGAATAATTACTTTATCGCCTTTTTTAATCAAATTAACTACTGAAGCTTCGACTGCACCAGTACCTGAAGTAGTCAATAAAATAATATCACCGTTTGTTTCAAAAACTTTTTGAGTTTTTTCAATTATTCTTTTATATAAAATTCTAAAATCTTCGCTACGGTGGTTTATAATAGGAGCAAGCATAGCATTCATAACACGATTTGGAACGTTAGTAGGGCCAGGAAGCATTGCTAAATATTCCATTATTTTTCAATTAGACTCTGTATCACCGTTATTTAAAATTACTTAAATAGTATAATGTAACAATCAGATAAGAAAATTAATGAAGATGATGATAAAAAAGTTGATGGCATGTTTAGTTTTAGGAAAAAAAAATTATTAGATAATACAAATAAAATTAATTGTAAGAATATAATTTCTTTTCAACCTGAAAATATTTTTTATCTTACCGGGTTTTGGGGTGAAGGAGTTGTATTAATGAATCATGATATTACAAAGTTATTTACTCCAAAATTAGAATATTTTCGGGCACTAGAAGATTCAAAAGAATGTGAAATAGTAAAAACAGAAAGAGGAAATGATGCTTTGATATCTATCATTTCCGAATTGGACAATAATAATGACTATTATTGTACAGATAATACTAATTATAACATAATAAATCAAATAAAAGAAAAGATAGGTCATAATAAAATAATAGTTAATGAAGATCCATTTTTTAAAACACGAAGTATCAAAGATGAAATTGAGATAAAAAATATTAAAAAAGCTGCTAATATCATAGATAAACTGTATGAGATCTGCCGAGAAAAAATTAAAGAAGGAATGACAGAAAGAGAATTACAATCAATATTAGTCTATGAAACATTTAAAATGGGTGGAGGATTTCCGGCATACAAATCTACATTAAACCCTTTTATAATAGCAAGTGGAATAAATTCAGCATTACCTCATGCTAATGTTTCTGAAAGAAAATTTAAAAGAGGAGATTTTATTGTTGTTGATCTTACTTTAAGGTTTAATGGTTATGTAGCTGATGCCACTAGAACCTTTGGTTTGAAAATAATTAATCCTGAAATGAAAAAAATATACGATATAGTAAAAAAAGCTCAGATATTAGGATTGAACAAATGTGGTAACAAAATAAAAATAGGAGAAGTCGACAAGATATGTAGAGAATATATATCTCAAAATGGATTTGCAAATGAATTTAATCATTCAACGGGCCATGGAATAGGTCTCGACGTTCATGAGCCTCCTTGGATTCGCTCTAATAATGAAGAACTATTAATGAATAATATGACTATTACAGTAGAACCTGGAATATATTTTGAGTCCAAATTTGGAGTAAGAATTGAAGACAGTATAATTATAGATAGTCATAAGAAAACAGGAATTACAAATTTCAATAAATTTGAGAAAGATTTAATTATTATTTAGAGCCTATCCCAAAAATAGATAGGAATATAGCTCCTTGTTTTTATTAGATTATCTGTTAAATATTTGGCTAAAAGTAAAAAATATGTCAGAACAATTACACGTATTCCAG
>DASUUM010000163.1:0-4659 GCA_036374075.1 Nitrososphaeraceae archaeon
TACGAATATACGAATTAACAATTTGATGTGTGGTATATTATTTTAAAATTTAATATTTTTTATTTATGATTATATTGTTACAAATATATATTCTTAATATTGTGAATGTTTACTAAAATAATAGCAAATTAGTAATTTTGAAAAAGATTTCAGAAAGAAATAATTTTATTTTTACATTCATCCTGAACAAATGTGGCAAATAAAATAGAAGAACGATAAGAACTTGTAGAGATTTCAAAATGATTTTTTGAAATTTTGCACGATGTTGGTCTTGATATTGAAAGGATATTAATTATATAATATCTCATATTGCAGAAAGTTAGAACTATGCTCTACTTTAGGAAATTGGGATATAGATAAACAAAACAAAAAAAGGAATAATAGAATAAATTTCAAGTTATTCAAAACTTGTAAATTTTACCTATCCTGATTCCGTTATCACTTTAAAATAAAGTCTCTTATCTCCAATTATTGGAAAAGGACTAGAGAATTTAACCAGATAGATTGTTTGATCCATTATTGATTTAGAGGCAAAATCTGGCAACTCATCACTGTACACTACTATTAATCGAGGTTAAAAGTAATCCACACCATTGTATACTATTAGTTATATGCTATCATGTACACTAATTATTATATGTCAACAAAAAAACAAGATCGTAAAGAAGAGTCAAATGAAATTCATTCAATAACAGAACAACAATTTCAACGAGAACAACAGCAAGCAGTTAATAAAGCGTTAGATGATACTAGAGATAACATTAAGAAAACAACTAATGAAGCAAGAAAAGAAATTCCACGTTATACACAAATTGTTAACGATTATCAGGAAAATACAATACAAGCTATTCGAGAAATTACAGATAATTTTGTAGAATCTCAAAAGGATATTATAGTTAATTCATTCAGACTTTGGTCAGATTGGATGACCTCTCCAAGACAGGTCGCTGAAAACTATGGAAAGTTAGTCAGTAACTTTGCGGACAATGCAGTATCAGCAACTAGAGTATTAAACAACACTGTATTTGCAAATCTAGATTCGGTCAATACATCTGTCCAACATACAAAAGAGAATGTAAAGGAGTTATCGAAAATAGGAGCTAATACTGTAAAAACATTCCAACAAGTTTCAAGCGATAATCTTCACAACACGACAGCAAGTTCCTCTAGTGACTAATTACAGCATCGAACAACAATCAACAAAAAAAAATATACTCATAAGCAATAACGAAACTACAAAGCCTCCCTTTTTTATATTTAATTTTTTAATTTTGTAACTTTAAGAAAGAAAAATTACTACATCCTCTATATGTGAATTATTAGTGTTATTTGATTGATTATAGTTCCTAATAGAGACAAATTTTGTAATGATGGATAACTAACCAACTAAAGATTATTAATAATATCTATGATCAATTTATCGTGGACTTGTAATACTAATAAAAGATGATACCACTAAATATTAATGATAAATACTAGTAAATTCATTTCATCTACAACGACTAGTACTACTATTGTTGTTGCATTAATTGGAATTATAATGTTAGCTAATAGTAATAGTGGCGAACAATTTTTTTCTTTAAGTGAGATGGTATATGGTCAGTCTAGTGATACTAACGCACAAAATAATGCATCGAATAATTCAACGCTTCCTGTTCTTCTGATACATGGCTATATGGCAGATGCTACTGTCTGGAATAAATGGATGGATCTGCTCAAAAAAGATGGCATCGTTGCATATCCTATAACATTCAAACAATCCGATGATAAATGTGGATCAGCTGCAGAACATGCAAAAGAATTATCAAAAATAATTGGACAAATCAAAGACGAAACAGGACAAAATAAAGTGAATATTGTTGGTCACAGCAAAGGAGGTTTGGATGCAAGAGTATACTTGGCTAACAACACAAAGGATGTTGCAAATCTAATTATGATTGGAACACCTAATGCAGGTTCTCCTATGGCACAGTCAAGCGAGGTCTGTACCCCTGCTGTATATGATTTAAGGCCTGGTGCACCAGCTACCGAAGTAAAAATGAATCCAAACACGAAATACTATACTATTGCAGGTGAGTGGGACCCTAAAGCAGGAAACTGTCAGCTAACACCATTCCTACCTTTGGAACAATCAGGATCCTCTGAACTTCCCAAACCTAATGATGGGATGGTGCCTTTATCAAGTGTAGAATCTCAAGATTATTTTATAAATCTTGGACACAGCAAAAGTTGCCATACTAATCTAATGAGCGAATATGAATATGGGTTAGCAAAAGATGTAATCGTTGAAGATAGTAACCAAACAGGAACTCAAAAACAAGAACAAGAACAACAACAACAACAACAACAATCACAACAAAAAATTCAAGAGACAGGTGTATCTTTAGACTTGTCTACACCAGCAGCGGGTAATATGTTTGGTGGAGATAAAAAAGGTAGCTTTAACTTTTCTTTTCAAAATAATAACGTGATTGGTAATGCTAAAATGAATGAAAAACCACCAGAAGGAAAAGTATACGAAGGCTGGTTTGAAGACAAAGGAGACGCATCAGGTTATACTCTTAGTGTAGGAAAATTCAATACAAATGATAACACCCTTGCGTTAAATCAAACAATGGTGAATCCATACACATATACAGTATTTTTTGTTACTGCTGAGCCTGTTGATGACCCTGACCCAAAACCCGCTGATATAGTAGTAGGAGCCAAATTGCCAATTCCATTTGGGCAATAACTTTTATTTAATTTTTTATAAAAAATAATAAATTAAATTATAATCTAAACTATGAAAAACTGTTACTGTTTAAATTTCCTACAATACTTTTCAGATTATTTATCTATTAAGATGTTTTTAAAAATTTTAATATAAAAATTGCATATAAATGATTACATATGCAATATAATCGATTAATTGCAACAGTTACGATAGTAACAACAACAATTTTTCTAGTAACTGGCCTTACTTTGTCAACATACACTCTATCAGTATTCGCACAAGCAGAAAGTATGAACCAATCCATGTACAACGAAACTGAGTCAGCAAACCAAACAGCTCAAAGTGCAGGTGAATTTGCTAATAAAACTGGTGAAAACTTTCAACAAGGTGCCAATCAAACTGGTGATGCCATCCAAGGAAATGTTAGTGATATAGAATCCAACATTAGTGAAGGTGCAAAGAATGTAGGAGGAAATATTACTGAAGGTGCGAAGAGTCTTGCTAAAACTATCGGCAAAGGATTACAAGATTTAGCCAAGTAATAATCATTTTATTTTTTTAATATATTAATAATTATAAGGGATTTTCTACTCCCCTTAAACATTCAAGACAATAAAATCAGTTCATCAGATCCTTTGGAATAACATTTATTTTTTGAAAAATAATTACACTCAATTCTAGTAATAACAGCTGATTACAATTTACTAAGTCCGGATTCAGTTCCAATCGGACCTGCAAATACTCGGGTTAATAAACATTTTACCACAAACCCGAGAATGATAAAAAAACTATACTTTGCACAATATTCTTGAGTTTAAGAAAAAATACCTTGGAAATGGATCATAAAACCACAATAATAATTGTCATGGCAATAAAATTATACTTAAACCATTAAAGGTTAATGAGTCACAGAGAAGTATCCCAAATTTTAAAATATTACAAATGTAATACGATTTTCTTCTCACCTACTAAAAGGTGAATGTAATCATGACTTTTACTACTGATTAGCACATTAGTAATATGTTATGCCATAGTATCTTGTGAATATCATCAGAAATTTAAAGGATGTATACAATTCAAGTCATACTAGGAGCATCATAATTGAAATGATAACAATATTAATGGGTCAGTTAACATATGCAAGAAAAGACTAATAAAACAATTTTCTATATTTTTTTAATAGTAGTTTAATCAAAAAGATTTTTATACAAAAAACAATGTAAAAAATTTACATTGAAATACACTAACTTATTAATAATCCCAGCGACATTTCTAGCAATTATGCTCGGATTCTCGGCATTAAATGTTTCAGCATTTGCACAATCTGAAGAGACAAACCAAACTATGCAAAGTGCAGGTGAATCTGCGAATAAGACGGGTGAAGAAATGCAAAAAAATGCTAGTGATGTAGGTTCCAAGATTACTGAAGGTGCAAAAGATGTGGTTGGAAAGATTGGCGAAGGACTTGAAGACATAGCAAAGTAAGACAACTCTTTATTTTCTAATTTTTATCTTTTAAATTTTTTTCATATAATTCAAATTCATGAATTAATGAATTCTAAATCATATTTATCATCTTGCGTTGGAAGGATCTATTGCTGATGAGCATATTGTTAGTAATTTATGGCTCTATTTTAAAAATACATTTTTTAAACCTTCAATTACTTTTCATTATTTAAACCTGATTCTAGAACTTTCTTACATATAATACAAGTTAAATACGATGTAATACAAACAAACATTATATGTCAAACGATATTACTGATTTTAATTCTGAAGATATTACTAAAAAAGAAGCAAGAGGGTTAGGTGATGATAGTGATTTTGGCGAAGTTCAAGAAATTTTAGGAGAATTTATAATAACTCAAAAAGGTACTGTAGATAAAGAGCGATATTACATTCCCAAGAGTTTAGTTGAACGTTTTGACGGCGATACTGTTTAT
>DASUUM010000164.1:0-6246 GCA_036374075.1 Nitrososphaeraceae archaeon
ATCTAAATTTTCTATAAAGGATTATAGAGAAGACAAATAGCTATAAAAAATAAAGAATTCTGTTGTCTATTTTATTTTATTTTTATTTGAGTTTCCTCAATAGACGTCGGCTTTTGTTTCGGTATCTCAATTTTTAAAATACCATTTTCTACCGTAGCATCTACTTTAGTAGGTGTAATATTTTCTGAAAATGGTATTCTCCGAGAGAAAGACATATAAGTTCTTTCCTTTAGTACATAATTACCATCTTCCTTTTCAGTTTTTTCGTCTTCTATTCCCGAAATTGTAATGTATTCATTTGTTGCTTTAACTTCTATTTTGTCTTTTTGTATTCCTGGCACTTCTAAAGAAATTAAATATCTATCTCCTTTATCTATAATGTCACATAATGGAATGCGTGTTTCAATTGAATCTATACCTCTTGGTACTCCAACGGATCGTAAGGGAGTGATAAACGGAGTAAAAAAAACATCTTCCATATCTTGTCTAAAGTTATCGAATAGCTCATCGAAGGGTCTTCTAATCATTGTTTCCTTTCTTTCTATTTCTTTATTTTTTCGAGATCCTTGAGATGTTGCCATATGCAATCTCCTCCTAACATAAACGTCATCTATTATTTATTTGTTACTCACATAGTGTGTTTAATAAAGAATTTTCTACGGTTTTAGGATAGTAATAATGAAAGGTTAGTTAAATTTTTCAGAAAAATATATAAAGAGATACATCTATAATGTTAGTAACAAGAGGTGAAATATGGTGTCATCTCAAGTCCCAATTATTTTAATGAAAGAAGGAACTACTGAAACAAAAGATAAAGATGCACAACGGAATAATATCATGGCAGCTAAACTTATCTCAGAAATGGTCAAATCTAGTCTAGGCCCAAGGGGCATGGATAAAATGTTGGTTGATACGTTAGGTGATGTTACAATAACAAATGATGGAGCTACTATTCTTAAAGAAATAGATGTTGAACATCCTGCTGCAAAAATAATGGTAGAAATAACTAAAAGTGTTGACAATGAAGTTGGTGATGGTACAACATCAGTTGTTGTTTTGACAGGTTCGCTTTTGGAAAAGGCCGAAGAATTGATAAACAACAAAGTCCATCCTACTGTCATTGTAGAAGGATATAGAAAAAGTGCAGAACAAGCAATTGAATTATTAAAAGAAATTGCAGAGAAGATAAACCCCGCAGATAAAGAATATTTGAAAAAAATTGCTACTACATCTATGTCATCCAAACTCATATCTACTAATTCTCCAGAATTGTCAAATGTAGTCATAAATGCAGTACTATCTATTTTAGAAGAATTTGATGAATCTAATAACAAAAAGTTCAAAGTAGATATTGACAATATAAAAATCGAGAAGAAACCAGGTGGTTCAATTAAAGATACTAAACTTATCAATGGAATTGTGCTAGATAAGGAAGTTGTTCATGGTAGCATGCCCAAGAGTATTGAAAATGCGAAGATTGTATTACTTAACTGTCCTTTAGAAATAGAAAAGACTGAATTTGATGCAAAAATAAATATTAATAATCCTGAACAAATTCAGCAATTCATTAATGAAGAAAATACTATATTAAAAACAATGGTTGACAAAATCTCGGCTACAGAAGCTAATGTAGTATTATGTCAGAAAGGAATTGATGAAATGGCACAACATTATTTGGCTAAATCAGGGATATTATCTGTTAGAAGAATAAAAGAAAGCGATATGTTCAAATTATCAAAGGCAACTGGAGCAAGATTGATTACTAATCTTGATGATCTCACCAAAGAGGATCTTGGTTATGCTAATTTGGTAGAAGAGAGACAAATCGAGAATGACAAATGGGTCTTTGTAGAAGAATGCAAAAACCCAAAATCTGTAACTATTTTAATAAGAGGTGGATCTCAACGAGTAGTAGATGAAGTAGAGAGGTCTATTCACGATGCGCTCATGAGTGTAAAAGATGTAGTTGAATACCCTTATATTATTACAGGAGCTGGTGCACCTGAAGCATTTGTATCTCATAGACTTAGAGAATGGTCTAATAGACTAAGTGGTAGAGAACAATTATCTGCAGAGAAATTTATTGAAGCACTAGAATCAATTCCCTTAACTTTAGCTGAAAATGCAGGCATGGATCTAATTGATAGCAAAGTTCAGCTACATTCTAAAGTTTCTACTAGCAATAAACCAAAGTATGGGATAGATGTTGTCAATGGAAAGGTTTCTGATGTATATGTAAAAGAAATATTTGAACCCCTTGCTGTAAAAGAACAAGTTATTAATTCTGCAACAGAAGCTTCGTCTATGATATTAAGAATAGATAATGTAATTGCATCAAGTAAATCTAAGACACCTACCGGTCCACCATATGGCGGAGGCATGGGTGCGGGAATGAATGGAGATATTCCTGAGATGTAATCCAATAAAATTTAATATTTTTTTGGTAGCATGCATTAAAATTAGAAGATTTACTAGTAAAGGAGATTGATTTGAAAACCAAAGCAAATTCTGGAATTGTATCAAATATTAATAATAAAAATGATAAATTAAACACTGATTTAATTTTAGATATTCTAGGAAATTCAACTAGAAGACGAATTTTACTTTTGCTTGCAAAAGAACCGTTATACTTTAATCAGTTATCAAAAATTATTGCAATAGGACAACAATCTATTCTTCGCCATATGAAAATTTTAGAAGACTCTGGATTAATAGAAACATATACACAAGAAAGTAACTTAGGAGCACCAGATAGAAAATACTATAAACTAGCTTCAAATTTTAGTATGAATATGGCTTTTTCTAGAGATGGGTTTTCAATTAGAAATAACAAGATCAAAGAATTAAGATTCAAAGAATTTGAAAAGCTGTATAAAGAACATGAGAAATCAATATCAGAATATTATAATAAAAAAAATAAAAACTTTCACAGAATTGGATTATTATTAGACTTATTCAAAAATACTCTATCGGAGATTGAAAAGGAAATATCAGATCATGAAAGTAAAATAAACGATCTGCAAGCATTAAGACAATTGATTTTACAAGATATACACAAAATCGGAAATGATAATTTTGAATTCTTGGAAAGAAGAATCATATATTCATTTCTAGATAAAAATATACCACCTTCATCCGTTGCAGAATTAACTGATATTCTTAATGAGAATGAAATCGATATTAACAATTCAGTTAAAAATCTTATTACAAATAGATTCAAAGAAGATAAGACTTCAATTTTTAAAAGTTTAAAATCACAAATAACAAAAAAACCCCTGAATTGATCTCTCCTCTGAAAATTTCTAACGAATTCACATTTCTTACTATTTCAAAAAATAATTGCTTAATCAATTAATTAGAATACAATTATCCATTTTTATCTCATTTGTTGTGACAGGCATTTCAAATGTTACTATTATGATTTTACCATCATAGGATTCTAAACTTTTCAATATAAAATTTGTAATACCTTCTAAAATGAATTTATTCCCATCTTTTCTACCTTGAACAACAAATTTTAATTTATTATCTTCCATAACCATATACTAGTAGATAGTCACTGATTGTTATATAGTTTTATGAACAAAATGAAAAAATCTATCTAAATAATAAAAACCTACTAATTAGTAACATTTTTCCGAATTAATTTCTTTGTCCTTGCTAATCCTGTTACGAGTAATCCAAGTACCAGTTTACTGGTTCATCCATTGCTCTATGCAATTCAAGAGATACCGTCTTCAGTGTCTCATATTCGTGGCAACAAACAAATCCGCGCCCTCGTTCCACCACCAATCTTGAAGCTCAAAGCCAGGCCAGAACAAAATAATAATATTAAAATGTAAGCTAAAGGACTTAAGAATCTTAATTCAAAATATATACTCTAATAATTATATAGAACAAGATTATATAGAAGAAGATACAGTCTCAGTTACTTATGTTATCGGCTATCGCTAAAAAAAATTATATAAAAAAAGGATTAAAATGGGTATTCAGTGGTTTCGGTATATTTTTTATTAGTATGTTATTTTTCATGCTAGTACATGATACATTTACCGGTGAATCTTCGACAACAGCAGAATATTGTACAAAGTATGGCTTTTTAGCATCACCTGAATGTTGGTAAAATATTTTAGAATTTAAAAATGAAAAATGGACCAACGATATTCCTAATCTCATTTAGTTTCATTATATATCTAGCTATTTCAACAACTAAGAATCAATAGAATTAATGTACATTATGACAAGAGAAGGTAGAATAAAAAACTGTTGATTCTAAAATCCGACGGTTTTTGACAGGTCTATTACTCCGACAAAGACTTTAGAGAACCTGAAAACGTCACAGTCAAATGTCTGATTAAAACTCCTCGAGCAGAACTGACAATAGTTATAATGTGATCTCAAAATATTTATTGTGAGACGAAAAATAAAAAAAATTATCTTAATTAGATAAACATTCAATATTTTAAAATCTCTAAGCAAAATAATAAGTTTTAATACTTTATATGCAATAATAAATCATGTATTACTTGTATATCATTTATGATGGGTTTGATGACTATCAACGGTAAGACTGCTGAATAATAAACCTAGCCAGACATTGAAGTCCATTGTTATAGTAGATGATGAAGAGGATTTGTGCAATCTATTTACTGAAGTCCTACAGAAAAATGGATATAACGTATTAGGTTTTTTGGACCCAATACAAGCACTTGTACATATTCAAGCTAATCCAAATCAATACTGTCTATTGATATCGGATTTTAGGATGAACAAATTGAACGGTTGCGAACTTGGAATTAAAGTACAAGAGTTAAACAACAATATACAAGTCATTATTATTAGTGCTTGTGAAAACATTGAAGGTAATTTTCACAACTTTGAACTTCTTAACAAGCCTATCAGCATACCGAATTTAATAGCGAAAGTTCGAAGCTATATAAAATAAAAATACACGTTGTATAAATCCCACCACCTTATATTTTAGATTAGATTGTTAAATACTTTGTAGTTAACCAAGAAGGTATACAAAACCTATAGATGTAAGACATCGGTCAATAGGAATATTCAAGATGTATGACTATTAAACTACAAAATACAAAAGATTTGGTAAAACGTAGGCTAGAACTCAATTTTGTTGGTAAAAGATGGTAAAATTTTACATGAAATAGTGTTGAAGGCTAGAATTTCAGAAGATGAATTTGAATCCTCTTTGAGGTTAAGTGGTACCGATGATATTTCTGATATTAAATTGTCATATTTAGAAATTAATGGTCAAGTTTTATCAAAACAAAGGAAAAAGACTGAAAAACTGCTACTACTATTATAGGATGTTGTCTATATATAATTGTAGTTTGGATACAATTTTAAAATCAATAATAAAACGACAGATCCCCTTTCTAATTGGGGGTACTATTACTGGAAGCATTATGGCATACTATTATGGTTTTTTATTTACTATTATAGTAAATAGTATAATGTGGTATGTGATTTCCTATTTAGTTAGCAAATATTATTACAAATCCAAAGGAATTAATGACCAAAAATATCTTATTAAATATGGTCTATCTAAGATAAAATCCAGAAATAAAACAGTAAAGACAACTTAGAGCATAAATAATAAACATTGATAAAATAATCGAAAAGCCTATACATTTAGAAATCTTAAAAGATGAAGTACAAATTAGTAAGCCCTATTCCATTATCCAAATAAAATATTTCTATAAGATAAATCAAAAACTAACTATATAGATTTTTATGGTAAATTGTGGTTGTTGTTGTTGTTAATTTACTTTGTAGTTATGAAAAGATTTTGATACGTTTTAAAATTATATTGATTGATAAATAAGATATTGAAGAAGCAGCTATAGAAGATAATATTGCTGCATCAAAAGGTCTAATCCTATTATCAATAACTCATATAGTATTATCCATCTTGATATATTATTAACAATATCAAATACAGACCATGCAAATATCATCTTTTTTATTATTTGTTTTAAAATATTGAAATTGATCTCACTTGTTAGTCTATTAGTATATTTTTGTTTGTTGTCAATATGAAAAAGAACTATAAATGATAACTTATAAACTATAAATCATACCAACACTGTTATTGTAGAAGTTAATACATCACTAGGGGAATATATCGCATATACTTCAGCTATTACAGCACTAGCTATAAAACCAAAAATGCCTGCGATAAGTAAATTCTTATTCATCAAAATAGTTTCTCTATATTTCTTGTAA
>DASUUM010000165.1:0-4853 GCA_036374075.1 Nitrososphaeraceae archaeon
ATCTTAAAGCAATGTCGCCCAAATGATTAGTTAATTTGATGAAAATAATAAACTAATTGCAGGAACAGTGAAGACATAATATATTAGAAATTAAATTGTAACTTTATTCCTCCAGAGATAAAAGAATATAAATGTAGTTGGGAAGCTTCAAATATTATTTGAACAAGATATTGTCTATTCAATTTGTTAGTCATTTTTGATTCATTGAAATGGAATCTTCTCAATCCTAGTCAACAGATTCCATCGGTATTAGTTAATATAGAAATGACAATATACCTAACCAACAATTAGGTTCCGCTATATTTCAATAATAGATTATACTAAAAGTCTTATTTATTGGTAGTTTGACTAAAGAGCAATTATTAGATCAAATAAATGAAATCAAAAAACTTAATTATTAAATTAGATCTACAATGGATAAAAAATTTTTCTATCATTTCCTCAACAGAAGTAGAAGTATTTGAGAAAATTTATTTAGATATTTCAGATAATATTCTTTGATAATTGTATATTGCTTATGCATCTATTCATTCTCATTTTTGCAAAAGAATCTGAGATTATTAATATGTTTCCAATAAGTATATTATTTGAAAATTTAAAATAAATTAATAGTTAATATTTTAAGACTCTAAAACTTTTCTTAACATTACCTTGTTGATTGCATCCATCATGGCCTGAACAGAAGCTACTACTACATCAGCTCCAGATTTCCTTGAAGAAACAACATTTCCCAGATTATCTTCAACCTTGACAGAAACCTCTGCTAGAGCATCAGATCCTCCTGTAATAGATTCAAGTCTGTATTCTCTTACTTTTATATTAGCAACTTCAACAGCTATTTTCTGAATTGCTTTAAGAGCAGCATCGACAGGTCCAACACCTATTTCTGATTTAATATATTCTTTACCTTCACTACTCACTTGAATTACAGCGGTTGGAATAATATTTAATCCTGTTACAATATGAAAATCATGTAATTTAAATTTCTCATCAAATTTTTTATTACCCATAATTTGACCTGATATAGATAACAACTCTCCAGTAGTAATTGATTTTCCTCTATCTGCAATAATTTTCTGTTGTTCAACTATTTGATGCAATTGATTGTCATTAGGATTTATACCAAACTCATTTAACATTGCTTTAATTCCATGAGCTCCTGCATGTTTCCCTGCTTGTAACCATCTTTTTCGCCCAACAAGTTCAGGACTAATAGGTTCATAAGTTAAAGGATTATTAATGATTCCATGAGTATGAATTCCTGATTCATGACCAAATGCATTTTCACCTATAATTGCTTTATTAGGTTGAACAATTATTCCCATTGTATTAGAAACAAATTTAGATGTCTCAAATAGTAGTTGTGTTTGTATATTTGTTTTTTTATTATATAGACAATGTAATGACATAACAACTTCTTCAAGTGATGCATTTCCTGCTCTTTCACCTATTCCGTTTATGGTTACATGAGCACATGATGCTCCTGAATTTATTCCGGCGATAGAATTTGCAACTGCTTGACCAAAATCATCATGACAATGCATACTTATTGGTAAGGATATATTTTCTGAAACTTCTTTTACTAAATTAGATATATAATAAGGTGTAGCATAACCTACCGTGTCTGGGATATCAATCCTATCAGCTCCGGCTTCTTGAACTGCTTTAAAAACCTTAAATAAAAAATTTCTATCCGAACGAGTAGCATCTTCTGCAGAGAATTCTACTTGGACACCATGCTTTTTAGCATAATCTACTGCCCATATAGCTCGATCTAAAACTTGGTCTTGGTTCATATTTAATTTATATCTCATGTGAATTTCAGATGTAGCGATAAAAGTATGAATATATTTTAAATCACAAGCTAATGCAGCATCAATATCTGTTTGGACTGAACGTGCTAATCCACAAATTTCTGCTTTTAATCCTTGTTTAGCAATTGTCTTTATAGCTTTTTTTTCTCCTTCTGATACAATGGGGAAACCAGCTTCAATTGCATCAACTCCAAGCTCATCTAGTTTAATAGCAATGTTTACTTTGTGTTCAGCATCTATTGAAACTCCAGGTGTCTGTTCCCCATCTCTTAATGTTGTATCAAAAATTCTTATTTTATTAACAGATCTTTGATTATCCATAGTATTAGTATTTATTTTAGAATATTTATCCATCTTTATACTCCTCTTGGTAAAGCGGAAATTCCTGTTCTTGCAATTTGAATAATTCCATATGGTACTACAATATTCTTAAAAGCATCAATCTTGTCAGGAGTACCTGTTATCTCTACCATCATGGAGTCTTTACTGACATCTAGAATTTTTGCTCTAAATATAGTTGAAAAATGTGTAATTTCCATTCTAGATGTTGGATCTGATGCCTTCATTTTTATTAGTGCAAGCTCTCTGAATACTGTATTTCCAATATCTAATACTCTTACATCAATAATATCAATTAATTTTCTAAGTTGTTTTACCAATTGATCTAGCGTCTTATAGTCACTTTGAATTGCAATAGTCATTCTTGAAATATCTTTTTGTTCTGTTGTGCCAACTGTGATACTTTCAATATTAAAATTTCTAGCCCTAAATAAATTAGTGACTCTAAAGAGTACACCAGGTTTATTATCTACAATAACAGATAATATTCTATATGGTAATGTTTTTTCTTCTATAACTTCAGAATCTGACAAATAAGATGATGACATTTTTATTTTTTAGCCTCCTACAATCATATCCTTCAAACCAGAGCCAGGTGCTACAAAAGGATAAACATCTTCTTCAGGATCTATAGGAATATCTATGACCGTTGCTATATCTGAATTTATTGCAGTTCTAATTGCTTTATCCAATTCATTCATAGACTGCACTCTTATACCTTGTGCACCATAAGATTCAGCTAATTTGACATAATCAGGACATCTATTTTGTTGAACTCCCATATATCTTCTGTTGTAAAATGTTCTTTGCCATTGAGCAACCATTCCTAGCATATAATTGTTAAGTAAAAATACAATAACCGGAAGTTTTTCTAATACAGAAACTGCAAGAGAATTTTCTGTCATATTAAATGAACCGTCTCCTGCTATATCAACTACTGGAACTTCAGGCTTTGCTGCTTTAGCCCCTATTGAAGCGGGAAAACCAAATCCCATTGTTCCCAGTCCTGTTGAGCTAAAAAAAGTTCCGGGCGATATCACATCAAAATGTAAAGAAGCCCACATCTGACATTGACCTACTTCTGTTGTTACTATTGATTCGGAAGGTAATAATTCTCGAAGTTTTTTAAGTGTCTTTTTTGCAGTAATTTCTCGAGAATAATCTTTTATTGTACTTGTATAATATTCAATGAGTTCTTTTCTTCGTTTGAGCCATGAATTATCAGGATCTCTTCTAAGACCTTTTGTAGTAAGCATTTTTATAATTGTTCTTAAAGAAGATTTTACATCGCCAACTACAGCTACGTCCACAGATTTGTTCTTCCCAATTTCTGCTGGATCCACATCTAAATGAATAATACTCATTCCTTTACCAAATTCATCAAATCTTCCAACTGATCTGTCAGAAAATCTAGCACCAATTGCAATAATACAATCTGCTTCTATTATTATTTTATTTGCTTCTGCATGTCCATGCATTCCAATTGGACCCATAGCAAGTGGATGATTTTCAGGAAATGCTCCTTTCCCTTTAAAAGTTGTTACTACTGGACACATTAATATTTCTGCCAGTGCTTGTAATTCATGAAAAGCACCAGATAAAATTACTCCTCCACCAGCCATTAAAATTGGTTTTTCTGCTTTCATTATTAGATCTATAGCTTTTTCAATTTGAGATAAATCAGGGTCAAAAGCAGGTTTATAGCCTCTGACCTTAATCAAATCTGGAAATTTTATTTCTGCCTTTTCTTGTTGAACGTCTTTTGGAATATCGACCAAAACTGGTCCAGGTCTACCACTCTCAGCAATATAGAATGCCTTTTTTATTACTTCTGGAATCTCAACTGCTTTTCTAGGTTGAAATGCATATTTTGTACATGGATTAGATATACCAATTATATCTGTCTCCTGAAAAGCATCTTTTCCAATCATTGCTACAGGTACTTGTCCAGTAATTGCTATCATTGGTATTGAATCAGCATGTGCCGTAGCTATACCTGTTATAAGATTAGTTGCTCCTGGACCAGAAGTTGCTAGACATACACCTGACTTCCTTTTTATTCGTGCATAACCATCAGCCATATGTGCTGCTGCTTGTTCATGTCTCACCAAGACATGCCTAAAATTAGCATCTACTAATTCATCATAGATAGGCAAATTAGCGCCACCTGGTATTCCAAAAACAATATCTACACCCTCTTTTTCTAAAGAAGCAATTAATGCCTTTGCTCCAATCATTTCAACCATATAGTTTCTTCCTCATTTTCTTATAATATAAGTTGGATAAAACTTAATCTAAAGTACTACTAAAATATTTGGACTCTTTTTGAACAATATAACTTTAGATCCCAACTATATCATATAAAAACATTTCATTTATATAGATATTCATAAAGAAATAAAACTAAAGTTTTTGCTATTCACCAATACAATCTTCATCTATCCAGTCATAAAAATAGAAAATACAAGTACAAAAAAGATGATATTATTTTTCATTTGCTACTCACAATTCCTGTCAAAATAATAAAGATATCATTAAATATGAAAGAGTTTTCATATTAAAATCAAATTTATCTTCTGATAATTTTATAACTTATTTGTAAAAAGTTTAATCAAGACCTTTATTCAAAAGATTAGATACAAGAAAAACCAATTTTGATATTGATCTATAGATTTAAATTAAATCATAAAATTGTTGAAA
>DASUUM010000166.1:0-4441 GCA_036374075.1 Nitrososphaeraceae archaeon
ATCTATTCTGTTAAATTAACAGCGCCTATTTGTCAAGGACTATAATAATATTATATTACAATAATTTTTTGTATCATAGTAAAAAAATCGAAATCATTTCTAGAATGATAAGATCATTAAGGAATAAATTTCTAAATAAATTCTTTTTTTACTTATTAATAGGTATTCTCTATATATTTAATGTGAAATTTATCAATTTCAATAATCGTGACCTTTTTCATCTATCAGGGAAAATTTTTTATTTTGTCGGATTTTTATTGTTAGTTTCATTAGTTTTATTTACCTTTTCCTTCAATAGTCAATTTTTTCCACATGCTCAAGCAAAAAGTAATGATTGTGATAGAAAAGATTCTAATATCATAGTAGGAACTCGACCTATTACGTTGGGGACAGAATGTAATGATGTAATTGTTGGCTGTCCTACAATAGGAAGTGCTACAGGTTTGGGTTCACCATGTGGCAATGGAGATATATTAAGAGGTTTTGAGAAAGACGATGTTATTCAAGGTTCTATAGGTAATGACGAAATTTATGGTGATGAAGGAAATGATCAACTTACTGGATCGGATGGAACCGACAAACTATATGGAGGGCCGGGAAGTGATATACTTCAAGCTGGCGCTGGACCTGACCTATTAATAGGAGCAAATGGAAATGATGAACTCTATGGAGGACCAGGTGATGATGTCTCAATAGGAGGCAAAGGTGCGAATTATTTTGATTGTGGAGATGGTAATGATGTAATAGTAGATTTTGATCCAGATAAAGGTGATACTCAATCAGGTAACTGCGAGGTGGTATTAAACCGCCATGGTGATATGAATATTTTTGTTCAATCCCCTAAACTTAAATCTCAACTAGAGGCTTTTGGCATAGGATCTTCTAACGAAGAAATTGATATCAATGACTTGGGAAAAACTATCAATGACTAGAGAATTTAATTATTAATAAATCTATTTTTTTATTGTCTAATAATTAGCATTAATTATCATAGTTGATTTATCCATTTATTAATAAAAACAATATTTAAAAATCATAATATAGGATATTGATAAAATCCATGATTGAGAGAAGATGTTTTTGGATATACTTTTACTAATATATTAGATTTTTATTGTGAAATATAATCTCAGAGTCAAATGCTTTTTTATAAAGGTATTATATTATACTATTTATTATTATGATCATATTTACTTTGACATTAATTGCTATGATTTCATTAACATTAGCGTTAAATAATATAATTCCACTTTTATTGTTTTATCAAGCAGACGCCCAAATAATAGATCAAAATTTATCAAATATACAACAAAGTCAGCCGTTACCACAACAACAAAATTCAATACGTGAGAATTTAATGATGGGTTCATTTGTTAATGATAGAATTTCTGGAACCGCAAATAATGACATCATCATTGCATTATCTGGTTCTGATGTGGTACACGGATTAGTAGGTAATGATAAAATTCAAGGAAATGAAGATACAGATCAGTTATATGGTGATAACGGAAATGATATAATTCAAGGAGGAAGTGGTAGTGATATTTTGTATGGAGACGCTGGTGATGATGTCTTAGCCGGAGGAATAGATGATGATTCTTTAATCGGAGGTGTGGGAAATGATAAACTGTATGGCGGCATGGGGGATGATATTCTTTCAGGCCATGAAGGCTCGGATTATTTTGATTGTGGTGAAGGAGTAGATGTTATAATAGATTTTAGTTCAAGTGAGGCCGATGATACGGCTGGAAACTGTGAAGAGATACAAAACAGGTTAGATACTCAAGAAAAATAATTATAATAAATTCTGTACAAGGTACAATATGTCATAGTAAAAATATATTTGATTAATAATTATACCAGAATTCTCCTATATTAAGATCAAAAGTATAATATATCATTATTAACTGGAGTAAAGTATATGACTAAAACCTGTTTAAAATGTAAAAATTCCTTTGATGAAAAGGATATAGAAGATCCAGTTCAAGAAAAGTATTCAGCTTGTCCATCATGTTGGAAAGAATGGACAACTTATGGAGTTATGGTTATTAATGAATTACGCCTTGATATGTCTCTTCCTGAACATAGAAAAGCTTTGAAAAAACAAGAAAAGATTTTTTTTGGCTTAGAACAAGGAGACCAAATTCAAAAGAATCCTGAGAATCCATAAAAAATTTCTTGTTAAATTTACTTATGTTTAATTATTTTTTCTTTCAATTTATTATCTATCTATCTCTTTTTTTATAGCTTCACTATTTATCATAAGCCAATTCAATGATTCTTTACTTAAATTAGATAATATTTTATTTTTATCAAATGAAAGCATAAACAAAGTTTCAGAAAAACAATCTCTTAATTTCTCTATTTGCTCTTTGGTAAAATTTCTTATGCAATTGTGAATTGATGGTTCCAGAACTCTAATTATTTCTGATTTTTTCTCTAAGCCTTCAAGATATAGTTTAATTAAAAGATTTATTTGTTTATTATCAAAATCTACTAGTATTTCTAACCACGTTTTTATCAGATCATTATATTTTTTTAGATCAATATTTGGAAGGGATTCTAAAATTAATTTTATAGTATTGGCTTGAAATTCACTATCACTCTTGAAAAAGTCAATCAATTTATTTTTTATAATTGGTTTTCTTAAAAATGGTTGTAAATTACCTAATATTTCAATAATATTTTCGGTATCACTAGAACTAGCAGACACAAAAGAGTCTAACTCAAAGACTAATATCTAATTTTGCTTTTTTTGAATATAAAAATTATCCCTCAATCATTATAATTTTTTATCTAATTTACAAATTAATTAAATTACTTGAGAATTTAGTCTATACTCTCTATTTATTATGATATTTTTATTGTTCTAGTGAAAGAAAATATGAATAATGTATTGCAGATATTGTTAACAAGCATGAAAATAATTTAGCTAAAGATAATGACGAATGTTAATTATTAACATTTTGTTTTATTAAAAATTCAACGATATATAATAGACTTTGAACTTAATTCAAAAATTAAATATCGATGTTTTTCAATAAAAAATATGCCTTGTAACATAGTTGTAGGTGGTTTTTTTGGCGACGAAGGAAAAGGCAAGATAATTGCTTATCTTGTTAGCAAAGATGATATTAAGGTGGCAGCTCGAGGAGGGGTTGGTCCTAATGCTGGACATACATTTAGTATAAATGGTCAAATCTTCAAGGTTCGTATGCTACCTAGTGCTGCCTTTAATGTTAATACTACACTAGCAATCGGCGCAGGTGTGTTAGTAAATCCAACAGTATTGTTAAATGAAATATCAACATTTAATGCTCATAATAGAACATTTATCGATTTTCAATGTGGTATAATAACAGATGAACATATTAAAAAGGATAGTTCTGATGATTTTCTAAAGGACAAAGTAGGGACTACTGGAACTGGTACAGGCCCAGCTAACTCAGATAGAGCCTTGAGAAAACTTTCTATTGCTAGGGAATGTGAGCAAGTAAAAGATTATTTAATGGATGTAAGCACACTAATTCATTCTAATCTAGAAAAGCAAAATAATGTTCTTTTAGAAGGAACACAAGGAACCTATCTTTCACTTTACCATGGTGGATATCCATATGTGACTTCAAAAGATGTTACTGCTTCTTCCATCTGTGCAGATATAGGAATTGGACCCAAAAACGTTGATGAGGTACTAGTTGTTTTTAAATCATATGTTACTAGAGTGGGAGGAGGACCTCTTCAAAATGAATTAGATAAAGAAGAATCAAAAAAGAGAGGATGGATTGAATATGGAAGTGTAACAGGGAGGGAAAGAAGATCTTCGCCTTTTAATATTGAGCTAGCAAAAAAAGCAATAAGGCTAAATGGGGGTACGTCTTTTGCCCTTACCAAAATGGATGTTCTATATCCTGAAAGTGCTGGAATTACTGATTATTCAAAGTTATCTTCATCTGCCAAAAAGTTTGTTGAAGAGATTGAATCTGAACTTAGAATAAAAGCAGTATTAATAGGTACGGGTGCAGAGGTTAATGCCATTATTGACAGAAGAGATAATAATAACAAGAATTAATCTTTTGAACCTTATTTTCTTTATTTATTCTATTTTCAAATAGATATTATGCTAATTCTCGTTATCTTAAGAAAATAATAATTTTAGAAATTTTTTGCTTTTTTTAATAATAACAATAAAAAAAGAAAATCCTAACATATATATATAGCTCTATACCATTATATTAGCCCTGAAAATATGACAATTTCGGGTTGATCTCAGCTAACAAAAATAAAAAACCTCCCACAAAGAAGGTTTATATGATGTAGCTAGAGATGAAGAGTTTGTCGAACGCAAGGCTAGGCGGCATCAATAACGATGATGTGTTGGTCATGGAACCAAAAAAATGAATTATTGATCTCCATTTGCGCTCATAATACTACAAGTGATGAG
>DASUUM010000167.1:0-2248 GCA_036374075.1 Nitrososphaeraceae archaeon
ATTAAATCTGAAGATATACAATTTGATCATCTCAGTCTTTTGGTTAAGACAAAGAAAGATGAAATTATTAAAGCGCTTATTTTAGAGGGATTCACTAAAGTAAAGTTTGAAAATAAAAAACCAGGGCAGATCGGTCATGGATTTACAAAGAAGCTAAAAAAACCATGGGAAATACACATCAGATTACTTAATATGCATCAGGGATTAATTGCAATTCAAGGAGAAGTTGAAATTTCAAGAAAATATATTCAACATATCAGATCTGTACGTGCTCCAGTAATATATGAAATAGAATCAATTTTAAAAAAACATAGGATCGAATATAAGATTTGGAATGATAAGGTACGTGATTACATCACAAGTATTATTGAAAATCATCAAATAATACTTAATTCACCAAAATTACCAGCAATGCCTTGGATATTAATGATAATTTTCAGTTCCATGATTGGCTCATTACATGGACTAAAATTATTTGGGATCTTTTAAAATAAATTAAAGAAATTCTTTTATGATGTTATGGTTAGTTATTATTCATAATATAAGATGGGAATTCCAGAGAAAATCAAAGAAATAGAGGATGAAATTCATAAGACTCAAATAAATAAAGCAACGGAATTCCACATTGGACTTTTAAAAGCCAAGATTGCAAAACTTAAACGAGAATTAGAAGAAAATAGGCATGGCAAGACTGTCTCGGGTGGCAAAGGCAGTTCTGGATATGACGTTAGAAAAGAAGGGGATGGTACAATAGTGTTAATTGGCTTTCCAAGTGTAGGGAAATCAACCCTATTAAATTGTCTGACTAATGCTAATTCAAAAATAGCTTCATATCAATTTACCACACTTACTGCTATTCCAGGGATGATGGAATATCGAGGTGCAAAAATACAAGTAATTGATTTACCTGGAATAATTAAGGGTGCAGCTTCAGGGAAAGGAATGGGTAAAAAAGTTCTTTCAGTAGCTAGAAATGCTGATTTAGTATTAATAATTGTTGATGTATTTCAACCTAATCATTATTCGATATTGATAAAAGAATTATCGGAAATAGGTATAAAGGTTAACAAAAAACCACCAAATGTTCATATCCACAGAACAGAAAAAGGAGGAATTTCAGTAAGTTTGGATCAAGATTCGCAAATTTCAGAATCAATGGTAAGAGAGATGTGTAGAATTTATGGCATACATAATGGTAGGATTACAATACGAGACCCCAATTTGACTGCTGATGATCTTATTGATGTTCTAGCTGGAAATAGGGTATATCCGCATTCTATAATAGTCTTAAATAAAATCGATTTGATAGATAAAAAGGGCCTAAATGCCATGATTCCATTTCTTGGAGAAAGTGTAGTACCTGTTTCAGCAAATTCCAATTTAAATATTGAAATACTTAAAGAATCCATTTTTAAAAAGTTAGAATTCATTAGAATTTACATGCGACCAAAAGGAAAAGAAACCGACTATGAGGAACCACTTATAGTAAAAAAAGGAACAAAAGTAAAAGACATTTGTGCAAAACTTCATCGGACACTATTGCGTGATTTCCGATTTGCGTTGGTTTGGGGAAAAAGCGTTAAATTCGAGGGACAAAAAGTAGGACTTGATCATGTATTAGCTGATCAAGATGTTTTAACAATAATTAAAAAGATAAATGCTATCTAGATAATTATTTTGTTTTTAAAGGGAAGAATCTTTTCCTTCAATTTTATCTTTTTCATCATTTCTCTTTCTGAAATTTGTATAAATGAGTACTCCAACTATCCCTGCTATTATAATATAATTGACTGGTGGATTGAGATATTTCAAAACTAAGCCAACCTTTGGAACGACGTATGCAACAGTACCAATGTAGTCTTTTTCTCTTATAGGGAAGTCTGTTCCAGGTATAAGGCCCTCATTTGCATCACCCTTAGTTACTATTATTTTTTCACCAAATCTATCAGTCATATCTATAATTCTATGAACAATTACTCTATCACCGCCTTCTGGTCTATTAAATACGATTATGTCGCCAACCTTTAAACTATCGAATGTGTTTCCATTTTTTACTAGCAGTATATCTCCTATGTTCAATACTGGAATCATACTTCCACTAGAAACAACGTAAAATGGATTATCTACATTAAATACTACTTTGACTGCAAACCATATCAAAACTACTCCAATAACTATTATTGCAATATCTTTTATTATGCTAAATTTTTTGTCCTTTTTCTCTAGCAATTCTAATTATTTTCAAATT
>DASUUM010000168.1:0-6227 GCA_036374075.1 Nitrososphaeraceae archaeon
AATTATTCTTTATTCTGATTGCTTTTTTTATTTTTAGATAGAATATCAAAATTTTTATTAATATATATATATTTAGTTTTATATATTATAAAAATGATTTATAGAAAAAAATTATTCTCTGATAATAAATACTTTATAAAATCAAAAATAATTCCTTTTAGTTTTTCATTATTTTCAATTATTTTTGTTTGTTATATATTAATAAGTGTCTTAAATCACTATTATTCTAAATATATACTTTAACAAATCTAAGACAAGAATTTAAGATAAATTTCGACATTATGTATTTCTATTATATTCATAAAAAACTAGATTTTTATTAAGGATTATTTAATTTCGAAGATAAATTTTACTCTTACTTTTTTACTATTTGCTTATTAGATATAAAGTCTCTTATCTTGAAAAATGCAGAGATGTGAATTAATATTATCAATCATATGAGTTAATCCAACTAATTATAAACTGCATAATTAACCTTTTAAATTGTCATATAATACAGATTTCTAGATTTCTAATATCAAATTTTATTATCTTTTTTATTACAATTTATCAGAGGTAGAAAATATTAATTGACGAAAAGATCATCATTAAATAGCATTACAATATTTATGATGATTATAATGATATTTTTACTTTTACCAAGTATTTTATAGAGATTTAATTCATAATTCTCATTATCTTTATATGAATTTTATTATACTTTAATGTACATATTAATTTATGGAAAAAGTAAGATATATAATGTTATTATCAATTGTTTTTGTTGCCAGTTTTTATTTAATATCAAACACTATTCATGAGCGCTATTCAAGTTGGGTAATGGCACAATTAGAACCAATTACCACAATTGAGAAAGTTTCTGAAAATGGTCATTATCTCGTACAATTCAAATCAGGAATGGGTCCTACTACTCCTGAAATTCCAATAGATATTGTTTTTCTGAATGCAACTTTTCCTACCACAGGTCGTGAAGGCACTGTTTTCTCTTCTCCTGAAACAATAGAGGGAGGAGATACTGAATTGGCAGAGGATCCAGAATTATCAATTCCAGTTGATTATAATCTAGCACCTGTCCAAAGATATGATCTTACCATTTATGATGATCAAGGAAATACCTTATGGCATAAGGCAAATAACGATTTGTATGGTATTAGTGGAAAAAATTTTATTACACTAGGTGATTATGTAGGAAATATAACAATATTTATAAATAATATCAGCATGTCCCCATCAGTTGAAAAAACAATATTGGAAAGACAATCTTCTTCAGGAGAAGCAACTATAGATAAAACATTAAAAGATTCCGTGAAATTCAATGTCTTTGTAGATAGTGATAAAGTAATAAAAGCAGACCCAAGCAAAACTGAATTTACTATACGTCCAGATTAAACTGTTGTAACAATATAATATGTTTTCAATTATATAACAAGAAAATGGCTAAAGATTCTAATCTAAATCTACTATAATGAAAATTTAACTGAAAATGGTACAATAAAATCTATAGATAAATTAGGGAATACTCTAATAACATTTTATTATTTATTATTTATCTTCTTTTATGATATAGAAATGTTATTGCTCTTACAGCTATTATGATTATACCAGCTACAAGTAATATTTCACCTAATGTTTGAAGTTGATAACCTATTGTTGCTTCTCTGATTGCTATATTGCATTCATTATTTGTAATTGTTGTAGCATTACTGATATTATTATTATTTGATATTCTATTTATATTACATTCTCCAACTATTTGAGCAAAATTATTATATTTTTGATATCCTAAAATAATTATAGGAATTGATATTGCAATTAGGATGATTCCTATAATGAATGCAATCTTGGTTTTACTTAAATGCATTTAGTGGATTTTCTTGTCTCATATATTATAAAATTATTTAATTCTAGTTAGTTCAATTGATTTTTGTATATTATCAAGAATAGCATATTTTACATTAAATAAATGGAGCTAACAATATAGAATTGGTTATAGAATTTTCTTATTCTGCTGCTGACTTTCCATATTGGATACGTTTCGCTCATTTTATTAATATTATTTTCATTACCATGCTTATTCGTAGTGGTATAGAAATACTTAGTTCCCTACCAAAATTATATTGGAAAGATGATGCATTACCAGGTACAGAATGGCTAAAATTTACAAAAAAGAAAGATCCTCCTAAAGATAAGTTGTGGATATCTCTAGAGGAAGAAGAAGATTATTCCCCTTGGCTAGCATTACCAGGGCATAAAAATCTTGGTTTGGGAAGACATTGGCATTTCTTTTCTGCTATATTTTGGGGTCTTAATGGTATTGCCTATTATATCTTATTATTTACAAGTGATGAATGGGAGCGTCTAGTACCTACATCATTTGATATAATTCCACAAGTAATACAAACTGCATTTACTTATGCTACATTTAATTTTCCTCCTCCAGGAGATCCGTATAATCCATTACAACAGCTAATGTATTTTGGTGTTGTATTCTTATTAGGTCCTTTTATGGTAATGACAGGAGCAGCAATGTCTCCAAGTATTGATGCACGATTTCCCCGATACCCAAAGATATTTGGAGGACGACAAGCAGCAAGAAGTCTACACTTTTTGGGTACTGTTGCATTTATTCTCTTTATTATTATTCATGTTAGTATGGTAGTAATAGAACGTTTTCCTGAAAATGTTGGTCAAATAATTCTAGGATATCCTGTCAATAATTTTGTAACTGCAATAGGTTTATTTGCACTATATGTAGTAGTAATAGCTATTATACATATATGGATAACTAGAATTTCATTGAAGAATCCGAGACTTGTACAAAATTGGTTAGATTATGTAGTCAATAATGTCAAATATTTATTTTTTAGAAATATGGCATCTAAACAAGAATTTACTCGTTCAGAGATATCACCATTTTTCCGTGTTAATGGATATCCTCCAGATACAAAAGAATATCAAAACCTTTATAAAAATAATTTTCAAGATTGGAGACTTAAAGTATATGGACTTGTAGAAAATTCTTTAGAGTTTTCTATGTCAGATCTTATTAATATGCGATAGAAACAAACACAAATTACTGAACATTTTTGTATCCAAGGATGGACTGCTATTGGTGAATGGGGAGGATTTCCTATGAGATACATAATTGAATTATGTAAACCTACCTCCAAAGCAAGGTATGTTGTTTTTTACTCTTATCAATATATGGATAATGCTCAGTATTACGAAGTTATAGATTTGGAAATTGTTAAACATTCTCAAACCATATTGGCATATGAAATGAATGGAGAAAAATTGGATATAGGACATGGAGCTCCCTTACGATTAAGAGTAGAAACACAACTTGGATACAAGATGGTAAAATGGCTTAAAGCGATTGAATTTGTTGAAGATTATAAACATATAGGCTTAGGTCAAGGGGGCCATAGAGAAGATCACAAATACTATACACCGAGAGCAGGAATTTAATTTCTAACACAATAATTATTTATTTGTAAACTTATATAATTTAAATACCCAAAATATTATTAAAACAATAACAATTATAATTAGTAAAATAGAAATTAAATTAACTATCATAATTTTATTATTAAATTGTCCTATTAGTTAGACATTATCACCATTACAGTAGTAAAATATGCTTATAAAAAACAGGTTATTATACTAATAGTGACTACTCTTTTACTATTTTATAAATATTTTTGGAATTGTATCCAATCTTTAAATATTTTGATATAGCTTCAATAATATGAAAGCAGCTCGTATTACAGAACCAAACGAGCCATTAAATGTAGAAGAAGTTGAACTTCCACAGTTAGAAGGATCAGAGGTTCTTGTAAAGATAAAGGCAAGCGGCGTCTGTCATAGTGATATTCATTTATGGGAAGGTGGTTATCAAGGTCCTGATAATACTTTTATAAAAGCTACTGATAGAGGAGTTAGATATCCTTTAACTCCTGGTCATGAAATAGCAGGAACTGTAGAAGAAGTTGGTAATAGAGTACATAATACCAATAAATTTGTTAAAGGAGATCAAGTTATTGTATATCCTTGGATAGGTGAAGGGTTATGTCCTGCCTGTCTTGCTGGTCAAGAAAATTTATGTGATGATCCAAGATCTCTTGGAATTTATAGAGATGGCGGATATGCAGAATATGTTTTAGTTCCTAATTATACATACTTGATAAAAATAAATGAAGATGAAGGTGAGGATGGTAGTAGCACTAATACCAACAATAAATTAGATTTGAATTTTGCTTCAACCTTGTCATGCTCTTCATTGACTGCATATAGTGCAGTAAAGAATGCCAATCTAAGGCCTTATGATAGCCTGGTAGTAGTTGGTAGTGGAGGACTTGGATTAAATGCAATTCAATTAGCAAAATCTTTGTATGGTGTAAATACTATTGCAATTGATTTAAATAATGATAAATTAGAAATTGCAAAAAAAAATGGTGCAGATGAAACAATTAATCCAAAGGAAGAAGATCCTGTAAAGAGAATTAACGAGATTACTCACAATAGAGGTACTGAAGTAATTATAGATTTTGTAAATTCTTCTAAATCTGTAGAAACAAATCTAAAGTTATTGAGAAAGAGGGGAAAATTGATATTAGTAGGCCTATTTGGAGGAGAAGTCAAACTAAATCTTTTAACTTTGCCTACTAAAGCTTATACTCTAAGTGGATCATATAATGGAACACGTGAGGAACTATTAGAATTGGTTTCTATTGCTAAAAAAGGAATTATAAAATCTGTTGTATCTGAAAAATTTACGCTTGATCAAGCTACTGAAGCATTGACAAAACTCAAAGAAGGAAAAATTGAAGGAAGAGGAGTGATTAATCCATAATGCAACAACAACAACAAAATAAAAATAAAAATAAAAAAATAATTCAATCTATTAATCCTGCTACTGAAGAAATCATTCAAGAATATGATATTATTTTTGAGGATGAATTGCAGAATAAAATATCTAATGCTAAAGAATCTTTTGAAGAATGGAAAAATGATATAGATAAAAGAAAAAATTATCTATATGGACTGGCAGAGGAATTTAGAAAAAACAAAGAAAATTTGGCACAAACCTGTACAAAAGAAATGGGAAAAGCCATAAAAGAGGCCCGTTCTGAAGTTGAAAAATGCGCTTGGGTAATAAAATATTTTGCTGATAATGGAAAAATATTCTCAAAGGAAGAAGTAGTTAATTCTGATGCAAGAAAAAGCATAATATCATTTGAACCATTAGGAATTATAGCTAGCATAATGCCGTGGAATTTTCCCTATTGGCAGGCATTGAGATTTGCCTCACCTTCATTGATGATTGGTAATACTAGTATATTAAAACCATCAAGCAAGACAATTCAATGTGGAATTAAAATTGAAGAAATGTTTCAAAAGGCAGGAATTCCATCAGGTGTATTTCAAACAATAGTGGCAGATTCAACAATGGCAGAAAAACTAATTGATTCAGAAGAAGTAAGAGCAGTTACATTTACTGGAAGTGTTCCTGCAGGAGCCAAAGTAGCACAAAAAGTAGTTTCTAATGTAAAAAAATGTGTTTTAGAATTGGGAGGAAGTGATCCATTCATAGTTTTAGAAGATGCAGATTTAGAAAAGGCATCTTCCGCTGCTGTTAAGGGGAGATTCATTAACTGTGGACAGAGTTGTATAGCTTCTAAACGTTTTCTAATATCAAAAGGAATTGCTGATGAATTTATAGAGAAATTTGTAACAAAAACAGAAAATCTGGTAGTGGGTGATCCTTTAGCTGATAATACAGATATAGGACCTCTTGTAAGTGATGATTCGCTACAAGCAATAGAATCTATAGTACAAGATACCCTCAAAAATAATAAAAATTGTGAAGTATTAACTGGAGGAGAAAGAATAGAAGATAGAAAAGGATATTTTTATAAACCTACCATTATAACAAATGTATCTCATGATATGGAAATAGCTACTGAAGAAGTTTTTGGTCCAGTGGCTCCTCTCATAAAAGTAGAAGACGAAAATGAAGCAATTAAACTAGCAAATGATAGTAAGTTTGGATTAGGGGCTAGTATTTGGACACAAGACATTCATAAAGCAGAAACTTTATCAAAAAAAGTTAAGGCAGGAGTAGTATCTGTAAACAATGTAGTTGTCTCTGATCCTCGTGTTCCATTTGGAGGTGTGAAGAAAAGTGGATTTGGAAGAGAATTATCAAAATATGGAATGTTAGAGTT
>DASUUM010000169.1:0-2211 GCA_036374075.1 Nitrososphaeraceae archaeon
CTCCTCTTCCATTTCTAAATATCCTATTAATTGTTCCTAGGATCATTTTAATCGACCAGAACATTAAACGACTTGTATCATATGGTATACCAAAGGAAAAAATAGGAGCATATTTTGGTGAAAGAAAAGAGATAAGAGAGATAACCATATGTACTTATCAAAGCGTAATTAGAAATTTAGATATTATTCGAAGATCTAATATAGTGATTTTTGATGAAGTACATTTGATAAGAGACACAGCAAAAATATTTAGAAAAATATTTGATGTAGTTATAGAGGATCATAAAAAAGCTATTCTTGGTCTTACTGCAACCCTTGATGAAACAGACCTTTCTAAATATCATACAATTCTTACATTATTACCCCCAGTCAAAAGATATCCTATAAGAAAGGCTGTTAATGATAAAAGACTTGCAAAACCAATAGTTATTCCGTTAAAGGTCAACCTTACAGAAAAAGAACAAAACGACTATGATACATATACCTCTAAAATAAAGAAAATATCAAACCGTTTTAAAAAATATGATGCCGAGTCTATGACAGTATTGTTAAGAAAAGGAGGTTTCGTTAGTGGAATGGCAAAAGCATGGTTCTCAAATGTGAGAAAAAGAAAACTATTGTTAAGTTGTGCAGAAAATAAATTATTGTCAGCAGTAAATCTGATAACCACAAAATTTCCAAATGAAAAAATCATGATATTTAGTGAAACTATTGATTCTATTACTAAACTTAGAGATATGTTAGAGTCACAAGGTACAAAATCAATGATAATTGATAGTAACATAAGTTCTAGAAAGAGACAGGAAATCTTGAATCAATGGGGAATAGAATTTTATCCACTCTTATCAGTACATACTTTAGAAATAGGATTTGATATACCACAGGTTAGAATAGAGATTATCTTAGCTACAACCTCTAATATGAATCAAGTCATACAGAGAATAGGAAGAGTTATACGAAAGTACGAGGGTAAAGAGTTGGCATTAATCTATGTAATATATGTATCAGACACTAAAGATGATAATATACATGATGTAGTGAAGAAGGCTATATCAACAGATCTTTGGAAACATAAAAAAGAAGAAGAACAGGAACATAAAAAAAATAATATCAAAATAAATGAAAAAGATATTCTTATTAACAATAACAAAAATTCAAAAAGAATAAAAAAAGAAGTAAAAGGGAAAAGACTTGAAAAGGCATACAACATAATAGAATCTACTCTAAATGAACCTATGATAGTTGAATTAAAAGAAGAAGAACAACAAAAACATAATGATGAAAATGAACAAAATCTCAATCAAAATCAAAGAGAAAAGAGAAGATTGTTTAGGGTTAGAAGTAGTAGTAAGGAAAAAAATAAGTACTATGATGTTGATATAGAAAATGGTACCTGTACGTGTCCTGATTTTAAATTTAAACTAAATAAATGTAAACATATTGTTGCAACGGAATTATTCTTGTTTTAAAATAGTAATAAATTAGTTATAGGCTAAATACAAAAAAAATATTGATAAATATTTATACACCGTATATACTTATTTATGATGATTGCTCAATTTTACATTTCTTAAAGCATTTGAAATATAGAATTTATTATACCAAAATAAAGCTCTTGACATTATAATAAAATCTGTTATATAGAAGAGCTCCCAAAACCAAAGATTTTCTGAATTGCCTGCTACAAAATCATTAACATATCCATCATCTGCTATTGCATTGACTAATAATGATAATGAGGAAAGAAACCATGGAATATTCTGTTCATAATCTTTCCGCAATGTTACAAGTATTATTGAAGAAGGTATGATTAATATAATATCTAAAATAGGATACAAAATAGTTACTATTATGACTATAAAATCATCATCAATGTGAAAATCATGAGAAAGAAGATTAACTAAATTATAAGTAATAAAGAGCACTGTAATAATTGATACTACAATAAAAACTTTAGATTTTATTGTGATGTGTAGGGAACGTAATGTTATAAACAAATGTAAAGCAAGAAATCCATATCCAGCAAACCATAAAGCATCTGTAGTAGTTACAAGTCTTTGTTCTTCTATTCCTAATGCATAATAATCATATAAAAGTGTAAAATCAGCAGAAAACCAAGATATAAGGCCAAGTGTAAGAAACAAATATGATTTACCATGAAGTCCATGAATTCCATATCTACAAATAGCGATAATACCTAAAATCGAAGCA
>DASUUM010000170.1:0-4202 GCA_036374075.1 Nitrososphaeraceae archaeon
GAACCTGATTTTTGATCTAAAATGACTGCCTCTGTTCTCTTTGCTACTGGATCATATGGCTTGAATGAATTCATTTTATAATCAGTGCTAACTCTTTCAAAAATCTTTAAGAATTTACATTTAGCAATTATTGCATTATCAATAGGATCATTATCTTCTTCTCTGGATGCAAGAGTAGCATATAGAATTACATCTGCTTCAGTATATGATGGATCAAATGCTTCAACTTCAGCTACACTAAGCTTATTCTTTGTAATGGTACCAGTCTTATCTGAACATAGAATATCTGCTCCTGCCAATTCTTCAATAGATACAAGTTTGCTGACTATGGCCTGTTTTTTTGCAAGCATTGTAGCTCCAACAGCCATAGTTACTGACAGAACTGCAGGGAGTGCTGCTGGTATAGATGCAATAAGCAGTACAAGTGCAAATTGTAGTGTCTGCAGTAAACTCTCTTGTCTAAGCATTGCTACTAGAAAAATAATTACTATTAGAAATACAGCAAAAGCAATCAGATAATCACCTATTTTTATTACAGCTTTCTTAAAATGACTTTTTGTCTTTGCTTCTTCTGCTAGTTTTGCAGTCTTGCCAAAATAGGTATTTGCACCTGTTTTTACTACCAATGCAATCATCTCTCCCTTCTGAACAATTGAACCAGAGTATACATCTTCAGAAACATGTTTTTCTACTGAGAGAGACTCTCCAGTTAGAGCAGATTGATCTACAAGAAGGTAATCTCCATCAAACAATTTGAGATCAGCAGGTACTACCTCTCCAAGACGAATTCTTACTACATCTCCTGGAACGAGCTCTCTAGCTTCGAGTTCAGTCCACTTGTCATCTCTTAATACATGTGCCTTAGCGGCAAGCTTTTGCTTCAAAAGATTAATTGCGTTGTCAGCTTTATGCTCATGCCAGAAAGCTACTCCCGCATTCAAAAGTAAAAGACCAATAATTATCCAGAAGTCTGTCCAATGGCTAACTATTGCTGAAAGAATAGCTGCTGCTTCTATCATCCATGGAATAGGACCCCAGAAGTAACCTGCAAACTTTTTAATTGGATTAACCTTTTTCTCTTGAACCTCATTATATCCGTATTTTTTAAGACGTTGTTCTGATTCTGCAGATGATAATCCTTTCTGGCTTGAAGATAATTTTTCAAATGTTTCTTCTAAAGACATGATTAGATACCTACATCTCCTTAATTAGCATTGATTCTAAAGATAAACATAATGATAGTAATCCCTTTTTTTGAATTGAATACAAAAGATAATTTTTTACTTGTTTGATCCCCCCTGTCCTTTGGTAGTTGTGATATAGTACTGTAGCATTTAGTAGTAAGTAGTTTTTTGACCATTCCTCTTTAGATCTATACGTACATCTACGGTTAACGCTCCCTTTCCTTCTTCTAACACCATCATAGGATTGATATCTAATTCTTCAATTTCAGGAAAATCTGTAATCAGTTGGGGAAGTCTCAGTAGATTATCTACTATTGCTTTCAAATCATATGGTCTCTCTCCTCTTACACCTTTTAATAGTTTAATTGAGTTTATCGATTCTATCATTCTCAACCCTTCCTGTCTACCAATTGGTGCCATTCTGAAAACTATATCTTTGAAAACTTGGACATATATGCCTCCAAGACCAAACATAATAAGAGGTCCAAATATGGGGTCTTGCTTTGCTCCTAGAATTATTTCTTTACCTGATTTTATCATCTCTTGTAACAGGACACCTTTGATTGTAACATTTGTTGATTTGTATTTTTTGGCATTATCAATTATAGTTTTAAATGCTGTTCGTATTTCATCCTCAGTTCTTAGTCCTACCTCTACTCCTCCAGCATCTGATTTATGAATAATATCTGGAGAAACAATCTTCATTACAACAGGATATCCAATCTCCTCCTTGGCTGCCTTTACACATTCATCTTCACTTGTTGCAAGGACGCTTTTGGCAGTACGAAAGCCATAAGCAGAAAGAATTTCATAACCTTTGTCTTCTAAAATATAGGTTCTTCCTTCCTTTCTTGCATTATCCAAAACTGCTTCTACTTTTTTTGAATCTACATCGAATCGTTCTGAGATATCCTCTGGCATATCTATCCACTCTCTGAACCTATACATAGCTGCTAGGGCTCTTACAGCAAGCTCTGCATACATAAAATGAGGTATTCCTCCATCTGATAGAATTTGTTTATTTTCAGATCCCTCGGCAAGCCCCATCAATGAAGCAATCATAGTCTTGCCATCTCCTCTATCTCTTTTTTTTGATGTTTCAACAATTGTTTTTGCTAGATCATTGTAGTTCAGTGTAGCTGACGGTGTGCACATTGTAACTACAGAGCTAACATTTGGATTTGATAATACCTCTGAAAGTACTTTCTCAAATCTAACAGCATCAGCATCACCTCCTATATCCATAGGATTTTTTGCTGAACCATATTGTGGTATTACTTTAACAATAGCTTCTCTTGATGATGATATATCAGCCATTTTAATTCCATATTTTGAACATACATCGGTTGAAATGATTGATGGTCCACCAGCATTTGAAACTATTGCAACCCCTACTGTACCTTCCTCATCTCTTTTTTTGATATAATAGGTATAGGTTGTTTTGAAAAAGCAGTAGCTACATTGAATAGATCTAGCAATGCCTCTACTCTTATTACTCCAGATTGTGCAAATAGCGCATCATATGTTTCATCAGAACCCATTAAGGCTTCTGTATGTGACGCGGCAGCCTTTGCACCGGCAGCTGACCTCCCTGCTTTCAATGCTATGATTGGTTTTTTATTCTTCTTTGTTATTTATTTGGCAATTTCCATAAATCTCCTGCCATCATGAATATCCTCAAGATACATCATGATAACTTTGGTTTCTGGATCATCAGATAATGATTCTAAAATATCATCTTCAGCCATGTCTGCCTTATTTCCCATACTTATTACTTTTGAAAAGCCTATTCCTTGAGATACGGCATCTTCAACTGTAGCCGCACAAATTGCGCCACTCTGAGAAACCAATGCAATGTTGCCATATGAGGGAGTAAATTTTAAAAAAGTTGTATTTATTTTATTATTTTTAGATAGACTCATCACTCCAAGACAATTTGGACCAACGATTCTAGTACCATACTTTTTATCAATGGATTGAACTTCTTTTTCTAATCTTGCGCCTTGCTCGCCTGACTCTTTAAATCCTGCTGATATGATTATTGCACCACCTATCTTTTTCTTTCCAATCTCTTCCATAACTGTGGGGACAACTTTATTTGGAACTGCAATTACAGCAAGATCAATATCATCTGAAACATCAAGAACACTCTTGTAAGCCTTAACACCAAAAACAGTTGTATGAGATAGTGTAATTGGATAAACTTTTCCTGTATAACCATTTCTAATATTAGAAAAAATTGTTTCTCCTACACCTGGCTTTTCAGTTGCACCAATAACTGCAATTGACTTGGGTGAAAAGAAGGAACTTTTTGTTTGTAAATTGCTATTTGAGGACATGAATACATATGATATACTTGTTTAATATAGCTTTTAATGATGTTACCAGTAGTAATAGTAATATTGTAACTGCATATTTTGTAAGAGCAATAACATTTCTAAACCATAAAAGTAGATAGATAAATAAATAATAAAATATTTTTTAGTTCTTTCCTTATTTACTCTTATCTATGTAAGATTATGTTCGACCAGTTTTAGCCTTCTCTATTTCCATAAAGACGGTTTTATTAATATATATATAAATTCAAGATTATCGTGACTATTTTAGTCATTCATTTTCTTTTATTTTTGTAAATATTTTAAACAGTCTTGTTCACATATTCTATATCAAAAATACTTGATTGATTGGTTCCATCCTTGAAATCTTCTATAATAGGATATTGATCTAGAACATATTCTCTTGGTAACATTTTTTATTGGCTTCTAATTTTCAAATATATAGAATATTTCATTTAATATTTTTTCAATAATAAATCTCTAAGAGTTTTTGCTCGACTATCAAATTAAATCTTTAACATTAGTTTTTATAATTTTCTATACTGTATAATTTATTGGTCTATTTTATTTAATTTAAATAATATCTAATTTACTTTTAATAATAAAGTATTAAATAATTTATATTATATTCTATTATAATAGTCATGCAACCGATACCTCCTGACAACGACTCATCCATTTT
>DASUUM010000171.1:0-2831 GCA_036374075.1 Nitrososphaeraceae archaeon
ATCGGTAAAAATGTCACCGATGTTCAGGGTGATGTCTCAAATCTTGCAGATCTTGATCGGTTGTACTCTATAGTAAAGCAACAGAAGGGACGTATCGACATTCTGTTCGCCAATGCCGGCCTTGGAGAATTCTCCACATTAGGGGAAATTTCTGAAGCGCACTTTGACAAAACGTTCGGTGTTAACGTCAAAGGGCTTTTATTCACTGTGCAAAAAGCGGTTCCATTGTTTAAGGATGGTGGTTCGATCATTCTAAATTCATCAATAGCTGCATCCAAAGGAGTTGAGGGGTTTAGTGTTTACAGTGCAAGCAAGGCCGCCGTACGTTCGTTCGCTCGAACTTGGACAGTAGATTTGAGACACCGCAAAATTCGCGTCAACGCCATCAGTCCCGGTCCGATCGACACACCTGCCTTCAGTGACTTGATGCGGAATGAGGAACAGAGCAGACAACTCAAAAAGGATCTCGTAAGCAACGTGCCTCTGAGAAGAATGGGCACTCCTGATGAAGTCGCTAAAGTCGCCTCGTTCCTTGCATCAGATGAGAGCAGTTATGTCACCGGTATCGAACTGTTCGTTGATGGGGGTGCGGCACAAATCTAGATATAGATAGTATCTTTGACCCTGATTTTTTTCTATGCTATTCTTAATCCAGTAGTTTCAATAAAAGATTTTTTAAAATTACTGGCAAATATGTTTCCAAAGATTAAGAGTATTAAGTTACATAGTCTAATTCAGGGAACTATATTATTGATGTCAGTAAAGTGTATAATATAAGTAGTAAAGTTACTCACTCTACTTAGTAAAAAGTTTCAGATCTACTTATTGCCTTAGTTCTTTTTTAATATTCTATCGGAAACCATAGGCAAAGATTTGAAATAAGTAACTCAACAGCTATATACAACTTTACCGATCCTAACTACATGTCCTACTCGAAGCCTTCTAACTCATATTATACTTTATGAGTATCATACCATAACTATAAAATGTTCAGACTAGAAATAAAATATTGATACCAGATATTCTATAATTTTTAATCTTTAAAATGACTAAATTATATGTAATCCTTATTTTAAATGAATTACTTTTAATAATAAATGTCAGAGTATCCTTATGAAGGTAAGATTCATAGTGATGACAAAGTAAATTATTGTACTGTTTATTCATCTGATGGAATAAGAATTGCAAGGTAGAAACAGCATTTGCAGAATCTTTCATTGTAAAGAACGAAATGGAAAATAAGGAAGTCAAATATGAAATTCCAAGGCTAGATATTGCAAGTATAATTAATGGATCAATCACTCTCCAGCTAAAGAAAAGTGATGTAGATCAAAATTATGAAACATCTTCCATTAATAAAATATAGAATTATACTTTAATTCTTAAATTTAATACTACACTAAATTTTTTTGACCTAAAGATATATTAATATATATTATGTTACCGAATCCTAATATAATGAGAATTCGAAGCCCTCCGAGCCGGTCAACCAATTGGGTGATATATCTTTGAGGAGAATGTAATAAAAGAAATGATACCTTCAAGATGCCGACAAAGTTAAAAGATACAGTAGAAAAAGTTTAGAGACTATTAAATAAAAATAATACAACTTTTTTGGTAGAATTATTTGAATATTTGTAATTTGTTAGATCTCTAGATATCGAAATAATATCTTTAAGATTCTAATAAATTTGGGTTTATCAATTCTGCTTTTGAAAAGGATTAGGAAAGAGAAAGAATAGTGGTATTTCTTAATACAAAGTAAAAAGAGTAAGATAATTTTGTTTTATAATACTGTTAAACTGGACAATATCATGTTTCTTCAAATGAAGAAAAATACAAAAAGAAGAAAAATCAATTTATGGATTATTATTAGATGCATAAGAATACTATCAATATGTATAAAAAACTTTTTGTAAATTATATTAGTTATTCTTACCTGACAACATATTGGAAGTTGTAAAAATCCTTTGTACATGTATGACAACAATTTACTATACATCTTACCATACATGTTTGCACATTATCACATTCATCTTTATTCTTACACGTATCACAAATATTACACATTTCTTAAGGAATACTCCTTTTAGATATAAAATATCAAAACTTGTTTAAAAATAGAATGATAGATTTTTATTTATTTTTAACATGGTGGTATTTCTAGAAAAATTATTCCAATTACAAATTAATTCCATTTTCAACTTACTAATCAGATTTTCCATGATATTGTTATTATGATGATTTACAATTTCAATGACAAAATATACAATATTATTTCTTTGCTTTTCAACTACAAAATTGTGTCAAAATTATCAGTTGACCAACCTCCGAGCCTGTAAAATATCGGGTTCATATACAGGTATTTTGCAATAGTAAAAAAGAAAATAGAGATATCGAAACTCAGCAAAAACTTGAAACTGTTCTGAAAAAGGTAGAGAAGAGATTAGTAATAAGGTAAATAGCAATTGATAAAAAACTATTATAATTTTAACGAGTTTAAAGCTCTATAAAATAATACTTATATAGTTTAAAGTTATGTCAGAACTATTACAATAACGAAATCAATTGTCGTAGTATATGACGAACCAGATGTAGTTGAGCTCTAAAGATGCAATTTCGTCATATGGCTATGGTGTAGATGCTTTTACTGACCCATTAGTAGCACTTGCTCATATTAAAAGAAATCCCAAACAGTATAACTTGTTAATTACTGATTTTAGTATGAGCAAATTGAATGGATGTAAACTTGGAATTAAAGTCAAAGAATTAAATGACAAGATACAAGTTCTTTTTATTAGTGCATATTCAAATATTGAATGTAACAAACT
>DASUUM010000172.1:0-2956 GCA_036374075.1 Nitrososphaeraceae archaeon
TAATAATAAACAGAATTGTGATCTATCTCATGTATACAATTGGATAAAGTTGTTCATTTATTTGTATAATACAACAACAATTAGAGAAATAAAATACCATTTCTTATGAATGGAGGTGAATTCATCTTAAGTTAACAGAGCATTTTGTATGTTAAAGTATTTATAATTTCAAGTGAAGCTATGATTGAAATGATAGAATAGAACATTATTATTCAAATCTATAATATCTTGAAAATTTTATAATATTTTTAAAATTAAACTATGTCTGCTGCTATATACTTCCTCATAGGTATTTGATATTTTATAATTGTTATGATTTTGAATGTGTTATTAGAACAAAACATTTTTCCATTTAATACTTTATTGATACAACATAATATGATATTCTATAATTATTTATTTTTATATACAACATTTATTACTATTAATAGACTATTGTTTAAGACATCTTCAAAAAATCAAATTGGATAAATAAAACTAATAAAGATAATTCATATACTCTAACAGTATATGAACTTACTAACCGATTTGAAGAATTTTTATTTAGTTCTGTAGTAGTAATTTCAATCTAAAATATTACTTCTTATTCTTGTTTTATTTACCTATAACTAATACATAAAATTTTAGCATAATTTTTTTCTTCATTTTAATACCTAAATTATCTTTTTAAACTATTTTATTAGATAATTTAATATAATATAACAATTAAGTTTGAAAAGCCCAAATTTATTAATAATATTAAATTTAATCAGTTTACTTAGTATCATTCTGATTACTGGTTCTCCTGTTAAAAGCTATAAAAATTTTTTAGACCATAACAATCCTATTCTTTTAGAAATTCCTTCAATTCAAGCCCCAGATGGTGGAGATGGTGGCGATGATGACTTTGCTGCTTTTGAAGAAGAGGATAATTTAGATAATGAAAAAGAAAATGAGGAAGATACTAACCAATTTAGCTTCGAATCCGAAGAAACAGAAGATGAAGATCAAGAATCAGAACAAGAAGACGTAGAAGAAGATCAACAGACAGAAGCAGAGAATACCCCTTTTACATTTGTAGCCGAAAAGAAAGATCAAGATACTCAAGATGTAGAAGAGACTGAAGACCAAGAGACTGAAGAGGTAGAGATAAAAGAAGAGGATGAAGGAGATAACGATGATGCAACCCAAGAGACTGGTAAATTTGCTTTTGAAATAGAAGAATCTGAAGATAAAGAGACTGAAGATAGAGAGGAAGAAGATCAACAAGTAAATCCGCAAGGACAACAAGAGGATGGTACAGACGATATAGCAAAGCACATACAAGAACAAGCAGAGCAGATACAAGAACAAGAACAACAAGCCGCTGACAATGAAGTAGATCGATCAGCACAGAAACAAGAAGAACAACAAGATGCAGGTGAAGAGGATATAGCAGAACGGATTCTGCAACAAGCTTCAGATAATAACGTGAAACCAGAAGAACAACAAGATGCAGGTGAAGAGGATATAGCAAAGCAAATACAAAAACAAGCAAAGCAAATACAAGAACAAGAAGAACAACAAACATTTCGTGAAGATATAGAACAAAAAATTAGTCAAATGGCTAACCAGATTGCTAAATCATCAGAGGATCAAGGAAGCGAAGAACCTTCAGATGTTCAACAAGTAATTAAGCAAATTGCAACTCAATCATCTAAAGATGACAGTGATGTCAACCAAATTGTTGACCAAATATCAAAACAAATAGATAAGAATCCAAAAAGTGATCTGACAAAATCGTTGGGAAACCTTGCTGGATTGTATGGTTCAGGAAATAAAGACCAAGTTAATCAAGCTATCAAACAAATAGGAACTCAAATAGCCATTGGAGACAACATTAACCAAAATACTATTCAAAATATAGTTCAAAAAGCATATCAAGTAACCAATAATTACTTTAAGAATAAAATAAAATATGATATTGATTATGATAAGCGCTATCATGATGATAATGATGATGACAATGTCAAAGTAATTAAAAAGGTCTACAACAGAGATAATTCATGTCCAACACAATCTGATTCAATACAATTAAAAGGAAAAATACTTGTAAAAGGAGTAATAGTTTTAGCAGATTTTGAACCATGTGAATTAAAAGATGGACGTGCAACCCTTAATATTCCTAATAATCCTAATCTAAAATTCGTTGTATTATCATTAGACAAGAAAGGAAATGAATACGATGGAATAATAGTATCTAAACAAAAAATTCAAAGTCTTGGTAAAGATAGTGGTCTATATGTTGTAAATTTTGATAACAAAATGACTGGAACTGATCCAGTTACTGGAAAGAAAAAGACAATTGATAATATTAATGGATTAGCATTATATAATACGGCAACAAAGTCCCTTAACTTCAAAGCAGGAAATAGCTTAGCATTAACTGCTCTTCTCAAAAAATAATAATTTTTTTAATTTTTTATGATGTTTTATCAACTTTTGCATTTCAACTATAGCTTCTTTTAAAATTCTTATTCTTCATCATATCTTCAACTTTATTTGTCTTCAACATATAGAAAAAAATTTAATTTTAGTTTTAGCAAACTTTTGTTTATGATACTTTCACAAACGGAGAAAGAATGGCTTTTTGGAAATACAAAACTATCTAAAGGATATGAACGTAAGCTAAAATCAGATATAAAGAAAAAGTTACTGATTTTACAAACTATTGATCTACCTTTACTCATAGAGAAAGGGTTTCTACCTTTCAATAGCCCTGTTACTAAATATTGTAACACTGTTACTACTAATTGTAACGTCCAAAATCAAAGCTATTATTCTAATGATAATTTACGCACAAAATATGGGCCGGACGTGATTCGAACACGTGAGCCCCGCCATGTCAAGGCGGTATCCTAACCAGGCTAGACCACCGGCCCCTAGACGTTATCTATATTGTTATTTTTATAAGTGTTATTTTCAATGAGGCTCATTA
>DASUUM010000173.1:0-3064 GCA_036374075.1 Nitrososphaeraceae archaeon
TCTAGTGAATACTTTGATGAAGACAATGTTCCTCAGAATAGTAACAATAATAACCTCAATAACAATAACAATAATAATAAAAATAATCAAGTAAAACAACAATCAGGAGAATATAATTACAATCAAATTAAAAAAGTAGAAAATTCATCTAGCAATAATAACAATAATAAAAAGTATGAATTTACCAGTAATGAAAGTAATAATGATAATAATGATAAATCAGATTATGTTACCTTTAATGCAAGAATTAATTTACAAAATATAGAAAAGGATGGATTTTTGAGAGTAGTAGGATATATTAATGGGCAACCTTTCAATGAAGATATTCAATTATCTGAATTAGCTCCATCAAAGAATAGGTTGGATATAAAATTTAATGTAGTAAAAGAGACAGAAATAGTTTCTCTTGGTACTGCAGATGAATTTTTTATATGTGCATATCATATCAAAGACATAGAAAAAGAGTATGATTCAATACTTTACTTTGACTGTAATGAAGCGGGTGTACAAGATTCAGATGGAAAAAACACAATAACATTATTCAAACCAAGCTCTATGGTATATAGTAAAAGCAAAGCCTTCTTTGATCAACAACAACAATTTGCTAAAATAAAAGAAGAGAATAGTAATATTATGTCAACAGATGATACAGTTAAAATCAAAGTCTCTGTTCCATTATCTGACAGAAAAAATACCAAAGAACTCAAAATTGCTGCAATGGTCAGAGGTCAGATACAAACAGAGACTATAAAAGATGTTCAAAAGGAATTAGCCGAAAGTAATGATAATACTATCACAAATACATTTACATTTGATCGTAATACCGACATAGGTCAAATTAAACTTGGAGATAGATTTCATGCTTGTGTATCAAGTGATGATTTGAATCCACCTGAAGGTCAAGAATGTGAAAAAAGACTAGTAAAAAAATTTAACAGTCCAAATCCACTTCCTGTAAGATAATAGTATTGAGTTTTATTTTAAATATAAAACACTTATTACTATTTATGTAATGAAATAGATTTAGCTGTAAAAATATCATAATCTAATTTTTAAATAAAACATTTACAAGAAATAGAAAACATATATAACAACTAAATCTGATGTTAAGTAATCAATTAATTGATTGCCATCTTGAATTAATTAATTATTAAATATAATAGAATAGAAGATTTTCACTTCTAAATTTTATAAATTAATATATCCTAATAAAGTTAGGATATATTAATTTATAAAATAGTAATAAAAACATTTTAAATATTATTGGTATTATAATTATATTGTTAAAAATCTTAGTCTATATCTTAAATGTAGTATAATATTATTAGTTGTAATTTCTATTTCTTTAATTCATTATGATGTTTTTGCACAACAAGTAATTGACAATGAAATGTCTTATAATAATAATAAAGAAAATGATAACAATCAAGAAAATTCTAATGTAAATGAATTTGTACCAAAACCTCAAGTTCATGTATCTATAGAAGGAACAGAAAACGCTGATAAAATTAGAGGAGGCGATGGCAATGATGTTATTTCAGGTGAAGAAGGTAATGATATCCTCCAAGGAAATGAAGGAGATGACAAGATTGATGGAGGGGATGGAGATGATGAGCTTAAGGGAGGAAATGACGATGATGAGATTGATGGAGGAGATGGAGATGATACAATAGACGGGGGAGATGGGGATGATGAGCTTAAGGGAGGAAATGACGATGATGAAATTGATGGAGGAGATGGAGATGATACAATAGACGGGGGAGATGGGGATGATGAGCTTAAGGGAGGAAAAGGTGCTGACCGATTTGTATGTGATGAAGAAGACAAAATTATTGATTATAACTCATTAGAAAATGATATTATTGAAGGAAATTGTGAATATGAAGATAAGGGTTTAATAAAACCCGAACCAATTCCTGATAAAGAAATATCTGAACCGACGCCAGCAAAAAAAAATCCACCTCCACTATTTCCAAATTCAGCTTTGCCATCTACTGACAACAAGGATAAGACTAACTTTGAAAAAATTATCTCCAAACTATTTGATATACATATCCCTAGAATATTTCCATAATGTGTAGTATTTTCATAAATTTTCTATTATTAGAAAATGGACGCAAAGTAAATTTAATACCAAGAATCTTTCGTTTCATACTTAAATAAATCACTCAAAAATCTACTTTATTTATTTTATAACAAATTATCTAAAAAGAATCTTTAAAAATATTTAATTTCACTATTAGAATCTCTAAAAATGAGATATAAAATTGATAAAGATTCAATATACCTTAACTTTTATAACAATTACTTCTTTGATATTGCCTATACAATATCAAACATTAATATTTGCAAATGGACAAATGCTAAAAGAATCTAACATAATTGTATATGATGATAACAACTCAGAAAGATATTCAATATTAGATGGTCCTGATAACATATTACTCAAACCTAAAGTAGATGTATCAATTGAAGGAACATCAAAAAATGACAAGATAAAAGGTGGAGAAGGAGATGATCATATCAATGGTAATAGCGGAAGTGATCAATTAAGAGGTAAAGAGGGAGATGATGAAATTGATGGAGGAAAAGGAAATGACATCCTACATGGAGAAGATGGAAATGACAGGATAAAAGGTGGAGAGGGATCTGACAGAATTAGTGGTGGAATAGGAAATGATGAAATAGAAGGTGAATCAGGAGATGACAAGTTATTTGGAGGAGAAGGTGATGACCTTCTTGATGGCGGTGATGGAAATGACGTACTTTTGGGAGGAAAAGGAATTAATATAATGATAGGAGGATTTGGCTCTGATACTTTTATCTGTAATGAATTTGATAGATTGATAGATTTTGATGTATATAAAGATCAAATTATCGGACCCTGTTCAGTTGAATATCTTGTTGAGCAAGAAGAAGAAGAGGAAAGAGAAACAATACCTGAATATAATAATAATATTTTTCCACTAGAAGTAGAAGAATCTGATGAAAGGTTATTCTCATCATCTCAATTATATCAAAAATCACCAAATTATTCACAACCTCCACCCCCACCATTAAATTC
>DASUUM010000174.1:0-3342 GCA_036374075.1 Nitrososphaeraceae archaeon
TACTTCATATAAGATCAAAAGACATGTCAGAATTTGATGATATCATAAAAAGAAGAAAAATGGTAAGACAGTATGTACAAGATAAACCTATTCCCAAAGAAATTGTTGATAAATTAATTGCTAATGCTCACAGAGCACCTAGTGCAGGTCATACTCAGGTTCAAGAATTTATAATAGTACAAGATCCTTTGATAAAGAAAAAGTTAGGTGAATCTGCTTTAAACCAAGAACAAGTATACAATGCTCCTCTGTTGATTGTTGTTTGTGTAGATACTTCCAGGTCTGTTGGTAGATATGGAAAAAGAGGAATAGAATTTTATAGTATAATAGATGGTGCTTTTGCTTCTATGCTTATTTTACTTACTGCAGTAAATGAAGGAATTGGTGCATGCTTTGTTGGTGCATTTCTAGATGACAAAGTTTCAGAAATACTTGAATTACCCAAATATGTAAAGCCAATAGGAATAATTGCATTAGGATTTCCTGCAGAGGATCCTGGTAAATTTAAAAGAATTGATATTTCAAAGTTAGTCCATTATGAAAAATATTCAAATAAAAAGCTGAAGAAATGATGATAAGATATTTACAAATTAAAAACTTCTACTAATCTCTTACACATGTTTTAGAACAGTTTCAAGTTTTTGCGGCATTAGATGTCTCTCCTTTCTATTTTACTATTATCAAAAGCATTTATATGAACCCCGATATAATACGGGCTCGGAGGTGTGTGAACTACTGATTTTGACACAATTTTGTAGTTGGGATCTGTCCTTTACAAATTTAAACTTTAACTTTTTAAAATAAATGTGACTGTTTTAAAACACCTTTTATTGTACAAGAATTTTAAAACTAGCCTCTCTCAAGGGATCGAACCTTGGTGGTGGACCTTCGTTACCCTTAAGCAGATCAACAACTCGCAATTCTATATTGTGTTGTCCAGGAGATAGATCATGCAAGAATAGGAAATACCCAGTAGCTAGCGCCTTATATGTCCCAGGATTGATTGCTCCCCAAATATCTATTGGGTGCTCGGGAATGGTAATATTAAAAAAGTCAGTTTTAATTAATGATCCATCAAGATTCACGTTTTTACCATCTACGGTAACCTTCATGTTGTTAAGGGGAGTAAGTATGTTATCAGCACATTCTACTATTTCTGTATCAGTCATTGGACCGGCAGTACCACTATCACAAAAAGTCGTTGTTATTGGAAGCATGACGGCTTTACCAAGTGGAACATTACAATTATAGTTGATCTTGCCCTCACCTGGAATAATATCTGGTAGGAACCACACAGGACCATTTTGCATAACAGAACATCTTTCAGGATCAGAATAATCCTTTACTGGATGTTTGTCGATAGGGATACCAGCCCACCATGTCCACCATTTTGCCACCCATTCTGAATAAGGACTGCCATATGGCGAAGAATCTACTGTGAATATATCAAAATCTGATCTTGCTGTAGTAGCAATAGTCATTCCACTCCAGCTGAGAATTATGATAAACAGAATAGGCATTAATAGACGAACAAATAACAATTTCATATCTAGCATAATATTGCCTATGATTTAATTCTTTTACTAGTTATGCTATTTTTTAATTTGTAAAAATATTATATACTCCTCTTTTAAAAATTAAATCTTGAATCCATAAATTTGATAATAAAAGTTTTTACAGCATCGAGTTATCTATAATAAGGATCGGCTGGGTATTGCAATCTTCAAAGTTCCAAAAATATCTTTTAGATTCAACAACTATTATTATTATTGTTGGATTTGTAGTTGTTCTTCTTCATATAATAGACAGGAGTGCAGGGGATACTTGGGCTTTGAATATGAATGACCGTAATTCCTTTCAATATACAATAATATATTGTATAATAACAGTAGCTTCACTAATTATCCAGGCCTTTCTTTTTAGTGTCTCTGTAAGAATAGCATTTAAAACCAAGAAAGCAATTTCGCGTCTATCCTTCGTAACAAGATACCTTTATGTAGGATCACATATTGCAGTAATGGGATCAATTGCGTATCTACTGGCAGAGCAAGTACTAACATCTACTTATCATACTGTATTACTTGAATTAATAGTAGGACTAAGTTTGATACCATCAGTTTTAATTCTGATTTCACTAGCATTTACAAGTCTAAAGTCATTTTCATCTACGAAAAGTAAAATCCTTGTGGTATACGGTATAGCCATAATTGCAATTGCAGTACAATTGATCATTGCCTTTTGTTATATAGAGCTCAATCTCTATAGTAAACCTGGAATCATAACTCCTGATAGGAATCCATGGGCATCCTATTTCTATACAAATCTCCAAAGTAAAATATCCTTAAGTTATGAGATAAGTGAGGCTATGTCATTTATTATCATATGGATATCTTCTATATTACTTACTAAACAATATGCCCAAAAGATAGGGACAATAAAATATTCGATAACATTGAGTATTCCAATGATATACTTTCTATTTCAGTATTCTCCATTATTGTTAGAACAAATAGGAACGTTAAGTTCTCTTCTCATGGCAGAAGGATCATTATTTTTATATTTTTACAATTTTGTTTTAAATACTGTTAATATCGGAACAGGATTATTATTTGGAATTTCATTTTATATTTTGTCTAGATCTTTAATCTATGATAATTTAAAATATTATCTGGTAATATGTGGAACCGCTATCATGATCATCTTTAGTAGCGGTATTTCAACAATCTTAATCTTGGCTCCATATCCAGCCTGGGCTATTGTTTCGCTTTCATTTATATTGCCAGCATCATTCTTACTTTTAATCGGGCTAGATTCAGCAACATATTATATTGCAAGTGACACGTTGATTCGTAGATTTCTGTATCACCATCGGAGCCAGTTTGAACTATTTCAAGCATTAGGTTCATCAAAAACGACGGACATGGTTGAACGAAAAATGAGTGAGATGATACGAAATCAACTCGAAAACTTAGAGATGGAAATGTTGTTTAAACCAATATCTGAGGTAGAAGATATTAAACGATATGTTAGAAAAGTAAGAATAGAAATGAAACAATCTGCTACGAAACTGGATAGTTCAAAAGCTGATTAATTTTCGATCAAGTTAGGAAGAGACTAATAAACATTCATAAGCATGCAAACGGAGGTGGTGTGAACTGATTTGACACAATTTTGTAGTTCAAGTTTCTAAAGTAAATATATAGATAGAATAGATTAACCGGTAAATGAAGTGCTGTAGAGATTTATTTTTTATAAATAAATGATGATTAAATTATAAATATTATATAGTAGATTATAAATATTATATAGTACAAGAATTACAGATATGTATTTTTATCCAGC
>DASUUM010000175.1:0-2754 GCA_036374075.1 Nitrososphaeraceae archaeon
TACTATTAGAACTCCTTTTCTAGAACCTTTTATGAGAGATGAAAATGCAAGGAAAACTCTAGAATCATCATTTCCTCTTCGTCGAATTGGTGAACCCTCTGATATATCTAATGCTATTTTATTTCTTTGTTCTGAGAAATCAAAATGGATAACAGGAGCGGAAATCAATATCGATGGAGGCATAACAGCAAAATAAATATTTATTTTGTATTATAGTCATTTGATGGTTAAAAATATTTTAAGAAATGTCACATCAAATATGTATTCTAATTCTTATGTTTCTTATGGAAAGTAACTAAATGGTATTTCACATGAAACCCTTTTTAAATATTCTACAAATATATTGATAACTACTTTATAATAAAGTAATACTTTTATTTTGTATATTCCAAATTCAATTTTACATTGTAACACTTGAAATATAAATTGACTTTTACAACTATGAATTATAGCAATTTTAGATAACGGTATGCCCTGTTGTTTCTCGAATGACATTGCTAGGTCCGAATAGAAAAACTAACTTAGTTGATGGTATTTTTTTTACGTCTGAAGATTTTTTTTTTATTGTAATTTTTGAATTTTATAGTATCATCTATCAATTCATGTATTCTTATTCTTAGTTCCATTAAAAAATTGATAATTTCTGTTCTCTGTTCTGGTTCGATTGAAATTTGCGATTCTTCTATTAAGTTATCTATTCTTGCCAAAGTAACTTTGAGAGACAGGGATGCCTTTTTGGTGATCTTTAAGGATTTTGAAAAATAATTGTTACCATTGGCAAAACCTATGTTAGTATAATCTTCAGTAATATTGTCTCTTAAAATCATTTTTAATTCTCTTATTCTTTTTACGGAAAGATTATTTTGAATTATTTCTCCAACTATCTGTGATTGCTTTTCGATTGGAATAGTTGATACCTCAATAGCCTTACTAACGTTTAACATATTTGAAGCGATTTTTTTCTGTGTTTCTTCGGAGAGCTTTAGAAGCTGAATCCGATGAGATACATATTCCTCACTTTTTCCAATCTTCTTGGCAAGATCACTCACACCACCCCAACCAAAATCAATCACATATCTTCTAAATGCTTCTGCCTCTTCAATAGGATCCATTGATTTCCTTTGAATATTTTCAGAGAGCTGAATTTCGAATGCTTGTTTATTGGTCATCTCGCAAATTTTGCAAGGAATGAATCTCCATCTCAGAGACTTACAGGCTTGATACCTTCTATGACCTGCTACTATTTCAAATCCGTGAGATAAGGGTCTAATTAGAATGGGTTGAATTAACCCATGCTCTCTAATACTAGTAATAAGAGATTCATCATCTTCACAATATTTTTGAAATTTGTCTCTTACTGCAAATGATGAAGGACGAATCATCTTAATCTCTATTTGTTCTATTATACTTGTATCAACAAATTCCACATTAATGAATACTCAAGTATCTTTATATTTATTTTGATTTTGTTCATTTATTTCATTATAAAATCTAGATTATTATAAAAATTACATCTATTAGAATCATTTTGCATTATTTCCATTGCTTTTAATTTATCTCAATGATTTCTTAAGTTCAAGAATTAAATATCTGTATCATAAATCTAAATGGAAGTTTATATATAAAAAATTGTATTTTTTATCATTAACATTGTCATATGTAATCAATGTTCATGTCGATGTTCTTCAATATGACTATGAGGATGAGAGTGTTTATTATCTCCATGAAAATGCATATGATATGACTTTTTAATATGAGAATAAGCCACAGCTATAATAAATGAAGCAGTTCCAAATAATACTATAGTAGCACCAGAAGGTGAATCAACATAAAAACTGCAATACATCCCTAAAAATGCAGTTATTATCCCGATAACCCCTGAAAGGATCATTATTTTTAAAAAATTATTTGTAATTAGTCTTGCTGATATTGCAGGTGCAATAATAGCTACTGCAAGAAGTGTAACTCCTATAGAATTCATTGCCGCTATTACAACAATGGCAAGTACTATGGAAAATAACAAATCGACTCTATTTGTCTTAACTCCGTAAACTTTAGCTGTATCAGTATCTAATATTGTAAACAATAATCTCTTTTGAAAAAGGAATATGAAAGTGATTGTAACAATAGAAACAAAGGCAATGAAAATAAGATCTAAATCGTTGACAGATAATATATTTCCAAATAGTAGGGCCTCAAAGTTTCTAACAGGACTTTGGGCTGTACTCATTAAAAAAATTCCAATTGCAAATCCTGCAGTCGTCACAACACCTATAGCCGCATCTGCTTTTATTCTGTATCTATTATTTATTTCAGTTATTAATAGTGCTGATATAATACCCCATATTGCTGCTCCTACATACAGATTTAATCCTATAATATAGCTACTTATTGCTCCACCAAATACGGCATGGGACATTCCATGTCCAATATAGCTCATTCCTCGTAATACTATGTAAACACCAAGTAATCCGCACGTTCCACCTACCAGTATAGAAACTAAAATAGCTCTATTAAAAAATTCATATTGAAATGGTTGAAGTAGAAAATCCATAGAATATTATGCATACTCCCTCTTATTTCTCAATAGTCATTTTAGATCATATGTCCTATAAAGAATATTATCCGATAATGTTGAAGATGGTTCCCCTTGTGAAATAATATTTTTATTGAGACATACTATCCATGGTAACTTTTTAGCTACTCCATCAATATCATGAGTTGTCATTATTATAGTCATTCCTTTCGAGTTTA
>DASUUM010000176.1:0-2999 GCA_036374075.1 Nitrososphaeraceae archaeon
TTATTTGTTCTCAATATACATATTGGACCTGGATGATTACTTACTTCAATAACGATGTCATCATCTAGTTTTAAAGAATCTAAAATTTCATTTTCCATTTTATTTCTTCCAACTATTAATTTTGTATTGTCTGAAAGACGGAAATGACGTCCAATCTTTAGCAATTCAATATCATTCATATCGGGGGTGCCTTTAGTAGTATGGTCATACAAATCTCTAACTCGTATTGAAAAAGCAGGATCTGTTAATAAACATCCTCCCGCTGCATTTGGAGGATCAGAAATATCAAATTTTTTTGCTAATTGTAATTGAACTTTTCTAGATCTTCCCTTGATATCTCCCAGTTTTTCTCTCTTGATCAACCCTTTATTCTCTGCTTCTGTTAAAGGAAGATGTCTGAAAGATAATGGTCTAACAATCTTTCCATTTGTTTGAGTTTCGTTTTCAATAATTTTTAAAGCATTGCCATTTTGACTCATAGGTCTTTGTCCTAAAACTTCTCCTGTGATGATAAAATCAGCACCAGTTTTTTCCATATGTTCTTTTGCTGCGTTATACATCATGCCTCTACAATCTATACATGGATTCATCCCTGAACCATAACCATATTTTGGATTTTTCAGCATTTTTAAATATTCTTCTCCAAAATAGACTGTCTTTAACTTAATTCCAAGTTCTAATGCAACCTCTTGAACACGATGACCACAACCTTTACCACAGTCAAAGTCACAGAATGGTGTCTTTACAGCTATTGCCTCGACCTCAACTCCTTGCTCTTGCATCATTCTTATAGATAGATTACTGTCAAGTCCTCCAGATAAAAGAGCAACAGCTTTTGTTGGTTGTTGTTTTTGCTTTTTAATATTGTTATTGTTATCATCATCTGATTCTTTTTTTTCAGTATCCTCTAATTTTTTTTTGATATTACTAGTATTAGTAGTCGTCATTGCAGTAGTATGTTTTTTACAACTAGCAAGCTCTATTTATTGCTAAGTCAAATAATGTATATTAATAGCAAATATCATATTGATAAATATGGTATTTGAATCAATCCCAAATTTCGATCAATATATAGTGGTCGCAGTTGTGTTATTTATTGTAGGATTATTTTCGGTAATGGTATATGAAAAATCAAATTCATCATCAGCATCATTTAAAGCAGATAAACAAACAAAAAAACAGAAACAATCGTCGTCGTCCACTACCAGATAATAGTATTTATTTTACATCTTTAAACCCTGAGTACCTTGAAAGAATTGTTATAGATCAATTCAATAAATTTGGGTTTCCGGTTTTAACATCAATTCAAACTCTTGGTTTAAAAGTAATAGTAAGAGATTACGATTCTCTGTTGGTGGCACCCACGGGGTCGGGAAAAACTGAGGCAGCAATTATACCTATAATAAAACTTATTTCCCTAAATAAAAAAGAGAATGGTATCAAAGCTATATATGTAACTCCATTAAGGGCATTAAATAATGATGTACTCAGAAGAATAGTACACTATGCAGAAGAAGAAAAGTTAACTATAGAAATTAGACATGGTGATACGTCTGCAAAGAACAAAAAGAAAATAACTGACAATCCACCTGATATCCTTATAACTACTCCTGAGTCACTTTCAGTACTGTTGACCATTTCAAATATAATTAAAGCTTTTCAAGCCTTAAAGTGGGTAGTTATTGATGAAGTTCATGAGCTAGTACCTAATGAAAGAGGTTCGCATCTATCCCTTTCAGTAGAGCGTTTACAGGCTTTATCAACCCATAAACTTACAAGAATAGGATTATCTGCTACTTTGGGAAATCTTAAAGAAGCAGGTAGCTTTGTAGCAGGAACTGAAAGAAAATGTGCTATATTGCAGGATAAATCTATGAGACAATATGATTTAGATGTAAAATATATACAAGGAACGATTAATGATGTATCCGAATATATAGTAGATTATATACAAACAAATAAAATAATAGGTTCTGTTTTATTGTTTACAAATACTAGAGATGAAGCAGAATATTTTGGAACAATTTTAAAAAATCAAAAAGAAATCAATATTGATGTACATCATGGCTCTTTATCAAAAGAAGTACGTGAGGATACCGAATCAAAACTAAGGAGTGGAATAGCAGGGATTGTGGTTTGTACTTCTTCATTAGAATTAGGATTAGATATCGGTTCAGTCGATCTAGTAATACATTATGGTTCACCAAGACAAGTTTCAAAATTAATGCAAAGAATTGGTAGAAGTAGACATCAAAAAAGTAAATCTGCAAAGGGATTAATAATTACTAATGTTCCTGATGATGAAATTGAAGCATATGCATTGGTCAATAGAATGAATATGAGATCGGTGGAAGATCAGTCAATGCATTCTCATTATCTTGATGTTTTGGCTCATCATTTGGTTGGGTTTTCACTTGAGACTAGAGGAGAGGATATACAAGTTTCAAAAGCTCTTTCAATAGTTAACAAATCTTATCCCTTTAGAAATATTTCATTCTTTGATATCGATGCATGCTTAGATCTTTTGGATAAAAATAGAATTATAAGATATGATAAGGAAAAACAGACGTATAGAAGAAGAATAAAATCTTACAAGTATTATTTTGAAAATTTATCCATGATACCTTTTGTATTAAAGTTTCAAGTAATAGATATTATTAATAAAAAAAGAATAGGGACATTAGATCAAAAATTTGTTGGAGACTATGGAGAAAAAGGCAATGTTTTTGTATTAAAAGGAGCACAATGGAGAATTGTATCTATTGATGAGCACAAACTAGAGGTCAATGTAGAACCGTTGTATGGAACAAAGATTAATGTTCCATATTGGGTAGGGGAATTAATTCCTGTTGATTATAATACTTCAAAGGAAGTTGGGATAATAAGAAATAGTGCAGTCAATAAAAAATTTAAGCTTGTTAATAATGTTATAACCAAATTTGTAAAGACTTTTAACATTGTTCCAGATTCAAAAAATATTGTTGTTGAAAGTTCTAGAA
>DASUUM010000177.1:0-12539 GCA_036374075.1 Nitrososphaeraceae archaeon
GGTGAACAAGCAGCACAATTTGCATTAGATAAAAAAGGAACTTCAACAATGGATATCTCTAATGATCAAGTTCTTTCAGAAGAAAAAAGAATTTTTGATGGAATTTTTAGAGGAAGAGGGGAAATTAATCCATATGAAGTCAGAAAAGAATTAACAGATACTATGGACGATAGAGCATATGTCTTTCGGACAGAAGATGATCTCATTTCCGGATTAAAAAGAGTAAGAGAATTGAAAAATTCAACATGGAAACATGTCGATGATCAATCAAAGGAATATAATACTAATTTTATTAATGTAATGGAGATTGATGCTATGTTGCGAACAGCAGAAGTAGTCTTAATGGGAGCTATAAACAGAAAAGAATCAAGAGGAGCGCATTCTAGGATAGATTATCCAAAGAGAGATGATGTGAATTTTTTAAAACATACATTAGCTTATTATACTTCTGAAAAAGAACCCAAATTGTCTTGGCATCCAATAATATTTACAAGGTATGCACCGGTGGAGAGGAAGTATTGAGATGACGTCAGCTTCATCTGCAAAGCGAAGAATTGACAGAACTCATAATATCGATGATAATAATAACAATGAAAGAATTAACAGAGAAGGACTGAGAGGATGGCTTAATCCACTAAAATATGGGTGGGAAAGAGTTTCATATTGGTTTCAAAGATTGACTGGTATATTTCTCTTAGTGTATTTTATTGGTCATGTATATGAAACCAGTTCTTTGGTAAATGGTCCAGATGCCTGGGCAGCAATGTTAGAGATGACCCAAACCATCGGCGGTCACTTATTCCTAATTCTAGTAATAGGTGCAAGCACCTTTCATTCAGTAAATGGAATACGATTAATATTTACTCATTCAGGTCGAGGACTAGGGAAACCAGGACGACCTGATTATCCTTATGATCCTGCCTCTATTAACAATAGACAACGTTCTGGATTATGGATTGCGTTTGTTTTAACTGCTGTAGCAATGCTATATGGCGCAAATGTTCTTTTTAGTGGGGGAGAGTGAATCACAATAAAATGACATCTGCTAATATCGAAGATAATAAAAAGAAAAAAAGTAAGAACGATAATAGATTATCAAGAATTACTCTTTTAAGAGAAAGTCAGATAATGAAAATACACTACATTACAGGTGTAGGAGCATTATTTGTAGTTGCTATTCATATTATGATGAGGTTAATAATGCCTTATAATATGTCACTTGAATTCGAAAATGTAGTATTAAATTATAAAAATATATTTTATGCACTATTGTTAGAATCTATTTTGATACTAATAGCTATACATGGCTTTAATGGCCTTAGAGTTATTTTATTAGAATTGCGACAAAATGAAATATGGGAGAAAGGAGTAAATATATTAGTGATACTTGGACTTATAGCAATAATTGCTTACGGAACCCGAACGATAATAATTGCAAACGGATTCTCTTTGGGTTAAATAAGAGTGAATTGTAATATGAATATATTTAAAAAAAATAAAAGAAAGAAATCAGTAGAAAAAGAAGTATCTGTAGAAGAGTTAAACAGATCCTCTTCTTCATCTTTATCATCATCATCATCATCAAGTAATCAAAGCTCTGTAAAACTTCGTGTATTTAGAATTAATGCAGTTAAGGATTCCCATGATGTTCCTCATTTTGATGAATTTGATGTACCAGTAAAGAGATGGACTACTGTATTAGATGCTTTATTGCATGCTAAAAGTTATCAGGATAGCAGCATTGGTATCCGTTATTCCTGTAGAATGGCTACTTGTGGATCTTGTGGAATGAAAATAAATGGTATTCCAAGGTTAGCGTGTTATACCAAGATATCTGATCTTAATACAAATACAATTACGTGTGAACCTCTACCCAATTTTCCATATATCAGGGATTTAGTTACAGATTTTTCGAGATTCTTTGATCATCATCGAAGTGTTATGCCTTTTATACAAAATAAGAAAGCAGATATTGAGAATGTCAATGAAAATTCTGAATTTGTTCAAACTCCTGAAGACATTGATAAATTTCTTCAATTCTCTTATTGTATAAGATGTGGTTTGTGTTATTCTGCATGTCCAACAGTAGCAACTGATCTCAAATTTCCCGGGCCACAGGCATTATCACAGGCATACAGGTACTTTGCTGATACTAGAGATACAGACAAATCCAATAGACTAAAAGTAATTGATAATAATCATGGAATATGGAGGTGTCATTTTGCAGGATCTTGCAGTAATGTTTGTCCCAAGGGAGTTGATCCTGCATTGGGAATACAGCTTCTAAGAAGTCATTTATTAGGCCTCTCAAACAACGAAAAGAAAATAGCAAAACTTGAAGATAGATCAATTACAACTGCTACTACCTATGATAACGAACAAGAGGATGTTGATTAGTCATATTAAATTAAGCTTTATCAATGATATATATCATATTCTTTGAAAAAAATTTCCTTCTTTTTATTATTTCTGTCGATTATCTTATAATGAATTGTAAAAAAAATAAAAAAGTAAATTAAATAATTTGCTATTTTTAATATTTAACTAGAGAACTATTATTACTCTAGTTTACTTTTATTCGTCTTCTGTTCTTCTTCTTCTTCTTGTTGTTGTTGTTGTTGTTTTGACGGAGGTTTGCTTTCGTTTACCTGCTTGTTAATAGCTTCTGCCATAAAATGATTACTGACATTGACTTTTACATTTTCAATTCCATCTATTCTATATATGTTATCTCTTACATCTTGAGCAATTTTAAAACCAAATACTGCAGGACAAAATGGACTAGTTAAATGTAAATCGACATTGACATCTTTTTCTTCAATATCTACTTTATCAATCAATTCTAATTCCATAATTGATACACCTATTTCTGGATCCACTATTTTGGATAATTCATCAAAAATAAGTCTACGGGTTTGTTGAATATCTTGAGACATCATATAAAGTTATCAAAAACCTTATTTAACTATTTATTGAATTCAAAGTAGTTAACTCATCAAATTCTATGTACATTTTTTGAGGAATAAATGAATATATTATATATCTTTTTCCACATTATGATGAATAATATTTTGTATCGCTCTAGACAAAAAGAAAATTTAGATAAAGATGTATTAAATTTTCTTTCTTCTCTTCATGAAGATGTTAATATATTTTATTATGATATTTTAGGAACTCAAGCTCATTGTCTAATGTTAAATAAAATTGGCATTTTAACTTCTGTTGAGTTATCTAAGGTTCTCTCATCTTTAAATAAAATAAAATATCAATCAAAGAATCAAGGTACAATACAATATATAATTTCAAATGAGCTATCTTTTGAAGAAGATATACATGAACAAATAGAATCTATAGTTATTCAAGATATTGGAATAGATATAGGAGGAAAAATACATACCGGACGTTCAAGAAATGATCAAGTTGTTTTGGATTTACGAATGAAATTGAGAGATGATATTATTGATATTTCTGAATATATCATTAGTATTATTAAATCTCTAATAGTTAGATCAAAAGAACAAAAAGATACAATAATATCATTATATACACATTTACAACAAGCACAAATAGGAACAATGTCTCATTATCTTTTATCATATTCTTTTAATCTATTGAGAGATTTAGATAGAATAAGTTCCTCTTTTGAAAAAATTAATTTATCACCATTAGGATCTTGTGCTATTGGTGGAACCGGAATACCAATAGATAGAAATTATACTGCTTCTCTTTTAGGATTTCAAGGATTATTAGAAAATTCTATTGATGCAATAAGTTCACGAGATTCCATGATCGAATATTTGTCTTTTCTTTCTATCTTAATGACTTCATTAAGCAGAATTGCTGAGGATTTTATTTTATGGTCCACTTCTGAATTTAGTTATATTGAACTTTCAGATAAATATAGTTCTACATCTAGTGTTATGCCGCAAAAGAAAAATCCTGATCCACTAGAATTACTTCGATCTCGTACTTCAATTGTTATTGGAATGCTTATCTCATCTCTCTCTATAATAAAAAATCTTCCTTCAGGATATAACAGAGATTTACAAGATATTAAACCTCTGTTATGGAATTCGTCAAAAATAGTTAAAGAGTCTTTATGTATAATGAAAGGAATTATTGATACATTCAAAGTAAATAAAAAAAATACGTTATATTCTGCAAATAAAAGCTATGGTATATCTCTTGATATAGCCGAGCAAATTGTAATCAAATATAATATTTCTTTTAGAAAGGTACACAAATTAATTGGACAATTAGTGCAATATGCAATTTCACATGAGAACATACCATTAGATCAGGTTCCATCAGATATAGTAAATAAAATATTAAATTCTTCAAAGATTAAAATAGATTCAGATAAATTAATGTCTATAATTAAAGATATTAAACCTGAAAAATCAATATTATTACGAAAATCTTATGGATCTCCAAATCCACTACAACAAAATGATATGATAAATTCAATTGAAAAATCACTATTAGCCTATACTAAAGTTTTAACAAAAAGAAAAGAATTATTATATACAACCTTCAATAATTTGGATAATGTTATTTTAAGTATTATAAATGACAAAAGTAATAATTAGTAATAGTTTATTTTGGATTTCAATATTTTTTATAAAACTTTTAACAAAATGTTTTGTTTCCAAAAAATTATTAATTTTTTAATAACAAATTAGTTTTAATTAATTATAGCCCGGCCCAGATTCGAACTGGGGTCAAAGGCTCCAAAGGCCTTTATGCTTGGCCACTACAATCGGCGGAAAATGATAAATTTTCCTCCACCGGGCTTCCGGGCATAATGTCGTATAAATTACTTGAATTATAATGTTATGGATTTAAAAGAAATTTTTTAAATATCTCTATTGGATCATCCATTTTTGCTACTATTCGTTGAGATCTTTTAATTATGTTGTCTTTATATGAAAATTGTTTTACATGAGAAGAAGGTTTTTTTCTGTTTTTGACTTTGTAATCATTATTGTTATCATCATCAGAAAGAATCTTTTGAATATATTTATTTAATGTCTTTGAATTTCTTATCTTTTTAATTAATCCCATTTTTATAAGATAATTTTCAACATAAAAATTAATAGGTGTAATGGAAATAACAGGCTTACCTATAAGTGCTGCTTCTGCACTCATGGTTCCGCCTGCACCTATAAATAAATCTGTGAGTTTTAATAATAAAAATCCATCAGTTACGGTTTCTATTACTTTAATTTCATTTTTCTTTTCAAATCTATTCTTGTAAAAATCTATCTGATCTTTGTATCTTGCCAGAATCAAAATATTGTATTTATCAGAAAAATTATTTACTATTTCATCAATTAATTCAATTGAATTCTTTACATTTTTATCAGCAATATAAGATGCTTTTACTTCTTCAGGTCTAATCAATACAATTTTTTTTCCTTCATCAATTTTTAACGTTTTTTTTAATTCTAGGATCTTTTGATAATTATTATTATTTTCTAATTCTTTTTTTATCCAAACGATTGGATCTAATGCTTTGTAGATGGTTATTTTATCCTTCTCTAGGCCAAATTTAGTCCACTCTTTCATTGGAATGACCCAAGGACAGAATAATCTATCAACTAAAGGAATTGTTAATCTAGCTACAGCAGTAGCATGAGGTGAGTCATTAAAAACATAATGTTTTATTCCTAATCCAAATGATACTCTTGCTGCTTCAGGAGAAGAAAATGACACAGTCAAATTTGGATTGAAAGAATTTATTATACTTGATAAAAGAAATGCTCTTTCTGTACTGGCATTCAATTTTTCATATTTGTTATCTCCACCATGTTTCCCTATTGTTTGTATATCTATTTTTTTTATCCTTGCTAATTCCTTTGCTTCTCTATAATCTCTTCCCGTACATAGTATATCATGATTATCTTTTCTCAATATATCGACAAAGTTTTTAAAAAACATTATTTGTTTTGGAGTAAGTATATCAAACCAGATTCTCAATATTATAATTACGAAACAATCTTATTGAATATACTTTTCTTTCTATTTTCAAAGTATATTGGGTAATTAAGTAATTCTTTCAGAATTAAATCTTCTTCTATAGAATTATTAGCTAAAAGAAAGGAATAACTTTAGTAAGGAGATCTTTTCTATATCTGATTGTTAGATTGCCCTCTTTTCCGAATGTCGTTGTTTATGGATTAAGTACAGAAGGATATAACTTTGCATCCTCATTGGCATCTGCAGGGCATAAAGTATCGCTTCTTGATGAATCTACAAAAAAGGGATTTTTATTAAATACTGATATAATTAGAACATATTCTTCTGCATCTGATTTAATCGAAGATGAATCATTGCTCGAATTAGAGGCTATGGATGATGTAATAGCTTCAGCGTCTTATCTTTTCTTTTTTCCTAAAATAAGAAAAATTGGTCAAGAAGTTAAAATTGATATATCCTCAAAATTTATTGATGCTATTAAACCCATCAATAACAATACGTCTATTATCTATACCCTTCCTACTGGTATAGGTGGTAATGAAGAAAATATAGATATTTTAGAACATACAACAGGAATGACAGTTGGAGAGAATATATATTACTATTATATGCCGGTAAATTCAGGTCCAATTCTATCAACAAATACTATACTTGGAAATTTCAACTCTAAAAGAGATATCTTTTTAGAAAATATGTTAAAAAACTTTACCCATCAAGAAATCAATTTTGTTGATATGTTGTCTGCTGAATTAGCTTATGTTTCAAGAATCCTTCGTCATTATTCAGGAATAGCAAGTGTTCTAGAGGTATGTAAATTTTCTACTGGATACGGTATCAATAATCAAATCGTTGATAATTTTTACAAAGACTTGTATTTAGATGATATAGCAAATGGATTACATGACCTACGAATTATTCAATCTTCATTACATGGCTCTAATCCTTTAGTATACCTTGTTAATGGTACGATCAAAAGCATAGAGAGTTATACAAAAAGTCTTATTGACAAAGTAAGATATATTTTAAAGAAAAGAAATCTAAAAGCAAGTAAAACTAGAATATCAATTTCATGGACTTTAGATACCAATGAAATGAGAGGCGATAAAATAGATGTATTTGCACTTTTAGAATCAAAGTTACGGGACTACATAGGAGAAGTAGAAAGAAAAGGAACAAATTCTCTTGATACTTATCCTAGTGATAAAACTACAATCTCTATTGCCTGTTCTAAACATGATTATCGTTTACTATCATCACAAAATAATAGTTCTGACTCAATTATCATTAAAGCAAATCCTATTTATGAAGTAGTATAAGATAATAAGATTATTATATATATATATATATATGAATTAGTTATTCACATATAGTTTGATTTGATAATTTTGTATATTATTAAATCTTAAGGGTAATTTACTCCTTTAATAATATCTCTCTAGCTTGTTTGTTGTTCTTTTTCTTCCCACTCTGATTTCTTTCGATCATATTCACTTCTAGAATATTTTATTCTAGCAGGATTTCCAATAACCACTGTTTCTGTTGGTACATCTTTTGTTACTACTGCACCCATACCTACAACTGCATTCTTTCCGATAGTGACACCTGGTTTTATTACTGCTCGGGAAGCAATTATTGCTCCATCCTCTACTGTGACTCCTATCATTTTTGGACTCATAGGATATGGATCATTTGTAAATGTTGCACCAGGACCAATGAATACATTGTTTCCTATTACTGTTAACGGTGGAATATATACTGCTCCCTCAATTCTCGTATTGTTTCCAATTTTAACATTATAATCAACATGAGAAAGAGATCCAATCATGACATTATCTCCAATTATAGTCTTATCTCCAACATAGGCAAAATGCCATATTTTGACATTTTTTCCAATTCTTGTAGTCTTAGATACGTAATTATTTACTTTGGCAATTTTAGTATTCTTCTTATTCTTATTATTATTGCTACTAATGCTGTTATCATTGCTTTTAATGTTCTTTTTGATATTTTTTGAATAACTTTTTTTATACTGAGTTAGATCTTTTTTATGTCTTGTTATTTTCATTTTATTTTATAGTAAATGTTATTAACCTATAAATGCCACGGATTTGCATTCTTTAATATATCTTGTGGGATATTATTTTTCCATTTATTTAAAAATTCCAAGTCTTTTTCTTTTTCTCTTAATTCATCTGGTAGCATGATAGGAATCTCATCGACAATAGGATAAAAACGTAAACATTTTTTACAATATAAGATTCCTTCAATTATGACAATAACTTTATCTTTATCTTTATTTACCTCTGCTCTAATATTATTAATCTCTTGATTAACCGTGAGATTATTCTTTTTGGTTTTCTTATCGTCTTTTGGAAATTTAAATTTACTTTCTCTTAAATTGTCATTTTCCAATTCTTTTACATGTAATTCTATTAAATCTAATGGATAGTTTTTGTCCATAGGACAAGCTAATATATCTAGCATATGTTTTTTCAATTTCTATTCATCTAAATTAAGATAAATTGGAGCGCCTGTATTACTAGATAATAGTGCGGCTTCTGCAATTTTTGTTACATTTGTGGCTTCTTCTGGAGACACTTCTGGTTGTTCCCTCTTGCCTTCGATAACCTCTATAAAACTTTTTAATTCCAATGAAAGAGGTTCAACTAAATTTGATCGTCTAGGAATAGTTGTTGAGTTAGAATCTTCGATAGTTATCTCTTGCTTTATGAAATCGCCATTGATTATTCCATCAGTACATACAGCACTAAATTTTCTAACTTTTTTGGGTGTGATCCAATTGGAAGAAATTACTGCCACTTTGTCTTTTCTAAATCCTAGCATAATATTAGAAAAATCTTCAAAAGAGTGAAAGATCTTTCCTGCTCTTGCAAATACAAGCTGTGGTTTTTTACCAAATAAGTAAATGGCAGTATCTATATCATGGACTGCCGTATCGTATATTATTCCTACATCTTTGATATGTAAAGGCATTCTATTCTCTCTATGAAATTCAATCATTAATAGTTCTCCATAAGTTTCCTCAGAAATTATTTTTTTTACATCTTGAACAGCTGGATTAAATCTTTCAATATATCCGCATGTCATTGTTACTTTGTTTTTCTTTGCTATTTGTATCATTTCTTCACATTCTTTGGATGAATACGATAATGGTTTTTCAACAAAAACATTTATTCCATTTTCCATCAATTTTTTTGAAACTCGGTAATGTGTCTTAGTAGGAGTACATACTAAGCAAGCATCCAAGTTTTCAAAATTGATCATATCCTCTATTGAACCATAATAATTTACATTATATCTGTTTGCCAGATCTTGCGCTTTTGTTTTATCCATATCACATATCGATGTTAATACACCAAAATCATGAAGTACTCTGGAATGATTTTTTCCCCATCCTCCAACTCCAATGATGCCAATCTTTACCGTATTATTATCCTGTTCTCTTTTTTTACTGATACTTAACTTTGATTTTTCTTCTTCTTCTTCTTCTTCTTTTCTTTCTTTTTCTAATTCAAGAAGTATTTCATCTCTATTTTGAATTCTTTCTCCTACCATACCTCGGTAGTCCATCCTCTATATTTCTTATTACTATTTTTACAAGTAGCTATTTCATGGTAAATATTTTTTATTGTTTTAGTTATTTGACCTTCTTTTCCATCTCCTATATTTTTTCCATCAACACTGATAACTCCGATAATTTCTGCAGCTGTTCCAGTTAGAAAAACCTCTTCTGCGGTATAAAGTTCAGATCGAGATAGTGTTCTTTCAACAATAGTATAACCAAGGTCTCGCGCAAGTGTAATTACTGTATCTCTCGTAATTCCTTCAAGAATTGAGGAATCTATGTTCGGAGTATAGATAGTTTTATTTTTAATCACAAAGATATTTTCACCGGGAGCTTCACTTACATTTCCATCTCTATCAAGCATTATAGCTTCATCATAACCATGTCTTTTACATTCCTGTGTTGCTAGAATAGAGTTAAGGTAATTTCCTCCAGCCTTCGCAATAGTAGGAGTAGAAGATTCATGAATTCTCCTCCAGGATGAAACTCCAACCCTGATACCTTCAGTTGTAAAATATCTTTGAAAAGGAAATACTATTATTACTGTATGAGTTGGAGATTCATAATTTACATTTAAATCTATACCATGTACTCCTACAAATGAAATTGGTCTAATGTAACAGGATTCTCTCATGTTTACCTTGCGTAGCAACTGAATTGTACTATTAATTAAATCGTCAAGAGTATAATTAATTTTAATAGAATAAAATGAAGCGGAGCGAAATAACCTTTCCATATGTTCTTTTAATTTAAATATATGTAAATTATTACTAGAGCTGTAAGCTCTAATTCCTTCGAAAATTGAAGTACCATAATGCAATGCATGAGTGTTAATTGGAATAAATGCTTTTTCCCATTCTACAAATTTACCGTCAAACCATATGAATTGCGCTCCCTTGTTTTTCATTTTAAGGAACGTATTTCATAGAATAAATAAAAGTTTTCTGAATGATTTTTAAAAAAAACCTTTCTTGGGGAATTTGACTCCAACTACTTTTAAAGTCTCATCTTTTTCATTAGCGAATTTTTCAATAATATTCCAATTATCTTTTATAATTTTTACTACTGAAGAAGGAATTTTTTCTTCCCATGTCGAATCTTTGATATTTTCCCTTCTTTTATTTAAAGCCTGGTCATAAATAATTTCCTTAACTTGAGAAGCCGAGATGGAAAGCCTGGTAGCTTTAATAGGATTAAAGCGATAGATCTTTAATACATATCTTTCAATGCGGTCTCCTGTATATGATATAAACTTTTTTTCAATAATAGACTTTAGAACCTGATCCCTGATTTTCCAGGAATAAGGTGAAAAAAGGGGAGGTAAATACTTGAGAAAGGGAGAAAAAAAAGTGTAATTAGGAGAAACGATAACTTTTTCTTCATTTGGAAAGACCGATCTTATCATTGATTTTCTAATGTCATATGTAAATGGAAAACTGCGTGTGTTGATTTCTTTTCCATTTTTTATAAATCTTACTGGAAAAACGTATACTATATAATTTTTCTGTAGATTAGTAATTATCTCCTGATGTGCTTTTGTAAATGGATTAAGATGAGCTAGATAAAGAGCAGCAATTTTTTCCATAATGTAACTATATATCTAATTGCTTCTTTTTCGATTTAAAGACTAACAATAATAATTCTATTTGTATAAATAATACTATTAATAAAGTAAAAATAATAACAAAAATTAGTGTTAGTTTTCAAAAAATAATAACTAACTTAGCTTCTTTTTATTTCTATTTCTATTGTAGAGACATTTCTTGTTCTGCCGTCTTCTGATTGAACTGTCTCTGAACCAATTTTTACATCACCAATAGCATAGCCTGCATTTTCCATTCTCTTCAATATTATTTGTGAAACATCAACTGCTCTGCCTATGCTTAACCCCCTTGCCTTTATGGTTACTACTGGCTGATTTGCTAATTGAATTAATGTTGATGTAACATATGCCATTAATGGTTTTTTTCCAATATAGATTGCATCTCGTAATTGAACATCATTTTGTTGTGGTGTAATTTGATTTTGTTGTTGCGCTTCTTCAGACATACTTCTTTATGTTGAATAAGGATAATTTAAATCTAGGAGATCAGTATTGAAATATATAACGATTTACGATTTAATGGTTCAGTCTTGAAGATGTTGATATTAACTTTCCAATAATGGCTATTTTTTATACTATAAGGATTGGATAAATTTATCAGATAAACTATTTGATAAATTTTGATTAAAACCTTTTTTTCTATATCATGATTTTTACTAAATCTATAACAACGCCTTTAATTAATCTAATATCAAATAAAATAATAAATAAAAAAATAATAATTAGTAGGTTTTGGTATAGTTAACTTATAAATTTCAATAACTATTGTAAATATTCACTTAATAGAAGAAGAGTTAATTTTAGAAAATGAGTATTAAAACTTGCTTAAATCACATTCATGACTATTAATTTTTTTTAAAATATTCTATTTATAATTTGTTATGATAACATCTTTGAGACTTCATCTGTTAGTTTCATTATTCCTATAGTTTTAGGTATAAAACCACAAATACATTTTTTGTGAATTAGGTTGCTAATTTTCTCTCTTTCCAAATCATAAGCAGAAATTAGCATTATTTTAACTCCATTTATTTTGTTAATCTCGTAGGCAACCTGTTCTCCATTCATATCTTTTAATTTGTAATCGAGTAATATTAGGTCGACAGGAGATTTTTCACGTAATTCCTTATATTTGTCAATACATTCTTTCCCATCTGTTGTTGTTATAATATTATATTTTAAACCTAAAGCTTCTGCATATAAATAAAGCAAATCCTTTTCATCATCACAAATAATTATTTTTTTTGGTGTTGATTCTTTATTGGCAATTTGCACAAATAATATTTGTTAGATCAGTTAAAAAATTTTACTAATTTTATAATATATTATATAAAATTTTTTATTTTTTCATATTAATCCTTATTTTTTAAT
>DASUUM010000178.1:0-4158 GCA_036374075.1 Nitrososphaeraceae archaeon
TTTCTTAACTTAACAGAGTCTATTTTTATAATCCAATATATTTTGTTAACAGGTTACAGATAAACTAATTTTTTCATAACTGGGTTTACTTTTTAAAAATATACGTCAATAAGTTTTGGGCTAAATCCAGACCAAATTGTTGACTAAAACGCTCTATATGATTCTTTTTTTTGTATTTTACTTAAGGCAGTAAAATAGTAATATAGTTTGCTCATATTGGAAAGTAGCTTATTATACTTTAAACTTATTCATAGATTTCGGGTAAACTTGATAATACTGGTCATTTAATCAATAATTGATATCCTAATTATTTTATTAAAGATATGTCACAATTTATATTTTATTTTAATGATAAATATCTTTATTTATAAGTTATTTAATAGAGAGAATAATGATAATTCTAAAAAACAATTTTTTAACGAATAAAAATTCTAATTATTTCATACTTCCACTTGCATTTTCCTTTTTTCTCATATTTTAAAATTATTATATAGTGAGTGTGATTTACAAAAAATATAAATACTAACTCTTAGGTGAGTAGGTGATGAGTAAAAAACGTAGGAAATGTGGGACATCTGAGGTCAATAAAAGACTTTTAAATGAAATTCCTTCATATGCAAATAGTAGACGGTCAGCAGAAATGCATGCTTTGTCTTGGAGTAGAATTAGACCCATGATAAGAGCGGCTCCAAAGGTTGTAACGATACCTGTGGTGGTTCATGTAGTGTATAATTTACAAGAACAAAATATTTCTGATGAACAAATTAACAGTCAAATTTCTATATTAAATGAAGATTACCGTATGAGAAATTCAGACATAGGATCAGTTCCAGAGCCATTTCGTACATTTTGTTCTGATTCTTATGTAGAATTTAAACTTGCATGTAAAGATCCTCGCGGCAAACCTACTAACGGAATAACCAGAACTAAGACAGATGTTAACTCTTTTGATACAGATGATACAGTAAAGTATTCTTCTAAAGGTGGTACTAATGCTTGGCCAAGCGACAAATATTTGAATATGTGGGTATGCAAATTAGGTGGAGGTATATTAGGATATGCTCAATTTCCAGGCGGACCTAATGAGACAGACGGTGTTGTTATTACCTATACTGCCTTTGGAAATATGGGAACAGCTGCCTCACCTTTTAATTTAGGAAGAACAGCAACCCATGAAGTGGGACATTGGCTTAATTTGTATCATATATGGGGTGACGATTCATGGTTACCAGAGTCAGAGAAATGTAATGGTTCAGATAACGTTGATGATACTCCAAATCAAAAAGAGGAAAACTACGGACGTCCTACGTTCCCTCATATCAGTTGTAATAATGGTCCGAATGGCGATATGTTCGTAAATTACATGGATTATACCGATGATGGATCTATGTATATGTTCACTAAAGGACAAGTATCGAGGATAGAAGCTACACTCAATGGACCTAGATTATCATTAACACAATCGGACGCATTAATATGTGAGGAAGTAAAAGCAAAAGAAGCAATGGCACGAGCCGGAGTATCAGAATTAAAACAAGATAAATTATTATTTGATGGTGCTAACAAGTATGTACCTCGCTCGAGTTTAGGACTACCTTTGGAAAGATCCTCCTCCCGCCGGTAGGAGAATGTAAAACGACTCAAAATAACCAATGAGAACTGACTCCTAATTTTAAGAGAAAAAACATATGTTTATTTTTTTGTTCTTTTATTTATCTATTATGACTGTATATAATGAAGATTGTATCTATAAACATTGGATTCATTCACATGAGGAAGATACTGAAGATAAAAAAGTTTATAGACCATCCACTTTTGATTTTCCACCATCTCGTGGAAGAGATGGATTTGAGATTAGAAAAAATGGCGAATTTGTTTTATCTTTTCCTGGATCTACAGACAGATCAGAGAAAACATTTGGTAAATTCACAATAGATTCTAATAAATTAAATGTTGAATTAGTTTCAATACAAAAATCTTATACTATGACAATTCTTTCATGTGACGAGAACCGATTGATTATTCAGAAAAACTAATTATTTAAATTGTGGATGATAATATTAGTATTGATTAATTGATTTAATTCAACAAAATGTATTAAAACGTAGCTGGATGGAAGTATATAGGTTTCATCAGGTTTACTTAAATATTAATAAAATTAATTTATTTTATGAATGAACAAAACCTCGAAGAATATCCTCTTCCAGACAAAAGAAAACTACCTCAAATTTCAAAACAATTTGCTAGCAAGAGGAAAATAAAAACAAAATCCGTTCTCGTCGATAGTTATATTTCTTCTCAGATAAAATTGATCAATGAAACTAATATTCAAGATTATATTAATGGGCTAATCACATTTCACAATAGACACAGTAAATCTCAATTTATATACAAGGCAGCTGAATGGATAAAAGATAAATTAACAAGTTTTGGATATTCTGAGAGTGATCTATTTTATCACGAATATGCAGAACAAGGTTACCAATTAAAGAATCTTATTTGCATCAAAAAAGGTGTATCCGATAAAATTATTCTATTATGTGCTCATTACGATACAATTTTAATTGCTAATACTGAAGATATAGTCTCTAGAGCACCCGGCGCCAATGACAATGCTAGTGGAGTTTCTGCACTTTTAGAAATTGCAAGAATTATGTTATCAGTAAAAATAGAATATACAATTCAGTTTGTTTTTTTTTCAGGAGAAGAACAAGGACTATGGGGTTCCAAACACTATGCAAAAAAAATGAAAGAGGATAACCAAGATTTATTGCTTGTTGTAAATATGGATATGTGTGGTGAAACGGGATTTTTGTCTAATAATAATACAACTTTTATAGATGTGGATGATGGTAGTACAGGCATAGTAGATGAAAATAACGGAATGTCTCAACATTTTGGACAACAAATGGAACAATATGCAAAAGATTATACAGAATTAGATGTAGAATTTGATCCAATTTTCGCTAGTGATTATATGCCTTTTGAGGCCAGAGGATATGTATGTATTGGGGCATATGATGGATCTGCTATTGATGAAAATCCTCATTATCATACTCAATTAGATGTTCCCGAAAATCTCAATATGCCATTTTTAACATCAGTAACTAAAATGGTATTGGCTTTTGCTCTAACAGAAAGCCATTATAAAATAGATAGTTAAACTTAAAATATCATTTTATTTTTTAATAATTGAGATACGGTTCTTTCTGATATTGCTTGGAAATTATTATTCCTTTTTTATTGAGCTTAAACTAGAATAACAAAATAAAAGAAAAATTATAGGAATTTATGGGATTATTTTATTTAAATTATTAGTATTAAGTTAAATAAAAATTAAAAATTGTTATAGATAATTTTAAATAAACTCTGGATAATTTGAGATAAATACAGACTATATTTGAATATAATTTTTGAATTTTGTTAATTATAGTCATGTATGATACTTTGATGGAAAAAATAGGAACAGAACTTACCTACCAATAAATAGAGTTGGAAGTAGTAGCAAATAACTTAGCTAGTTTTCATAATAATATTCAAACATTGTTACAGGAAGACGTATTAATATCACCAACCAGCAGGGATGCAGTAATGAATGAATCCGTCTCCGATGTACTTTCTGATATTAACAATGTGATGTACTAAATGCAAAATAGTTGTAAAATGAGGAGAAAAAGACTCAAATGAAACAGTAGTATATTAAACATATCATCAACCTACTCAACAAAGATTTTTGTAAATCATTTTCTAGATAACTTTTAAATAGTTTGTTAAATTAATAGGAACTTATTCGCTAAACTTTTAAAGTTTTAAATTGTATTATATTGATCATCATCTACATTATTAGATGAGTAATGAAACAAAAAAGGTTATATAAAAATAAACTTTAGTCATTATGTGGTTAAAGGTTTAGCACTAACTATTGGATTAAATTTTGTAGATCCTACTCATTATGCAGGATGGGATGGACAACTAAGTGCATGTGAGTATGATGCAGAAGATATGACCGATATTGCAAAATCTAAAGGATTTGAAGTACAAAAGTTACTTACAAAAACTGCAACATCTGAAAATGTTGAAAATGGGATTAGTAAAGCTGCTAAAAAACTTGAATCTGGTGATATTTTTTTATTAAGTTATTCTGGACATGGCGGAAAA
>DASUUM010000179.1:0-5055 GCA_036374075.1 Nitrososphaeraceae archaeon
TGGAATATAGAATCTATCTTTGGCCACATTACCTTTTTGTGTTATTATATATTCTCCTAAAATTTCTTGAACTTCACCAAAATCAGTATCATCACCTAATCCTCTTGCTTCTTTTTTAATAATATCTTCAGAATTATAGTCAGCATTATATGATTCGTTATCAATTACTTCTTTATTTTTTACTGCTTGTGCCTTGTTTTTAAAATCTGCATCTTGAACTGTTATTTCTTCTTCTTCTATTTTGTTAATACTCATTTCATCCTCTTGAAAAGATGGCTCATTTTGATATTTACTCAAATCTGATTCGGAAAGTCTAAATTTTAAGACATTACCATCATAACTTTCCGCTTGATCTTTTGGAATGTAGAATTTTTCCTTATCAATTATCCCTCTTTGAACTAGTACATAATTACTTTTAACCTCTTTAACTTCACCTAAATCCTCATCATTAATTCCTCTTACTTCTTTTTTAATAACATCATTCCAATCAATATCAGTAGAACTCATAGAATATTCTATTTTACAACTTATTTAATAATTATAGATATTCACTAGTAGTGAACAGAAAAGATTTTAAATCATAATATTAAGGAATTTGAGAAAATTTACTTACAACAACCTAAAATTGTAATAACATCTATACTACAATTGACTATAACCAACAGGTTGCAATTTACAACTATGCCAAATGACATAATGATAACGTAAGCCATATAAATAATAAAATAAATATGTATTGATGGCTTTGTATAATTTGTTCTATTAAGGGTATTCTATTGATTTTTTTTCCGTTGTCGACTAGTAGGCTGAAAATGAGATCACTTATAGATCTATGATACTTTAATTTTCACTTTAAATTGTTTTACATCTTATATAGCATTGTCTAAATACTGCATTATTAATGGATATATCGTTGGATAGAAATTTACTCAAACGAAAATTTGGCTGGACCAGTGTTAAAGTTCCTCTGATCGGCCAAGGTACATGGATGATCGAAGGTGATCATGATACTGAATCACAAGCAGTAAAAACGCTAAGGTTAGGCTTGGATCTAGGGATGTCTCATATTGACACAGCAGAAATGTATGGACATGGACGTGCAGAAGAATTAGTAGCTGAAGCCATTGCTGAGCGACGAGACCAAGTATTCTTGACTAGTAAAGTCCTACCTTCTAACGCCTCTTATGAAGGAACTATAAAGGCTTGTAAAATGAGCTTAAGACGGCTAAAGACAAACTGGCTTGACTTGTACTTACTTCATTGGCCTAGTAGATATCCTATTAGTGAAACAATGCGTGCAATGGAAAAGCTTGTGTCTGAAGGTTTGATACGATTTATTGGTGTCAGCAATTTTGACTTGGAAGAGATAAAGGAAGCTGAACAGACACTTAAAAATGAGCAAATTGCATGTAATCAAGTACTTTATCATTTAGGTGATCGTGGAATTGAGAAACGCTTACTTCCATATTGTAAAGAGAGAGAAATAGCTGTAGTAGGATATGCTCCATTTGGACATGGAAGTTTTCCATCTTACCAAAGTCGTGGAGGTAAAGTGTTAGCAGAAATTGCTAAACTACATAATTGTACTCCTAGACAAGTTGCACTTAATTTTCTTACACGAGATCCATGTCTTTTCACAATTCCAAAGACTATTAATCCAGAACGAGTTAAAGAGAATAGCGGAGGTATGGGCTGGAAACTGACTGATAAAGATATTATGACAATTGACAGCACATTTCCTTTACCTAATCGTGATACTCCATTGGGAATAATTTAGACACAAGTCCATTATTACTAATGTGAATATTGCTAAAATGTATGATCCTGAATGATAAATAGATTGTACTAAAATCTATGCCTTCAAAACGTAGTAGACTTAGTAGACTTACGGCTAGAGCTTATAATGATAATATCTATATATTTAGAGTAAACTGTATACATACCTAGAATAAGTTACTACAGATATCTTAATAGATACAAAAAAGAAGAATTTGACTAATTAAAAGACAAATTTAAAAGATTACATACTATTTAGATCAAGATTAAGAACAAAAAACAGAAAACTCATATTCAGATGTATTGCTTATAATATGCACAAATATGTAAAGAGGATTATGCAATATGGTTTCTATCCAACCTAGATAATCCAATATATAAATCTCTTATATGTATACACATTTAATTGTGAGAATAATACCAGTTTACTAAATAATCTCTTGCTGATTTAATGTCTTTGAATATTTTATCTTTTGAAATTAGACCTGTAAAGTCCAATGCATCAAGAGGTGAGTTATTTAATATAACAATAGATGGAATATTTGCTGCATTTGCTGCCATGATTCCTAATGGCGCATTTTCGACTATTATTATATGATTAGAAGAATATTTGATATTTAGTTTATTTATTGCTGATTTAAATGGAGCAGGATCAGGTTTACCTCTACCTTCAAAGTCATCACCATTAATTATTACATTAAATTTATCTTTTCCAAAATTTTTATCAATAATCGTTTCAACTTCGTTCTTAGAAGAACCGCTTACAATGGCTTTTAAGCAATTATTTAATTCGTTATTTATCAACTCCTTTACTTTGTCATAAGATTTTGGAATTACATTCATTTTTTTAAATATCATTTTTTTTCTTTGCGCAATCTTTTCTCCAATACATTGTAAATCGCATTTATTAATTCTGTAACCGTTAAGTCTGAGTATTTCTAATGCCATTTCTGCAACAGGCATACCTTCAAGCAAATAAAAAGTTCTTTTATCTAAATCAATGTTTGTTATTTCTTTAAGTGCAATACTCATAGCTTTATAATGAAATGGCATAGAATTGACTAATACACCATCCATATCAAAGATTACAGCTTCCTTCAACTAAAATTAAAACATATGATTATTATTCTTTATCAAATATATTTCATAGATATGATTTAATGCAGGCTCGAAGGGCATATGCCTTTTAAAGACTTTATAGAATGTTATTGACATAATCTGTATATACTTTGAAACTTATTTTGTTATTTACCTTTTAGTTTAACATTTAATCTTTCTTTTTATTTATTTATTTATTTTACCTCTGCATTGACTTTTATTACATGAGACATACTGTAAATAGCAGGACATCGCTCTTCTGCCATCCTTACTAATTCTTGAAGTTTTTGTTTATCCATCTTCATGTCTTCACTTTTAGCATCAATATAAAAATTAATACTTTCTGTAATAGGTTCATCTGCAATATCAAAAGTTTTTGCAAAATTAATGTTGCATTCTGCATTTACGTTTAATTTGTTAAATACTATTCCTTGACTTGATGCAACGCTTACAAATGTAGCAATAAAACAGGAAGTAATTCCTGCAATACAGTATCCCATTGGTCCTACTCTGTTGCCATTTCCTCCTAAAAATGATGGTGAGTCTATTTCGATAGACTGTTTTCCTTTCTCATATGTTAGTTCTGTTTTAAATTGATATCCATATTTTGAGTCAAGATTCCATTCTCCTTGCAGTTTGACTGGTTTACGTAAGAATTGTCTATCCTTTTTTCCATTGTCAATAGTATTTTGGATTTTATTAAGGTCTGTGTTATTTATGATATTTGCCATGATGAATAATATATTTTAAATTTATTAATAGTTGTAAGAAAAGTATTATAGGCAATAGATATTATTATGATAATACCATTAAAAATCGTCACAATTAATTTATAATAATTCATCTATCAAATTGCATCATCAAACATGATGCAATTTAAATCCTGATTGTTCATAACAACCCTTAATAAAAGAAAATATTATAGGCTAGTATTGACATCAGTTAATAAAAAAACAGAAATATTTTCAAAGTTTTTGTTATTTTATTGTAAAATAATATTAACTAATTGAACTAAAAATAGGATATAATTCAGAAAGTCCATATAAAGAAAGGAAAATGCTATTCAAGTTATTCTGAACGAGGAGAAAACAACTATTAAAGAATATGAATATTCATTATGAAAAGTAGAATATAATAAATTATATCAAATACTTATAATATATGCAAATTAGCGAAGATAGACGAAATTTAGTTCATTGAGATTATAAAAAATAAAATAAAAGTAAAATTTAAGGTAATGGTCTAATCATTTCTTTCTATGGTCAAGTATAAACATCAAGATATTTCCTTAATCAAAGGTTAAAGAATCCTTGAATATATTTTTCAGATCCTCTTTCTCATTTTCAGTCAAATTATCTCGATTTTTAATCTCATTCAATAACTTTTCCATTCTTTCTGGACCAATTATTTTCATTAGTTTTTCCTTTGAAGTTTGACCTTCCCATTCATTCAATAATTTATAGACATCATCTTTAGTATCAGGACGGAGATCCTTTAAAGAATTATCGATAACTTTATTGTATCCACTTCTGAAATCTTTTGGCCTAAATACTGATCCCATAATAATCTATAGCAATCTAAAATAATAAGTTTATTGTATTTTAAGAGGTAGTTTTAATAATTAAATATTTATAACATAACTATTTTTTCAGAATGTAAAAAAATTATAATTACAAGTATATAGTGAAGCAGAAAAAAAGCATGTATCTTAACAAGATATGATAAACTAACCTATAGTTCAATGAGAATGAGAAGGAAGAAGGTAATAAATATTATTAAAATGATCGGAAACCGTGATATAAATGAGATGCCAAAGATGTAACACTGATCAAACTAAAGAAGATTACTTGAGCACTAGAGGATATAATATGAAAAATTTTCAAATTAAGGGAAATTAATCCAATAAAACAAACTTTGAATGATGCTATGGATTCAATTAACAATATGATATGTTACAATACAGAATTAAGTTTCATTAAAAATGAACTCATATGTTACAATATTATCTCTTTTCAAGAAGGAATAATTTCCCTTACTTCAATATCATATATATCAAAATTAAGGTTATTTGTCTTTAAAATTATCTTGGGAGAGCCCCATGATATAATTGCTCCTTTAGTTATTGCTCCACATTCATCCATTTTTGCTTTTTCAGAATTAATTCCCCATTTTCCATCATCA
>DASUUM010000180.1:0-2615 GCA_036374075.1 Nitrososphaeraceae archaeon
CGCCGATGAGGTTACTTACAATTTACATATAGCAATAAGATATGAGATAGAGAAAAAAATATTTGGAGATGAGCTCAGCGTCTCTGAGATCCCTGAATTCTGGAACGATAGAATGGAGCAGCTGCTTGGAGTGAGACCAACCAAAGATTCACAGGGAGTGCTTCAAGATACACATTGGAGCAGTGGCCTCTTTGGCTATTTTCCAACTTATACTTTGGGAAACTTGGTTTCAGCGATAATTGCTTCAAAGATGCGAAAAGATCTAGATGGCTACGAGGAAGATATCAAGAAAGGTAATTTTGAGTCTATTAGGAAATGGTTAAGATTAAAAATACACCAACATGGATCTGTTTATGCCCCCAAAGTGCTTCTTAGTAATACCTTAAATGAAGGCTATAACCCAAATTACTTTGTTACCTATATAGAGACTAAATACCTTGGGTTCTGAACCAGGCTCTATCTGATTAGAGATATATTCTAATTCTTCTCTATTTTTTTATGATTTCGAGGAAAGTGACTAGACTATATGAAAGAATATGATATAGTTTAATTCAAAGACATATTACATTGAAAAAATGGTTGAGATATATACATATAGAAGAAGTAGATACTATGATTCAAGACATGAGCAAATCATTAAGTATTATAACAACAAAATGATGCATATGTCATTGAATGATATGTTACATTTTCATAAGTAAATAAAATGGTGAATAAAAAGCAGAATAATACAAATAATAAATTGCTGTTAGTATATCAACGTAATAAAGAATGTTATCCTTAAGACTAATTTATATAAATTAAATTCATTTCTTAGATAGTATATGAATGAAAAATTTAGTAAAAGAACTATATCAAATTCTAGAATCGGTTCATATCTATATAAAACTGCTATCAAATGATTATAATGTTAGAGGATAAAATTTATGAACAAAAAGGTAAGAAATCTGGATATAGAGTTTTAGACACAGAGGGTCTAACAATAGAGACTACCATTACAGGCATTGGTATTATAAATGGAATTGAAGTAATCTAATGGTAAAATTTGGGAATGGAAATAAGTTAAAATAAATATCATGAAAAAAGTAACCCATTTAAGATTATTTTTTTGAAATATGAAAATTTGTTCTTTTTGATATACTATAAAAAATGAATAATATTAATTGGAATTAGTAGAAGTATTATTACTTTGAGATTGAAACTCTTTAAACTTTGTTTTTAGTTCTTCTGAATATTGTCCTACCATTGCATGTTCTACTATTTTACCATTTTGTACGTCAAAAAGCTCGACAGTTTCTCCATCTCCTGAACTGCTATTCCATTTGCTGAAAACCACGACAAATTTACCATCTTTATCTGCAACCGGAGGTTCACTAGTTCTTACAAGATCTGGTATACCTTGTTGAATTTCAATTAGCATCTCTTCTAACTCGATCTTATCTATTGTAAAACTAGAAATAAAATCTTCAGATATGTATTCTTTTACGGCATTTTTAGGATCTTTTTCATCATATGCTTTTGTTAGAAAACTTTCTACAATTTCTATGTTTTTTTCTTTATCTTCTTGGGCATTTGTATTAACTGTAAAATTTGTCAATGATATGATTATTGTTAAAGTTACAAAAAATGCAGGCAACAGTACTTTATGTTTTAAACTTTGCCATGTTTCACTATGATTTCTTTTTAACATCTTCTTATTTTGTGATTTATATTTTATAACTCTTGTTATCGGTTATATTCTGTAGTACTCTGTTGCGTAACCCATTTAAATATTCAAACTGGAGTTTTCTGTAACCTTGAACATGTGGCATCACCATTACTTGAACTTTATATTACTTTTCTTAATGCCATAGGTTATACATCAAAGAAAGAGGATCAAACTAATAAGTTCCTAACAATTAAAATATAATTAAGATGGTTTAGGGAAATAGGATTTGTAGATGTAAACTGATATCGGAAATGACTTGAAATAGATCTTTTAATAGGTTATAAGGCATAAATATGGTACAAACTTTTAATTCAGTAGATATACAATTTATAAATGATTTAGATTGTTGTTTAAAAAAAGTGAATTTGTATAATTATTATGACAAAAATTATAAATCCTTTATACCATTTTCTTATATCATCTAATGATAATATTTATTCTTATTTAGATTCAAAGAAAATATGAAAGATGCTATTTCTTTAATTTTAGAATCTATCAAAGAAGATGATATACAAAAGAAAAAGTTACTATTAATAGAAGTATAAATAATTTTAAATTGTAAATTTTTATTATCACAAATAAGATTTATTCCATTGAGCTTACAAAAACAATAATTATAGACAAATATTGAAAGTATTAACTAAACATTATGGCTTTTTTATTGAAAGACAAAATGGAAGTCATATACAACTAAAAAATCCAGAAGTCAGACGCTTAACTGTACCAAAACATGATTCTAAAGTATGTGCCATGAAGTCTATAATAGAACAAGCCAAAACTACACAAGAAGAGTTTCTAAAATATCTAAAATAAACTATTTCAATTATTATCCAAGGTATTTGATTCTATTGATATAAGATTCAATCTATAGAAAGATTTGGGTCCAAAATTTATGTCAAATTTGTTT
>DASUUM010000181.1:0-3482 GCA_036374075.1 Nitrososphaeraceae archaeon
TCATGGATTCCGTAAATTTTTCAATACTATATGCATTGAATCAGACATGAACATTGTATCAAAAGAATTGTTGATGGGTCATAAACAGTCTTTGGGTTTAGAAAAATCGTATTATAGGCCTACTAATGATAAACTATTAAATGAATATCTCAAAGTAGTAGACGATCTAACAATCAACGATGAGAATAGATTATCAAAACAGGTCCAAGAACTAAAGACAAAGAATGAAGATGCTGAGTATGTTATCAAAGGCAAACTACAAGAAATGCTAGAACAGAATAAAGAAAAGGATGGACAAATCAAAGCGCTGCAGGAATCAATCAATTTTCTTTCTGATACAGTAAATAGAGCATTATTAGCAGATCCAGAAAATAAGATCATTACTGCTACTACTTCTGAAAGAGATGATGGAATGAATAAGATAGTTAAAGGAATAGAATTAAAGCCAGAAATAAACCATAAGGCTGTTGGAAAAGTAATTCCTTCTAACTGCAATAATAAGAAACAGTAATTTTCTAATTAGTCATTATATAAAAGAAATATGGATTAAAATGAAGAATGGACAATCTTCTAAAAATATATACTAATCAGATGTTTTATAACTTTCTTTTAATTTCTTAGATTTCTTTATATGATTACAAAGTTTGCATTGATAATGAGCAGTTTGAGATTTCTTTTCATATTCATGTTTACAGGCTTCTTGTTTTCTTAACGATTCATAGAATTCTTTCATATATTTTTTATATCCTTCAATGCCGGAAGGTTCTTCCATTAAGACATCTTTAAATAAATATCTATTTGGTTCAGGCATAATTTTTTCAAATTCAAAACTCATTAATTGATATAGTTTAGTAAATGCCTTAAGTAATTCCAGAATTGATTCTTTATCTTGAAATAAAAATTTTGGCGATTGCATCAAATATTCTCTTTTAGTTTTAATATCTTTGAAATATGGATATTTTCCCGTCCTTTTATCATACATATCCTTGAAAGATCTAGATAAAATTGGAATAATAGATAAGATACCTTTTTTGATGACTTCCTTAACTATTTCGTCTTTATCTTTATCAGATAACGAATTTAAATTATTATTATAATTATAATTGTCTTGATTCATGGCATATATAATTAAATAAGTAATAAAAGATCCTATTCTATTTGAAAACTCAAAAAGCATTTTTTCTAAAACATCATTTTCTGAGAATTTAGGTTCAAACAATTCATTACTAAAAGTAAAATAATTAATTTCACCATTTTTATTGTTAAACCAATATTCTGTATTAGGGTTTAATATGATAGTATTTTTAGTACTTTTATTATTGTTGAGTAGTTTTGTTTTAAAATAATATCCAAAAATCTCTGCATTTATAATAGGATCTTTGAATACATCAAAAGTAGCAATTAATTTACCATTTTTCTCGCTTCTCTTGATTTTTCCTTGAGATGTTAAACTTTTGATATAAGGAGTAATTGATTTCCTGTGAAGATTCAATAATTTAGATAAAGTCTGAATGAGAATTCCATCATAATGAATAGTATAGGAATTTATGATATCAAGTATTTCTTTTTTCCTATACTCACTTAATTCTCTTAATTTCTCATGGAGTTTAGTTCTTCCATCTTTCAATTTCTTATTTCGTATGTTATAAAAACCAAATTTATCAGGTTCTAGAGTGTATAATATATCACTACTATCAACAAAATAGTAGTTGTAGTCCAATCACTCCATCAAGCCATGGCCTTCAACCAATACCATTACTGCTTGCTTGCTCCCTATTGTATAGGAAGGCTATGGCAGTAAAATAATTAATCTATTACTCTAGCGATATTGTTAGCATATTAATTTCAACACATCACAACCAAAGAAGACGGACCAAAAAGGGATTTTAAAGCAATTCTTATTTGATGTTTCTGCAGCGCATTCCATGCTTAAACCAATCATTAGTCTGGTGTAAGGTATCAAAGAAACTATTCCATACTAAGAGACCGGTTGGTGTTTGAGTAAGCATTTCAATTGAATCGAATTTAATATTTTTATTGTTCAACAATATTTATCGAAAAGTGTAAGAAGACATTTAACGTACTTTGGGCAATGGCTTAAACTTCTATTTAATATCATTTTAATTTATAGGAACACTCATGTGATACAGGAAGGTTATTGCTAGATCTTGATAGATGTAGTGAAAGATAAATTAATTATCCAAAGGTATAAGATTAGTTGATATCTCTTAGTGATTTCATTTTAATTATTGATACAATCTTCTTTAACCTTTGTTTGTATCTTCTAGCATAATTATAAATTATAAGGGGATATTTAGGATGAAATTCATTTATTTTATCATAGCATTCTATTTCTCCTTTACATTCAATTTCATAAGGAATATTATTCCACCATGCATCTTCCTCATTGTGATGATGCATAAATATCATTAGTTCTCTTAGTTTTAATATACTAGTCATAAAACATGTATATGATTAGTGTTTGTTCTTGAGCATTTAAAACTATATAATAGGTTATTGTTGCTGAATAATAAGATCAATAAACTTCAAAACATATAAGATTTCAAGAATTTATAAATATCCTTTTTAATATTACTTGTCATACCATAGGCAAACAAAACCATTGCAAGTCATTGTCATAGTCGGAACAATAATCTCAGCCAGAATTCATCTATTCGACTATGACAATTAATTAACTATATGATATCTCAATTTCTTGTTAAATTATTAAATATTATATTGGACATATAATATATTACATTAATCTGTCAAGAGAAAATGTCCATAGCAGCCAACCATAGCCTTCTATTTTTGTTTAGATCCCAATAATAGTTGGTTATGGTTTCAACTTTTAAAGATGAATTATTAAAATTTGAGTTTTATTTTAGGTTAGTATTGTTAACAATATTGTGACCTTCGAAAACAATATGATATTTACATTACAAGATATCAAATAAAAGTATTCAAAGATTAAGTTATTTTAAAAGTTAATGATTATTCTTTTGTCCAGTAAATTACATTTTCTTGATTACAACTATTGCAAACATATTTCGATGATTTAGCACCTTGTTTGTCTGTGTTAGATACTTTTTTATACTCAGGATCGGGAGAAGTTACTTCATTAGCATTACTACAAAATGGACATCCTATAGTTTCAGTTGTTGACATGACTCATTTTTACTATATCCTCTTTATTAAGATATTTTGTTTGTTTGTTTATTAATAATTTTATCAATCTACAATAATAGTTGCTAAAAGTACAGTTATTCCTAATGTGGTTGCTACTTTGTTCATTATAATACTATGGAATGTAAGGGGGCATTATTGAATGATTTATTTATTAAGAAATCTACTATAAGAATAGTATGAAAATATTTACCTGTACTGGTCCAGTAGACCTTGAGATGGAGGTCGTAGAGACAGATCACGATATGTGCAACAACTGTAAATGTAAAGTCATAAACGCTATGCAAGAGAGATTA
>DASUUM010000182.1:0-4844 GCA_036374075.1 Nitrososphaeraceae archaeon
GTCGTCATGAGTAACATTCGTGTGTTCGTCTCTTATTCCATGTTCTAATTCCACATCTAAACCCATTCTAAACTGCTCTACGTCGAATTTACTCCAGTCGATCCCGAGTACCTCGCCTATTCTTCTGGCGTCTTCTTTGCTAAAATGTTTAGGATTTGACAAATTGTCTTTATTATAGAGGGTTCAGATTATATAACTCTTCTTAATATACATATCATCTCTCTTAGTTCTATTTTTATTAGCTTTTGTATGTATATCATCTGATTTTATAAAAGTAAATTTAGCTCCACAATAAATTCAACTAATATATTTAACTGTATTAGATGGCATGAGATATTTAGATCATCTTCTTAATCTAAATTTATTCTTTAAATCTTTAAAAATAGCAGAAGATATTTCTATATTTTAATTATTGTTATTTTCATTTTATCTAAAACGATTGACTAAGTATTAAATTTTGAATAATTGTATAAAATTTAAAGAAAGGGACCACAAATTAGGTCAAATTTGTTTCACATTCCACTGGCCCCATAGCATATAAATATTTTGATATTATATTTTGGCAGATTAATAATAGATAGACTAAACGTTAAATTAGCCAGACTAGCAATTATTGATCCTCAGAATAATCAACCTTATGTTCTACCAGTAATGTATGATTTTATTAGTAACAATATATTCATTTAAACAGATGATAAACCTAAAAATTAAGAAATTCAAACAAATTAATGAGTAAAAATATACAAAAATTCCTATCATTCATATCTGTCCTTACGATTTTTATTGTCTTAATTTTATTACTAGATTTATGACCAAACAGATATCAACTTTGAATAATTTGTATTCTACATAAGTTATATCATCTAGTATAAAAATTATTTATTAAAAATAATGCATATATAAAATACACTCTACTGCCTCCTAACAAATGGAACTATGAAAATATAGTCCATCCAATAATCAATACTGTGTATTGATTATCGATTAGATAATTGGGATTATAGTTAATACACCCCTATACAATTAACTATGGCCCACTAACTTGTAACAGGATTATAAGATTCTTCTCCCCTTTTTCTTGTAGCCTTGTCATTGGTTACCCAAATACTTGTACAAACTATATTGAAGATGGGGGAAGAGATCCTAATTTAATTTAGATCTTTTTTATGATAGTAGTGTTGTAAATCTGGTAAATGATTTATGAATGTCAAGGAGGTCATATAAGTTTCAGCAAGGATGACCTGAATACATGTGGAATGAGAGGATGCAATAAATCAAATGTCATATTAAGTCCAATCGATATCAAATGGTTTTATAAAATTAGCGAGAAAGGACTATCTATTGATAGAAAAGATCTTCACAAGATAATTGAAGATCCAAATATGCCAAGAGATGTTAAAAAAGAAATAACAAAGATTTTCCCACATTTGTCTTAATAGCGTAAGAATATTTTGTAAAGTATATTTTTTATACGATATAATCCTGATGGATTGGATCTTACATTTCATTATTATTGATAATATATTGCTTCGTCTGTTATACTTCCACTTAAAAGGTTCCTTGCTGATGATCCCAATAAAGCAAATATTATCACAACTGCTGCAATAGCAAAGATTAAAGCCAATATTTTTGGAGAAATAGATTCAAAGCTCAATATACTGAATTATTAAAAATGATATCTCATTAATACTTTAAATTTTTAAAAAAATAGATAAGTAGGAACTAAGAATTCAATAACAGTCAATATGATATGATTTTTGATATTGGGTCATACATTATGCTTTAATAGCCTTAACTTCTGGTTGTATTTTCGATCTAGAAGAAAAGAATTCAGAAATCTTCTCAGCAATTACGTCACAATCTTCTTCTAAAGCAAAGTGACCAGTATCAAGAATATATATCTCTATATCTTTTAGGTCTCCTTTGTATGGATGTGCTCCTGATTCTGGGAAGATGTAGTCGTTTTTACCCCATACAATTAAGGTAGGAGGCTGATACTTTCTAAAATTCTTTTGCCATTGTGAATATAGTAGTAGATTAGTTTTATAATCATAAAGCATTGCTAGTTGAATTGCAACATTTCCAGGACTGTTCAATCTAGTCTGATCGATTATCCAATTGTCAGGACTGATTGATTGAGGATTTCTTGTACCGTTAATATATTGCCACTTTGTTGTCTCTTCTGTCACCAGATAGTGAAGTTTCTTTTCATTTTCAAGAGTTTTATTATTCCACCAATTTTTTATAGGATTCCAAAATTCCCCTAGACCTTCATCATATGCATTTCCATTTTGTATAATGAATGCTTGTACTTTTTCTGGCTCCATTGAAAATAATCTAAATCCAATTGGTGCACCATAATCCATCATGTAAAGACTGTATTTTTCCAATCCAATTGTTTCTGTAAAGTCAAAAATAATTTTGGCCATGTTTTCAAAAGTATAATCAAACTTATCGACTAATGGCATTGAGCTGTTTCCATATCCCGGATAATCTGGTGCTACGAGATGGAATTCATCAGACAGTTTTTGTATTAGATTGCGGAACATGTGTGATGATGTTGGAAAACCATGCAACAACAAAATTGTTGGGGCATTCTTTGGACCGGCTTCTCTATAAAAAATGTCCAGTCCATCTATTTTGACAGTTTTGTATTCGATCATATATTTGATTTGGTGTTTATTCATAGATCTATTATATTAGAAAAAAAATATAGGTATGTTGGAAAGATCTTTTTTAAGATTTTGTCCAATATGGACTAGATTTTATACTTCAATCATCATTAACTAGTAATATTAATGTCCAACTTGGAAATAGATATTATCTTGTAATTCATAGAGAAATTATGCTTGACAGAGCAGATAAAATAATCTTAGGTAATCTAGGAAAGAATGCTAGATTATCATCACAAAATCTGCGAAAAATTCTTCAAGACACTGGACATACTATTACAGATAGAGGAGTAAGACATAGAATAAAAAAATTAGAAAAAAATAATATAATTTTAGGATATTCAGCAATTCTAAATCCTAATATAGTCTCAGAAAAAATTAATCGTACTGTTCTATTAAAATTCAAGTATGGAAAATCATCACAGGAAAAAATCAAACAATTAACTGATTATGTGAACCAATCATCATTTTGTTTATATTCCAATAGATTAAGTGGTGATTATGATTGGATTTGTAATTTTATTTTTGATTCAGTAGAGCAATATGAATTGGAAATTGATAATTTTGTAAATAGATTTTCCTCATTAATTTCTGATTTTAGATCATATGAATCTAAAATGATTAAATCTGCACCATATTCATTTTACGATGAGGAAGGAATTAAAGAGAAAAAAGAAAAAGTATTTCTAATTCTAAATTCTGTTAGAAAATACAATACTCTTAATGACAGACTACAAGCAATTGTAGAAAGTTTGGTAAAATATTTTGATGCAGCATTTGCCAGAGTGTGGTTTGTTGATAAGAATCAAAAATACCTAATTTTAAAATTTTCTGCAGGTATGTATACTGGAATAAAGGGAGAATTTTCAAAAGTATCAATTAATTCATTAAAAATTGGTCCTGCAGTAAAAACAAAAAAAGCAGTTGTTACGAATGATGTTGTAAATGATCCTAGAATAAAACATCCTGATTGGGCAAAAAGAGAAAATCTCAAGTCTTTTGCAGCATATCCATTGATTTACAAAGGAAAATCAGTTGCAGTTTTGGCAATGTTTAGTAAAAAAAAGCTAACTCATATTGATTTTGAGATTTTAGGTATATTTTGTGACCAATTATCAAAAGAATTGGCTGGTTTTTTTGAGGCAAAGGATTTTTTATTTGAATAAGAATTTTAGTTTTTGAGGAAAAACAATAAATAGAAATATTCTTTGTAATCAAAGATGAATTTATTTAATTATTCATTATCCATTATAGAAATTGAGATAGAATTTTGTGAATTGGTTAAACTACATCTCTTATAGTTTTCTCAACTTATAATCGCATTCTTTTGAACTTTTGCATATCAAGGATCAAATTAATTCTATATGTATGAATTAATAATTCTTACACACCATAAAGGAATTGTAATTTAAATGAACAATAATATCGTATGGTTCTTTAACATACCAAAATTCGGATAATAGAAAAAAGACAAAACATATTTTATAGAAGGACCAAAATTTGTATCAAATTTGTTTCACATCCCACTGGCGCCATTGTATAAATGGATTCATATAGTTACTTTTAATATCAAACTTTGAAAAGTTACTATAGATTTACATCAAATGTAAATCATTTACAAAAATGGAACCAAGCACATATGAATCCTCTAAATTTCACAATTTTCTTCCTCAAAACTAAATTTTATAGATAATAATAATCTCGAATTTCAACCAAAATTGAAAGATGTTGAATGGACTATTAATTTAATTTAATAAAAAAAATTGAGAATATTAATTACGTTGATATATTTTATTTCTCTTTGAAATCAAATAGTCTATACTAAATTTTCCTGCACCCGATAATAATAATAAAATGGCAAGTCCTATGAGTCCTGGATCTTTCCATATAGCTGGACCTTGTGTATAAATAAAACCAAATATGGCTTGGGCACCTACTAGAATTATAATCATAAAAATTGCTGATGGTCGTGTAAGCAATCCTACACCTATAAAAATTCCAAAAAGTACCTCAAGTGTCCCCATGGCAGAAACTATTTGTATAGCCGTTGTTGGGTCAAAGCCAATAGAATTTAATAACCATTGTCCAAAATTACTGCTTTCAGAATTGTTTATTTTGTTAATGCCTGGCCAACAGAAAGTAAAAGCCATACCAATTCTTGCTGCAAATAAG
>DASUUM010000183.1:0-2913 GCA_036374075.1 Nitrososphaeraceae archaeon
ATACAGATCTTTACCCGTTTATTTATCATGATATTTTTATTATATCGGTAGAAAGTGGCTAAAAATAAAATACAATATTTTGTAAAGAAACCATGCTTATGAGAAAATTGGATTAATAGACGATGGTGGGTTTTGTATATCAGGTTTTTCTTCTCCCAAGGCTTCATCTACTTCATCTACTACTGAACATTGACCTATTTTTTCATCACCTTCTGCAGAATTAAAATCTGTAATTGTATCTGTTAAATCACAGATAAATGTGTCACCACCATTTCCTCCAGTTAGTATATCACTTCCTTCTCCTCCATCCAACTCATCATCCCCGTCTTCTCCTTCCAGCTCATCGTCTCCTCTTCCACCATATAACTTGTCATTTCCTTTTCCTCCTTTGATCTCATCATTTCCTCTTTCACCATTCAAAACATCATTTCCATCTCCTCCATCAAGTTCATTATCACCTGGACCACCGTATAGTGTATCATTACCTTTTCCACCATCCATCTCGTCATTTCCTGCTCCTCCCCTCAAGTAATCATCATCATCCTCACCATCAATCTCATCGTCTCCTCTTCCACCATATAACTTGTCATCTCCTTCTCCTCCTTGTAATTGGTCATCCCCATCTTCTCCATGTATCTCATCATCACCTTCTCCACCATCTATTTCATCGTCTCCTTCTCCGCCATATAGTATGTCATTTCCTTCTACTCCATCTATCTTGTCATTCCCATTACCACCCTTAATTCTATCATCTCCAATGGTTCCATCTATTGTAACATGTACATCTGGCTTAATCATAGGAGAATTATTATTATTATTATTATTCTCATTATCATCATTGTTATTATTAATATCCTCATCTTCAATCTGTCCATTAACTGACTGATTGACTATCACATATTGTAATGGCACAAGTAACAACAAAACCATTAGAAAAACATTGATAGATCTAGATGTAAATTGATTTATAAAAAAATAATAAAAATAATAGTAGATAATTCCATTCATTTTTCTTCTTCTGGTTTTATTAGCAAATACATCTAATTTAAAAAGTTGATAAAACTATTCTTGTTCTTTTATAAAAAAAATAAGTATTGTTAAAAGAGATAGAATATTATTCTAAAACTTTGTGGTTGTTATCTTGCAGGAAGTGGATTTGGGCTATTAAACTTTTTTACTAGTCTTTTTTCACACTCTGTTCCTTCTGGCGGATTCAAATCATCACTTGATACACAAGCATGAAATCTATCTCCAAGTTGAATCTGACCAATATCTGTATTTCTATCAAATGTAAATGTTCGTGTAATTGTATTATCTTTACTTTTATCTAATTCTTTTTGAACGTCTTTTATTGTCGCTGTCTGTATCTGACCTCTTACCATTGCAGCAATTTTTAGTTCTTTTGTATCTTTTCTGTCAGATAAAGGAGCTATAATTTTTAATAAGACTCTATCATCATCATTGTTATTCTCACTATTTTCATTTATTGGTCTATTAACTGTACTATCTTGTCCTTGTAGTTGTTGTATTTCTTGTTGTAGTTTTCTTTCATCATAAAATGCCTTGCTTTTGCTATATACCAGAGAGCTTGGTTTGAACACACTAATTGTATTTTTTCTATTTGAATCTTGTACTCCTGCCTCATTACAGTCAAAGTATAGTATTGAATTGTATTCATTTCCAATATCTTGAATATGGTAAGCACATACAAAAAACTCATCTGCCGTACCAAGTGAAACAATTTCTGTATCTTTTAATACATTAAATTGTATATTCAACTTATTCTTTTCAGGATCCAATTCAGATAATTCAATATCTTCTTTGAAAGATTGTCCATTAATATATCCTACTACCCTCAAGAATCCTTCTCTTTCTATATTCTGTAAATTAATTCTTGTATTAAAAGGAACATAATCATCTGATTTTATATCATCATCGTTATTATTATTATTTTCATTGTTTTTACTTTCAATACTGGTAAATTCATATTTTTTATTGTTAATCTGATTATAAACTTGTCCTTGTTGTTGTCCCACTTGTCGTTCTTCCAATTGTTGTTGTGATATTAATTGATGATTATTATTATTATTTCTATTATTGTTATAATTGTTAATTATACTATTAATATTATTATTTTGAGGAACGTTATCTTCCTCAAAATATTCACTAGAGTCAAATATATAATTTAAATCTATTTTTTCTTTCACATAATTATCATCACCAATCTCCAATGCATTAACATTTACAAAGTATTGAGAGTTTATATCGAGATCATTAAAGATATGAAAAACAAATATTATTGAAATGGATACAAAAAAGAAGCGAAAAGTAATACAATTACCTATTGGATACATAAACAGGATACAACTTGCACTATATTATATTAACATTTTTATTTTTTTTACTATTACTGTTTTCTATAATATTAACTAAAAAATCCTGATTAATTATAACTATATCTTGATTCTGAAGGAATAAAACAGTAATTCCGTCCACAACAAACATAAATAACTTTATTTTCTTTATGTAACCCAATAATTATAGAAATGAAAGAAAGCAATAAGTATTGAAGATAACTATTGCAAAGCGCATTTCTTATTTTCATTCTAAAATATATAAAAAAAAGCAAACAAAGTTAATTGTTAGTATAATTAGAGAAAAAGCCAATAGCCTTCTAAGGAATATTCATAACAATAGAAGGCAATGACATGTCATATTTTTGGTTGGATGCCAATAGAATGAGTATATTATACTATAAAGCATATTATATAGGACTTGATGAATAATGTTAATTATCTATAATACAAGTTAAAAGGAAATTTATAAAAATGATGTTATTAGATGATCTTCAATAATATTAACCATGTTTGGATACATAATAATTGACTACACTTATTAATATATAAACAATAA
>DASUUM010000184.1:0-4411 GCA_036374075.1 Nitrososphaeraceae archaeon
TGGTTCACGTATTGCTTCTGTATAAAAAATTGGAATGTTCTCTTTTCTGCAAAAATTAATTAATTCCTTAATTTTCGGAATTGTTTTTTGATAATTTTCTATGTTCATCCCTAATTTATCATACGAACCTTCATTACTTACAAAACCATTTTGCATATCCACTATTATAAGACCAAAATTAACTACATTTCTGCCAATCTTTACTTGTAGCATATTAAAGGTAAACATCATATATTATTATAATTGTTGAATTGAAGGTATTATTTCACAATGATATGACTTAGTATGTGCTAAGGAGGGGGGAAGGAATAATAAATGAACTGGGACCTTACTCTTTTTGTTAATTTAACAATTCAACTAATTTACCCTTATTTTATTAGGATGTGCATGACGGCTATCAGCAACATATATGTTATCTTTATCATCAATTGCAATATCATGAACCAGAAGAAATTCGCCAGGTTCTGTGCCTTTCTTCCCTATACTTTTAATATATTTGCCATCTGAGCTAAAGACTTGAATTCTGTTATTTTGGGTATCAACTACATACAAATTATCTTTTGAATCAAATGCCATTCCATGAGGTTCCTTAAATTGACCCTCTTCACTTCCAACTTTACCCCAACTTTTAACAAATTTTCCATTATTGGTGAATTTTTGTATATTGCCATGGTCTTCATCATTTGCATATACATTATCCTTAGAATCAGTTGATACTGCATGTAAGTGACTAAATTCGCCATTTCCTTCACCATGCTTACCCCATGTAGTAATAAAACTACCTTCTGAATCAAATTTTTGAATTCTATGATTACCTCGTTCGCTTACGTAAATATTGTTATCAGAATCAAAGTCAATTCCCCATGGTCTATTAAATTGACCTTCTCCTTCACCCTTCCCTCCAAAACTTGAAAGTAGTGTTCCGTTATTATCGAATTTCAAGATTTTTCTATTGCCATAATCAACAACAAAGACATTTCCATCTTTATCAACATTCACATCTTCAATCTTCTTTGAAAATAAATTTTCATCTTTTGGAGCGCCCCAGCTTAAAATAAAACTTCCGTTACTATCAAACTTTTGAACATCATGTTTCTCTTCATCGGTAACATAAACAAACCCCTGAGAATCTACAACAATACCATGTGAATGTAAAAAATCACCCTCACCTGTTCCTTTGACTCCCCAGCTAGTAACAAAATTTCCATCACTATCAAATTTTTGCACATAGTGCTTCCCAAATTTCTTATTTTGCTCATATTCGTCACGAAATATACCGAATACTTTTTTATCTATAATAATCATTGGATGTAAAAGTGCTGTAATTATAGAACTCAATACTAGAGAATATGTACAGGATTTAATATTCATACTCAACAGTTTGTTTAAGACCTAATTCTTTATAAGACTTAATAATCTGCTGACTTTAAACAGATACGAAAGTTAATCCAATATATAAGAATTGTGTAGATATACATAATTTATTGACTTTACCTTAAATTAAACTAAAGGATGGAAATATCAATAGAATTTGTTATATACATTGTATCTATGGTCATTATATATTATAGAAAAATATTTTACTTTATAATATCTTTATTGCATAATTTTCAATATTTGATAAATATTATTCGCGTTTCAATGCTTAATGAGTTGAAGGATACTGATCTTCTTCTGTAACTTCTGCTTCACCGTTTATAAATACTATTTCTGAATCTATATCAAGTAATTCTTCAATATTTTGTAGATACATTCCTTTTGCTTTGAAACGTAACGTTCTGTCATTCTTTTCTATAGGAAGCATATTGTATTTATCATACAATTTTTCTTTCTTTTTATTTAGATCTATGTCATTAACATATTGTATTTCAAGTGTGGTGCTACCAATCCAATCTTGATGTTTACTTTGTATTCTAAGAATATCTAAAATTAGATTTTCATCCACTTTAGTAAAATATTCTTTTATTTTATTTTTGAGATTAGAATAATAAGATATGAGATCAGAAGATTTGTCATTTGAGGATTTAGTATTATTCTCAATCATGTCACTCATATGTTTAGTATACTTTATCTGTTTTAACAATTTTATTAAAATTGGCTAGATGATATTTAATAACTGATCATTGAGAAAAAACTACAAGGTGAAAGAGACTCATTAGCTAATTTATCAGTATCAACTGATATTTTTACAGAAAGAATTCATTAATTTTTTCTTTATATATTATAATATATACAAATAATAAGATAACCTTGACTGATCTCATTGTTGAAGCATTAAGTGATATTGGAAAGAGAGGTAAAACAATAAAATGATAAAACGTAAAAAAAAGAGAAATAATAAAATAATTTTGTATCTATGTATAATATTTGTTACTATATTCTTCTCATTAGGGCAGTTAACTAATTTCGTGTAACCTGATATTCAAAAGGTTATAGAGGTCAAAGATGACTTAACAGCCAATGATGAAAGAAAGCGATGGCAAATTAGAGAAGACAGTTAAAAACACTATATATCATATAACTATAAAATATATTCAAACTAAAGGAAATGATGAAAAAATCTATCTGTAAACCACGACCATAACAAATTAGAAATAGGTATTAACAGCTAAATCTATTTTTCCCTGATAACCAAGCTCTGATCTGTAATGATTTTATAGGAATATAACATCTACTACATGCATGCATAATTACAATGCTTATTACAATATTATAATAACAATTAAAAAGTGACTATTTGATATTAGCTAATGATTATATAAAATAGTGTACAGTAAATTTATAGAAAATAAAATGGTTCAAAATCTGTCCTTAAAATTATATGATTCTTTATCCAATTTAAGTGAGCAAACTGTAAATAGTCTAATGGAGGAACCTTTAATGACGGAAAACAGTTTACCTGTTTCAAAAGTAATCGGTAGTTTAATTGAAAGGAATCTATATGAATCTTTTACAACTGTTGATAAAAAAATATGTATAATTAATATTAGAAATCTATTAAATATAAGAAATATAACATCTCGAAAAAGTTCAACAATAGCAAAGACAATTCCATTTTTATATTCCGATAGTAAAATTGCCAATGCAGCTCATCTTATGAATTATTATAGACTACGCTCATTACCTATTGTAGATAAAGACAATAAAATAATAGGGCAAATAAATGCAAAATCAATTATTAAACAAATTAATGAATTGGGATCGGAAAAGTCACAAATACATACAAAAGATTCATTTGCATTTCTCTCACAAAAAATATTAGGGAAAGATATCATGACTCCTAAACCTTTTGTAATAGGATCTAATGATAATGTATCTACTGCTCGGAACATTATGATAAAATATAGAATAGATCATATTCCTGTCATAAATGAAGATAATAATTCTCTTATAGGAATGATAACTTCAAATCATGTTATTCAATATTTGTTACCTTCAGAAAGAATTGAGAAAGGTTCTATTGGAATTCATCAAAAAAATATTAGACTTAATTTTCCTGTTAAAGGCATAATGAGTAAGAATGTGGTAGTTTCAAATATTGGTGATGATATACTTAAAATAATCCGTTTAATGATTGAGACAAATTCAACTTATGTAGTTTTACAGTCAGTAAAAGAGATACAAGGAATAATTACTTTTGGAGATATTCTTACCTTACTAAAAGAAAGAATACAATATGAACTCCCTTGCTATATAATAGGTTTGCCGGAAGATCCAATAGAAGCAGAAATGACCAAGACCAAATTCATTGGTGTGGTAAAGATATTAAAGAAAATTTTTCCTGAAATAGAAGAAGCTAGATGTAGAATAAAAATTAAAAGTATCAGAGGTAAAAGGAATCGATATGAAGTCAGTGTAAATATAATAACCACAGCGGAAATTTACAGTTATACAGGAACAGGATGGGATTTACCAATACTTATGGATCAATTATCCGACGGCTTGAAAAGAAAAGTTATTAAAGAACAAAACAAGAAAGGTAAACCTCAAAGATTTAGTTCAGAGAAAAAATATTAAGATTTACTATATTATAGGCGACAGTATCTGTAGAAATGATGATCATAGCTAAATACATTCTATGTCATACTATTGGACAAAAACTATCATCCAATAGGCTAGACTAGCAGAATCCTTATATTTACACATAAAAGAAAGAAAAAGCCAGTTTGATTTAAATCATGTATTTTTATTATTTGATTTCTATCCAACAGTAATGGCAATAGGTACTGAATCATCAACAATATTTATTCATGTAATAATTTCTCTTTCGCTACTGCTATTTGCATCAAAATTATTTGCAGAACTTTTTCATCGGATTAAACTGCCAATAGTATTAGGAGAACTTTTAGCGGGAATTATAATAGGTCCTTATGCTTTAGGAGGATTGCCATTATTCAATGGAGAACCATTA
>DASUUM010000185.1:0-2025 GCA_036374075.1 Nitrososphaeraceae archaeon
TTAAAAAAACATCAACAGCAACTGGTTTTATCAAAGCAATAGAATCTGGCTCCAAGCATCTTCTTATTAAAAGATTTACATTACGATTTCCAGAACAGAAATTAAAGTTTGTTGGAGATGGATATCAATTTGACCCTAAGAGAGGAGTGGGAATTGCAGGTAGTAGAGGCCGACATATTCTCTTCCACGAAAAATGTACTGGTTGCCAATTATGTGCAATAACTTGTGAAGGTATTGCTGAAGCAATTGCAATGGTGAAAGTGAATGAAAAATGGAAACAAAATAAAAAAAGTATAATGCCACAAATCGATTATGGAAAGTGTGTCTTTTGTGGATTATGTGTAGATGCTTGCCCATTTTATGCATTATATATGACTAATGATTTTGAACTATCATCATTTATAAAAGAACATTTGATATATACACCAGCACAATTAGCGGTAAAACCAAAGTATGATGGAACAGTAGAAATAAAGATTGATGAACGAGGTGCTTCTCATGGTTGATGCAGTATTTGTAAAATTACCTTTACTTCTTCAAAGTTGATGCCGATAGTGGTACAAAATAAGAGTCTAATTTATGGTAATAAAGACATAATATTTAAAAATTAGTATTATATTCACTTTAAATAAATAAAAAGGAAGAAATTTCTTATTTTATATGTTTTATTCAGAGTGACCATGGGCTGCTTTTGGGTTATATGGTATAAAGTAGTTGTTTAAGAATCTATAATCAATTCCTGCAGCGACTATGTGTTTATCTTCTGGCATAGGTCCCTTATCCAGTATAAATCCTGCAGGTACTGCTACATGTTTGAACCAAGCAACCAGTTCAGGATGTTTTTCACCATTGTCTGTTCTTACTAGTTCATGATAGTGAACATATCCTTGTTTAGCAAATTCATAAGCAGTTTTATTTGTCCAAGGAGCAATTATAACATCAACTACATATAGTAATTCATTATCTTTTGCATCAGACGACCACCACTGTTCTTCACCAAATGGACCAATATTGTAATGAAGTCCGTAAAGATGAGTAGGTGCATCTTGCCACCAGTAGTGACCTGGTGCATCTTTTGTACCATTGGCACCATCTGCTGGACCATCAAAATAATATCCTATATTATCAATTTTGACTACTATTCCGTGAGTAAAAGTTTGTGATTTTTGATAATTATTTAATGAAGATTTATCCTTTTCAACTGAACTATATGTTTCATTATTAGCAGATTGAGTTATTCCAGATGATGCATTTATAGTTAAATTTTGAGCAAATGCATTATTATTATTAGCGACTAAGGTTCCTGCTAAAATTGCAATAACCGTTACTATGATTATGAAATTTAGGTATTTCATTTGCATTAATCATAATAAATAGTAGTAATATTAGAATATTTTGTAAAAGAAATCATTGTTCTCTTCTACTCGTAGGAGAAACCCAATTTAATATCTACAAGTAGTAGAAGACTATAGTCTTGGTTTCCATTCTACCTTGACTTTGACAGAGATATAAGGATACAGAAATTTGAAAATCATGTTATATAATATTTGATTAACAGTGTTAATTATTATTGCTATCATAGCCTTCCTTTTTAGGAGAAATCAGTATGACAAATACCTTAGTTTTGTAGAAGGCCATGAATATGGAAATCACTTTTGCTGCTAAGAGCAGCATATATTGTTTTATTTCTAAAATATTTAAAAATCGATGAACAATGTTAGCCATATTATCATTGAATGATTGTTATAATTATTTCCCAATGTAAAACTTGTCATCTTTTTCGTTATAATGAATTTAAGATACTTTATTTTGTTGTCTTTAATTCTGGATGTTCTTCTTCTACTTCTTCTGCTTGTTCTAATAATAATTCTAGACCTAATTGTGAGAGTGGAATTTGATAAATGATATTATCATCTTCAGAAGATAAAAACGAAGGTGAAGATGAAGATAAAGAGGAGGAGGAAATTATTATTGTGACTATCTCAATCTCTACCATTTTTCTTGCAGTTTTCACACAAGATACCT
>DASUUM010000186.1:0-3684 GCA_036374075.1 Nitrososphaeraceae archaeon
AATAGATTAGGATCAATATTTTGCAATTCTTGAGATAATTCTACACCATTCATTTTGGGCATTTTCAAATCAAGAAGTACTAAATCATAGATATCTTTTCTAAAAGAATACAAAGCACAAGTAGGATCAGTAAAAGAGTCTACTTTGTATCCATCATATTTTAAAAATGTTTTATATAAATTAGTAAGATCTTCATCATCATCTACTATCAATATATTTTGATCTTTTGAAGTAGGCATTTCTATATTCCCATGAAAAAATTAGTTAATGGCTCATTTCTCAAGATGGTCATCATCATTCTATAATCAGATTATACTTTATATCTTGAGCAAAATTAGGCTCTATGCAGTCTATTTCGGGACATATTAGACTTGATTTATACAAAATAGTATAATTGCCCTTTTCAAGTGGTTCAGTAATTATGTAATAACCATCAGCTACAGCCTTGGAACTACCTTCAGTAGCTCCAAAAATTGCATTGTTAGGAAAGATCACTTCAAAATCTTCTGTAGGTGTTCTATACTGTTCTAGATTTTGACGACTATACTCTTTATTGCCTATCTTAAGATACAAACTTGTAACACTATCTTGATCTTTCTTTGCAATTTTATGTAAATCCTCTATAGATCTGTTTGGAGCTTCCTTGTCAGAAATCTCAAATGGTGAAACTGGTATAAATAGACCCTTCCCTGCTGACAATGTACATGTTCTCTCAGATTTACCACCACCATTACCACTCAGGTAAAAAACGGATGCATTTGTCTCTAATTGTCCAATAACACAGTTTTTCCCTGTTTGATCTGCCCAAGGATTCTTATCTTGTGGTAATGATATTATCCATTTCCAAAAGTTCTTAACATGCTGTTCATAAGACAAACCGTATGGTTTGCTTTCTGGAGGAAAAATATTAACTGAATTCTCACCTGCAGCAAATGATATCAAGGATAATAATGACAATAACGTCATAAGAGAAATTAAACTGAAAAAAATTATTTTCAATTTATAATTAAAAAAACTACTGATACAAAAAGATTATGTTTGGGCTTCTCTGTTTATTAATTAAATTTGCTCATACATGATGAAAGATCTTTTAGAAATAAAATATTTTTCTTCATTATGATAGGTCTAATTGTTACTGTAGTAGTTGATATTTCTATTATTAAGGTTTATGATCTTGTTGATAAATCTTTTATTTCTGATGAGACAAAGTTTTTATTATTTTCAATAAATACCTCTGTTTGTATAGCATTAGAATTTATTATAATAAAATACTTATATACTTCATTTAAAGGCTACAGATGGAAGAAATCATTAAAAATAAATCTCTTATATAGAGTTTCATTTATTTCGTTACTTATGATAGGAACCTTAATGGCAGTATTGGTATTTCAACAACTTTATTATAACTACTATAAAATAGTAATACCAATTTTAATCGTTATAATAAGTTATATAATAGCTTCAACTTTTATAATAATGTTATCTATATTATTTCTTTCATGGTACAAGTCACAACGTAATAAGATTATCTTTCTCTATTTTATATCGATGTTATTGATAGCATTTAATTTAGTAATGACAGCAACTATTACAATTGTCAAGCTATCTGATAGACCTGATGAAATACGAAAATTTATTGGTGGTACGGTAGACCTCTCTGTTGGTCGGTTTGAATTTTTGAATAATATTTACAAAGCATCTTCTATTCTATCATTTATTAGCATATGGATTACAACAGCCTTATTAATGAATTACTATAGAGAGAAGCTAATTAATGTTATAGCATATTGGATATTATTATCTATACCTCTTGTTTATTTCTTAATAAATTACATTTATCAGATTATATTCACTAATATCCTCATATCATATTTAACAATAGATCCAATTACTATTTCTATTATATTAACAACTTTTCTATCATTAAGTAAACCAATTGGAGGATTAACTTTTGCAGCTGTATTCTGGAATATATCTAAGACTGTAGGTTATGAAAAAAATATAAAATCATCTATGATTATTTCTGGTTGGGGTATTTTTTTATTATTTGGTGCAAACCAAGGATTAGTCCAAACTCTTGCTCCCTATCCTCCATTTGGACTTGTGACTAATACAGTTTTAATCATTGGAGGATTTTTAATGCTATTAGGAATTTATAATTCAGCAATACTTGTATCAGTTAATGATAATTTGCGCAAATCTATATACAAACATTTCTCAGAGCCACGGTTGTTAGGATTAATAGGACAAGCTGAAATGAAAAAAGAAATTGAAGGAATTGTCAAAGAAATTACTCAACGCAAAGGTAGTTTAGAAAGAGAGACAAATATTCCAATAGAATTTGATGAAAAAGCATTAAAAAAATATATAAATTATGTAATTAAAGAAACAAAAAAAGAAGAAAAAGATAAAGTTGGTAATTACTAAATAAAGAATAGAATGAAAAAGATACTTGTTGCAGAATTAGTATGGAGATGAAGGGATTTGAACCCATTACTTCGGGTCATGGGATTATACATGATAGAACTAGTTATAACTGTCTCTTACAATTTCTTTCTTGTTATTGGTAATAACATCAGTAGAGAAGCAATTTATTCTATAACTCTTGGTATTAATAAGCTAGATCAGTTCCAGGATTAACGAATATCAAATAATTTATCTCATAACATGTAGTGTAATGAATATACTCTTTTTTTAATAAATCCTTTCGTAATGGTCACAAGTTACTTTCATACTCTTTCCAAAAAAAAATAGAAGTGTTCGCCATTATCGAAGACAATATCCTTGCCATTCATAATACCCATAAGAGTATAATCATTAACCTTTCTAAGGTGATCGAAAACTGGTTGGTTATCATATACCATAGTGGCTGACACCTTCCCCCTGAATTCAATCATCCACAGGCTCGCCTCCCCGCCCCATTTCTGATTTGAATAGAGTTCTCCTTTTTCGTTGTAGCAAATTAATGGTTTGGCATCCTTGAGAGAATTGAAGGTTTTCCCATACCATTTTATCTCCTTGAGCTGGGCGGATCCTTTATGACCTGTATTGAAGTCACCACCTTTCCATTTGCCGAGAATACTTTCACAAGAAACTGGCTCTAATGCATTAAATACTTCATCAAGCTCTTCAGTGTTAATCAGTCCTTGCTGATTTCGCAATTCATAGAATCTTTCCTTTGCAATCATCTTGTTTCTCTTTTTGATCTGTTCTTCCTTTCTTAATATGTATGATTACCTCTACACTTCTACTTTTTCCATTCTGTTTTTCATTCTAGCCGTTATATCGTTAAAACGGTGTATAGTTATACCACTTTCCACTGATTGTAGAATTCTAGTTCGGACGAGAGTTTCAGAGCCAAACGCCAGGGGTGGGACTCTAACCTCGAAGCAATAGTTCGGGGTTTATATCAATAAATTTGAATATAATAAAGAATACATTAAAACTGATACTTCAAATACATAATGAAAGCAAAACAACTATTACAACTACAAATAAATACAACAACATAACATCTATTACTTCAATCCTAGTTTTATCTACAATATTCGCATTATTATATTTATTAGACAATTATCAATATGCGTTTACTCAAGATATGGCAGTAGATATTACTAATAACCTTGATCAGTCTTTAATTTTTAATACAGTAGAAAACAGACAAGATGTTCAAATAAAAAGTGA
>DASUUM010000187.1:0-3732 GCA_036374075.1 Nitrososphaeraceae archaeon
AAAAGTTTTTAGATTATCTTAAATTCGAAGGTACATTTGAAGATAAAGCACTATCATTTTATAAAAAAGCGATAGAAAATCCTCAATGATTAACAAATAAACTTGTTGAATCTGCACAATGGGATTTCCATGTGCAAGGGCTTCTGCAGCCTCTATCCATTCTTGTCTATTTACTATAGTATAATATTTTTGGATTTAAAATAAAACTACATCCATGTATTGATTAATATCCTATATTAAATACTATTACGCAAAAAACTCGAAAAATACATATCACTATGGATATGAAAAGCAAAACAATATTTTGATTCGTCTATCATCTACTATCAAAAGTCGTTTTGTCATAGATGTTATAATAGCTATTGGTTTCCTAATATCAGGTATTTTTTTGTCTCCATATATTTCAGAGTGGTATGATGAAAATTATGGGAAAACTCTAGAGAGATTGTCTGGACTATTACAAAGTGATAAAATACAAGAGTTTAACGATTTAAGAAAGCAGATTAATGTCAAGATCAAGTTTGATGAAATAGATCTCTCTGGAAAAGATCTTAGAGGTGTAAATCTGAAATCATTAATCTTAAATAATGTTAATCTATCGAATGCTAACCTAGAGAATGCAAACTTAGAGAATCTAAAAGCTTCTGGAGATCTATCTGATACTAATATGCATAATACATATCTTTTTAGAGCCGATCTTTCTGATGCTGACATCTCTAGAGCTAATATGACAAAAGCTAATCTGACTTTAACAAATTTGGAAAAAACACTTATGGTTGGATCGAAGTTGATAGATTCTGATCTTCATAATGCAGACCTTAGAGATGCTTATATTGCTGGTGCCGACTTAGAAAGAGCTAGTCTTACTGGTGCCGATCTTTCTAATGCTGATCTGCGTAATACAAGTCTGACAGGAGCTAATCTTGCTGCTGCAGATCTTACAGGATCTATTCTTTTTGATGCAGATCTTACAGAATCTATTGTTGTTGATACAGATCTGACAGGAGCTAATCTTGCTACTGCAGATCTTACAGGATCTATTCTTTTTCGTGCAGATCTGACAGGAGCTAATCTTGCTGCTGCAAATCTAACATATACTTATCTTACTAGTGCAGATCTTACAGGAGCTAATCTTGCTGCTGCAGATCTTACAGGATCTATTCTTTTTGATGCAGATCTTACGGATGCTTATCTTATTGGTACAGACCTAACAGAATCTATTCTTTTTGATGCAGATCTTACAGATACTTATCTTACGTATGTAATATTAGAGAAAACTTCTATTACATGTGAAAGTATAAACAATGCTAATCTTAATGATAGCATAAACCTACAAAAGGTTCGTCTCTTTGATTCAGATATGAAAGAAGTCTCTAGTTGCCAATAAAATGCTATTGATTACCACATCCGATGAATAGAAGTAAGGTTCAAATCCGATTCCCTTCTTATTGTCTTATAATATAGATACAAAATATACTGTCAAAAGCAATTCACAAATCTCTGATATCAGAAGTGTCTTTTAAATGAGCTTATATTTATTAAACTAATTTTTTAATATTTATTTCTCTTGAATTAATTTTAATAATTCCTCCTCACAAAGTTTTCTTATTAATTTTCTATGACAATTCGATTCATCTTTCTCATAACATAACAACGTAACTTCCTTTCCATTAACCGCCTCTTTTGCTATATTTTGACAAATATCTATTATATTTTTATTTTCCATTATTTCATTTCTAAATAACTTCTCAAATAACTGAAAATCTATTCTTCCTTCTTTGTAATTTTTCAATAGATTCTTTGAAGGCGAGAATTCTTTATACCATTTATCAAAATTTTCTTTTCTAATACCTCTAGGCCAATATCGAGTTATTAAAATTCTGATTCCATCTGAATTCTCAATTGAGTCATAAATAGATTTAGTTTTAATCATTATTTCCAGTTATTAGAAAATAATATACCACTACTAAATAATATTATTTAGAAAAGATTATTAATCCTTTTTTAATGAAAAAATAATCCCTTTTAAATTAATTTTTCTTCCAAAAAAGTAAAAGGAGTATTCAAATTATCATTAGAAAAATTTTGCTATTCTATCCACAGAGATGTCGCTATTTGATGGAAGTTAGATATATTGTAAATGATTCATATAATCAAACAAAATGTATTAAATCAAATAGTTTTAGATATTAAATTATAGAGTTGAATTACTAATAAATTAATAATTTTAATTAATAAACATAATATTCTCTTTAGAAGAAAACGTTGGATTACAGGCAAAAATGCCCGTCAAACCTCTGAGCCCAAAGAATACATGGGTTCATATAATTAGAAATGAAAATAAGTTTTATAGAAAGAGGGATTACTCCAAAATGGTAGCCAACTTATCTACAACTATTAACAAAATTCTGAATTTACCTAATTCTTCCAACAGTAAAACATTAAACGAATTTCTAATGTACATGAAAAATAATGGCTCTCATCAGAAAGACATCAGAATAATAATCTGAATGTAATGATTGAATTTTCCAACTACTTTGATTCTAATACCATCTTTTATAATATCAAAAAGAAAGAACACATACTATCATTTTTAGATACAAAGATAAAAGATTCATCAAATGATCCAGAAAAAAGATGGATTACAAGTTGGAACCATTGCTATTTTTTACGATAAGTGTTTATCAAAGTTTTTAATATATTCTCCATTGAGTGTTCAACTCGACAAGATATTAACAGATTCATATATTAATTTATATACTAACTAATTCAATATGTCATAGCTCCATCTACCAATCAATTGTACTCATAGGCTATGGCTCTTACTAATAAAACTCAATCAACAAGTATATAATAATCCTTTTCTATATCATATTTTTTTGATATAATCTATTGAACCTAATATCAAATGTAAAAATTGGCTATTTAATTTTAATTTGGGTTTTTGTATCATTACTAATCCATCAACAGGTTTATACTCAACAAGAATATCTAAATGATGAATATAATATTAAATTAGAACATCATACCGATTGGAAAGTCAATAAAGAAATAAAATCTACAATAAGTTCAGAAAATACTGAATCATTAAATAAAAAGGTAAACGATGTGGTATATTCAGGTTTTAATCATTTCCGCATATTGCATATAATTCCAGATGTTGAGAAAAATGGATATGAACCAACACTTATTTGGGATACTATCATTTCCATAACATTGTATCCTAATATGACTAGCCTTGGACCATAGATAATCAAAATACAAGAAGATACTTTTCTAAAGTAGCACTTATCCAATGATATTCGAATAATATTAAACACTGAAATCGTGTTAGTTCAGCTCCTTAAGTGTACAGTTTTTTCTATTGATATTTTTGCTATTTTTTATCTAATTTCCTATAGTTAAAATTAAGTTCCTAAATAATAAAAGCTAAATACAAGTAGTAGTTCCTCTTCAATAGAAGTATTATTTTCGCACCGCTATTGGTGTTTGTACATGAAATAAAAACCAATTATATTTTGTATATGTAATTACTACCAGTAACTTAGACTTGTATTTAAAAAACACCATATTTACCATAAATCTATTGTTATCGTTAACTATAGGAATATATTTTCTCTTTTTGTAATTGCCTAACTAAGATGGAAAAACAACAAAATATTGCAGTAGTTACCGGCAGTTCAACAGGAATAGGATTTGAAACTTCATTACTTCTTGCAAGAAATGGATTTT
>DASUUM010000188.1:0-19174 GCA_036374075.1 Nitrososphaeraceae archaeon
GCCATCTTGGCCGCATGGAGCATATTTGCTTCATGTATTGTTCTTCGTCCTCTTATTATATTGTCTAGGACTTTATGTCTATATTTTTTTGAGGTTCTTAATTTTGAAATAGCTTTATCTTTATACCAATCTACTAAAAAAATATCAGCTTCTGCTCCTCTTTTAATAATATGATAATGCAATAATAATATATGCAACTAAAAAGAATAAAAATGTGAGCTCTGTACAACCAAGAAAAGATGAAAAACTAATTCTTCAAGAAGATTGTTCTGAAGATCACTTGAAGAATGGTTTATTAACACTGACAAACCAAAGAATTTTTTTTGAAAAGACAGAAGGAACCTTAGCAACTCTTTCTAAACGACCAGGGGAATTACTATTAGATATTCCTTTAAATGAAATTAAAGAATCCAAAACAGAAGGATTTCTATTAAAAAAGGTAGTAATTATAACAATACATGGCGATACTTACAAATTTGGTGTCTTAAATAATTCTAAATGGGCAAAAGAGATAGAAAAATCAAAATCCAATATTAAATAAATTTTTTAGATATGGTGATAATAAAAATAATAATTATTTTATCTCCATTGTACTTCTACTTTGTCTATTCTCCATGACTGCTTTACAAATGAATCTTGAACTTTGATTGTTTTACCCGAAGAAACATTATCGCAAATTCCTGTCCATGCTATTTGAGCACCATTATCACCAGAATAATGAAATGGACAAGTATACAATTTTGCATTTTGTCTTATTGAAGCTATTTTTAACATACTGGAAAGACGATTATTTGCAGAAACTCCTCCTACTATCAAAACTTCTTTTTTCTCTGTAAATGATAATGCTCTTTCAATAACTTCTGTTAACATTGCAAATGCCGTTTCTTGAAGGGAAAAGCAGATATCAAATTTATTATATCCATTATCTATCAACTTTTTTGCAGCTGTTAATATACCAGAAAATGAAACATCATTACCTTTCACAATATATGGTAACTGAAAGTATTGTTTTGAAGATTGATTAGCATATTCTTCAATTCTATTTCCACAAGGAGAGGCAAGTCCAATGTATCTTCCAAATTGATCTAATAATTGTCCAATAGTAATATCCAACGTTTCTCCAAATACTCTCCATCTTTTATTTGAAAATGCTAATATCATGGTGTGACCTCCAGATACTAACAAGACTAGAGGATCTTTACATTGTGTAAGCATCATACCTAGTTCGATATGACCTAACGCATGATTAACTGGTATTAATGGTATATTGTAAAATGATGAAAGAGCCCTTGCAATTACTGCGCCTACTCTAAGACAAGGGCCTAAACCAGGGCCAGCAGAATATGCGATTAAGTCTATTTCTTTAGGTTTTATATTAGCTTTTTTTAATACATCTTTGAGAAGGTTGGGAGCTTTATCTAAATGATGCCTAGATGCTTCTCTAGGATGTATGCCAGCACCAGTATGAGCTTTATATATACTTCTAATTTCAGACAATATATCTCCTTTTTTTTTAATAGAATCAAATTGAATTATGGAACAGCCAAAAGTGTGAGCGGTACTTTCAATTCCAAGGCAATATATATTATTATCCTTTTCTTTGGACTCTTTCATAATTATCTTCTGCTAGTAGCAGAAACTATTTTTATTATATCATTATGTTTCAATTCATATTCAGCTCCAATTCTTTGTTTATTTCTTACATCTATAGCAAACATAAATCCTTTAGCTAAATCTTGATGAATATTTGCAGCTAAATCCTTTGCTGTAGCTCCCTTTGGTAATAAAATCGCATTAGGTAGAATATTTCCTTTTTTATCAGATAATTTTATTTCATCTTCAACAGGAAAAACTATAATTAATTTAAGTAATTTGAAACATACTGTATTTATTGTTTCCTGAACTCCTGTAGATCCATAGTCATCAAGTACAGATTGTATTATCAATAATGCTTTTTTTTGTTGCTCATTCAATGCATCTTTATCCTTTATTTCAAAATTACTGTCTCCTGGAAGATAATACCATAAACCCTTTTTTGCTCCTTTTCTAAGAACCAATTCTGCCTCTGATGCACAAGGAATTACTATTGTATTCATTTGTTTTATTTTTTTTATATTTTCTTTGGAAGAAGAAATATCTGCCTTGTTAGCCAGTATTAGCAAAGGTTTTGAATTTCTTCTTATTAATTTTACCAACTCTAATAATTCTTCTTGTGTCCAAATTTCAGGATTTTTATTGGTTAGACCAATTTTTGATAATGAATTTGAAATAGTATCAATTGTTACAGATAATCCTGAAAGCCTCTTTGTTAATAATTGCTCGATCTTTAATTTTTGATTTGCCATGTCTCTTGTAATTTTATTCCAATCTCTATTGATAAGTGAAAGAACCCATTGATCGAATTCTTCCTCAACAAACTTAATATCAAAAAGGGGATCGCCATGTGCTTTTTCTACTACTTTACCCTCGGGGTCAGTTGAACCTGAGGCATCAACAACATGAATTAATGCATCTGCTTGTCTTGCCTCATCCAGAAATTTATTTCCTAACCCCTTTCCTAAATGAGCTCCAGGTACTAGTCCTGCAATATCTATTAATTTTATAGGTACAAATCTGTTTCCATCTATACATAATGAATGAATTGGATTATCTTTTATTCCAAATTCTCTACATACACATTTCTCTCTCACAAAGCTTATTCCAATATTTGGTTGAATAGTAGTAAAAGGATAATTAGCTGAGGGGACGGATTGATCAGTCGCAGCATTAAAAAAAGTAGATTTACCAACATTAGCTTTACCAATAATTCCTATTATCATAATTGAATCATTTCTATTAATATTAGCAGTATTTTTTATTTTTCTATTGCTTATTATAATTCGTTAACAATTGTAAAATAGTTAACAATTGTAAAAGATGTTAATATTATATTACCTTGATGGAAGTATAATAATATTATATAATATAGTTATAAATTTGCTTCAATTTAAAGAATAGTACAAATACCATCTTCTTTTCTTTTATTCTATAATTTTTATATATTCACAATGACACTTTAAATCAAGTCAAAGGATCTTGGCAGGAATAGTAGCAATTTATAATTTTGAAGTTAAGAGGGAATCTTGTGACCAGATCCTATTTTACCTTCTAAGCGCAATGCGGATGCTTCAACACAGAGGAAAGGCATATTGGAAGATGATTGTTGGAGAAAAAGTTTTAGAAAGCAAAGGTTCTCTTCCATCAAACCATATTTTATCGAGATTGATAAAAAAAAAGAATTTAGTTGGTTTAAATGCTATTGGTTATCTTTCTAAACGAGCTCCAATATATCCTAGCATGAACTATCTCAACATTGCATTAGATGGTTTTCTTGTTGATACTGAAAAGCTATATGTCCATCCTTACATAGGATCAGCAAAAGATGTAGATCCGTTGTCTCAAATTTATACAATATTTTTTAAGTTATTGAGTGAGAGAAAAGATTATAGCAGAGCAGCTGAATTTTTAGATAAACATCTGCTTGGAAATCTTATTCTAAAAGTAAATGATTCAATTTTTGTATATCGAAATAGTACTGGTTTTAAACCATTGATAATGGCATCACATAAAAACTTGGTAATCTTTTCATCAGAGAATTCTTTACAAGTTTCATTTTCTGATCTCAAATATTCAGATGTAAAAATGGGACAATTGCTTAAAATTTCAAACAAAAATCATATACAAGAATTAACAATTCTAAACAATCATAAAATGATAATGGATCCATTTGAGTTTATCAGAGAATCCCACGTGACTACTACTTTTAACGGCAAAAGTATATATACAATCAGAAGGAATATCGGAAAAGTTCAAGCCAACTATCTATCAAAATATATTGATCTTGATACAGTTTATGCAGAACCAGATTATACTCGTCCCATGGCTCTTGGAATGGGACTAGAATTACAAAAATCATTTTCCAAATTTGAAATTTCAGAAGGAGTAATCAAAGATAGATACGACGATTCAGATCATATGATAGATTTTTCAGAGGAAGAAAGCAAAAATAAGTTACTTACCACTGGAAAGTCACTTAAATTTATAGTAGAAGATATAACCAAAAATAAAAAAGTAGCTTCTATTCAGGGAACTATTCAAACAGGCAGTACAGCAAAAGAAACAATTCATTATCTGAATAAAAATGGAGTAAAAAAAATAGATGTAATAGTTTGTTATGTTCCAACAATTGATGGAAAACAAGTAGGATTATATACTTCTAATAGGGATTTTATTGCCAATAAATATATAGGAAAAGTTACTTCAATAAATCAACTTAATGATCATATTGCTTATGAACTCGGATGCGAAAAAATATTTTATAATTCCCCATTTTTACTGGCTAAAGGAATAGGTATTTCAGAGAGTAATTTATGGTTTCCAGAATGGATAAGATTTTTAGACTATGAATAATAAAATAATGAAAGTAGACTCAGAAATCTATAGTCTATTGCAAAAAACTCCTAAAAAATCATTTATAATTTTATCCAATGTTATGTATGATGCCGTACATTTTATAAAAAAACTCGAATTATCATTCTATATTACAAACAAACATTCAACACTTGGTGATTATTCTATTTTAATTATTAGTCTTGAAACCAATAAAGGAACTATTATAATGAAATACGATGAAGGATATCGTGGAGATAATGCTTTTGATAATGCAATCGAAATCTTAACTCAATATAGTGGATTATCATCATTAATTAATAGATCTTTAATCGAATTAGATCAAATTTAATTTTATTATATTTATTTAGAGATTTTGGAAGTAATATGGAATATATCTGATAATAAATTTATTCGAAGAGGCCAATCAAAATTTTTATTCCACGGTTGATTAAATAATATACCTTTTTTTGGAAGTTTTATATCAATTATATTTTGAGGTGCATCATCGATTAAAATATCGAATGGATAAATACTCTTTGGAGTAGAATCAAAAACACATATTAGTTCATCACAATGAATACCATTAGCTTCTAACCAATTGTACACATAAGGAATTGTTTTTCTTTCTCTTTTTGTTATAATTGATATTCTATAATTTTCTGATTTTAGTCTTTCTATGATTTTTCCGATATCCTTTTGAGTAGTAGGAATATCTTTCCATCTATATTTCCATATGTAAGAAAATAAAGATTCACTTTCAGCTTCAGTTATTGGCAGAATAGTATGAATATCCCACACAATTATATCTTCTTTTGCTATATTCGCATTTTTTAATTTATTATATTCATTAATCCAAGTTATCAAAACATCTGCTAAAACTGAGTCTAAATCAATGGCTACGGTCTTATCCAATCCAATGATATTAATGATATACTTATATCTAATATATTTTCTATATTTAAATAATTATCATTTTCATCATTAGTTAAAATATAAATTAGTTTGTTATTTATTTAAATATATGAGTTGTTCGGATGAATATGTTTATCATGATAAAGAGAATAACTTGATCAATATTACTCCAAGTTTACAAGCAAAACTTCGTAAGGCAAAGTATGGTGTATTTAATCATTCAGCTGTAGAATTGTGCCATTGGACTAAAAAGTCATTTTATAACGAAGGAAATTGTTATAAGCATAAGTTCTATGGGATTTCTACACATAGATGTATGGAAATGACTCCAACTGCAATGAACTGTGAAAATAGATGTGTGTATTGTTGGCGTCCAACAGAATTCTATGATACTTTACACATGCCTGAGGATTTAGTCGATGAACCAGATGCAATTATACATCAACTCTTGAAAGAAAGAGAAAGATTAATTATAGGATTTTACGGAAATTCTAAATCTGATAAGAAAAAACTAGATGAATCATTATTTCCTGCTCATTATGCTATTTCTTTGTCAGGTGAACCAACAATGTATCCAAAATTACCTAACTTAATTAAATATCTTAAATCATTAAATAATACAAAATCCATTTTTTTGGTAACAAATGGTCAAGAACCAGAAATGATTAAACGTTTAATAAAAGAAGATGCTTTACCAACTCAGTTATATTTATCTACTAATGCCTCAAATAAAAAGATGTTTTATCAAATAAATAGACCAAAATATAAAGATGCTTGGGATCGATGGCTTGCTACATTAAATATTCTATCAGAAATTAATACACGAACAGTATTAAGAATGACTCTAATTCGTAACTACAATAATGATTTAATCAATATACCTGAATTTGTTAATGTAATTAACCAAGGAAATCCAAATTTTATTGAAATTAAATCATATATGCATATAGGAATGTCTATTAATAGACTAAAGCAAAATAATATGCTTGAATTTAGAGAAGTAAGAGAATTTATTAATATTCTTAAAAAAGCTTTACAAGGTTATAGTATAATGGATGAAAGTGAAATTTCCCGAATAGTGGTATTACAAAATCGTAATAGATATGCTGACCGATGGATAAAGGAATATTTTGAAGAGAATATCATCCATGAGCAGACTTAATTGATTTGTTACTTTTAATTTTCTGATACTAAATATTATATACTCATTTTAAAGACATTTTTATATAGATTTTATAAGATTTATCATTTTTAATTGGTAGAAGACTGTATTCAAAATTATACTGAATTAATAATTATTATTAATATTAATTTCTCTTTAAAAGAACAAGTACATATATTCACTTCTTATGGTATTTGTATGTGGGATTATTCTTTTTTAATGATCCTTTTTAAAAGATCATAAATTACAGGTAGTTCTAGATAATCTATTAGAATTGCAATCCATACAAGATATTCTGGAATTTCAATTAAATCAGCACCTACAAAAGTTGAATAAACTATATCATCTGTAATCCAAAAGATATGAATTGATTGTATTGCCAATAGAATTAAGAAAATTATATTTTTAATTCTTTTTTCTTTTTTATTGTAAATTAAATTAAAGAAATAATATGTTATTCCAGAAACTAAAGCAGGAATTTCAATATAGTCAATTATTATAAACAATAAAACAAATCCAGAAGCTTGTACAAAATAATCTGTTCCTGTAATGCGATATAATACGACATCTGTTGTAAGCCAATAGAGATGTAATAATTGTAATGAGATTAATAAGAATGAGATCTTTAGATTAAGATTTTGATATTGCAAATAAAAATTAATAAGTTTTTTAAACAAAATAGTTCAATTTTTTATTGAGTTTTTATTATTATTATTTTTTTACCATGAATCAATCAGAGATTTGCTAGTCTCTAATTAAGTTTATGGATTATTAGTAACTGGCAAATAAAAGTAAATATTCTACATTATTAGTATTATTTTAGAATATTTTGAAAGGATTAGATACAAGTAAAATAATGAAAATTGGTTTAGATTTAGCCGGATGGAAAAAAATACCATTTGATAGTGCTATTCATGTTAAAGGGAATAATATTAAAAAGGTTTTTGTTTCTATTGATGTAAATCCGGCGGATATTTATCTTGCCAAAAATCTCGGTTGTGATTGTGTCTTAACTCATCATCCACTAGGAAAGTCACTGTTATCATTTCATAAGGTTTTTAATAGACACATAGATTATATGGTAGAGAATGACGTCAAAAAAAATCTAGCAATTTCATTGGTTAAAGATTTAAAACATAAAGTTTCTTTAAAATCTCATTCTTTAATTTATAATGATGTAATTAGCACCTCGCAACTCCTCCATATACCATTATTAAATATCCATCAGCCACTCGATGAATATATGAGAAAGATTATTTTAAATAAACTTTATAATTCAGAACTGGAATCTATCTCTGATTTAATAGAAGCAATAGAAGAAATACCGGAATTTAAAAAAGCTTTAACAAGAGTTATAGTTTGCAATGGGAAATCCACCAACAAATTGGGAAAATGGGTTCTTATCCTTGCAGCTGGATCTAATGGAGGATATGATATTGCACGCGCTTATTACAAAAATAATATCTCTACAGTGATCTACCTTCATATTGATTATAATGAACTTTTAAAATTAAAAAAAGATAAAAGATGTAAAAATCTTATTATTCTTGGACATCTTGCTGGAGACTCAATAGGAATGAATGGAATTTGTAAAGAACTAGAAAAAAGAGAAATAGTAGTGGTTAAAAGAGGTATAATCAATGATAGTAATTTTTAATTTTTGTTTTTCAATTCTCTAAAGAATAAATAATGCACATTTTCATAAAACCTAGTGGCCTTCGTAGTATAGCCTGGTTAGTATAGGCGGCTGTGGTCTTTTATTTTGTAAAAGGATGGAAACCGCTTGAGGAGGGTTCAAATCCCTCCGAAGGCCTAATGATACAAAACTAATCTTTTCAAAAATTATTACATATACATAACTGTTATATTTTAATATCTGTCTATAATTATAATTTGTAAGAAACTACATATATCTCCTATTCTAAGCAATTGCTGATTTCGTATTGCGAAAAGCTGTTTTTATCAAAATTTATTTATCGAATGATAAATATAAGAAGGGAGGACTGTTAATTTGTCAGTAGATAAAAAAATTGTCAAAGTAAAAAATCATATCTATCAACCTAAACATGAAATTCTTCCTAAAGATGAAGCTGAAAATATCCTTAAAAAATTCAATGTAAGAACTAATCAACTTCCATATATTATGTCAAATGATAAAGGATTAGAAGATCTGGATATTAGACCAGGAGATATTATTAAAATTACTAGAAAGAGTCCAACTGCAGGTGAAAGTGTATATTACAGATATGTTGTACAAGGATAAGAAGGAGAAATAGGTTATTTGGTAAATAATTTTGTTGATATTTGGCCAATTATTAATGATATTTTAAGAAGAGAAGGTATTGCACGACAGCATTTAAATTCTTACAATGAATTTATGGAATCTGGCTTACAAAGTATAATAGACGAAGTAAACGAAGTCGAAATAGAAACTGCTGAATTTCCATACAAGTTAAAATTAGGAAAAATAAAACTTCAACGTCCAAGAATTATGGAGTTGGATGGATCTATTACACACGTTGCCCCTGTTGAGGCTAGACTAAGAAATCTTACCTATGCCTCTCCTATTATGCTTGAATGTAGCATTGTTGAAGATGGAAGAATAATTGAATCACGATTCATTCATATTGGTGATATGCCTGTAATGGTAAAATCTAATGTATGTATTCTTCATAATCTACCAGAATCTAAGTTAATCGAATTAGGTGAAGACCCCAGAGATCCTGGTGGCTATTTCGTTATAAATGGATCAGAAAGAGTAATAGTAGGATTAGAAGACTTGTCCTATAATAAAATTATTGTTGATGCAGAAGAAACTGCTGGAACACTTACCTATAAAGCGAAAGTTTATTCTTCTATCGTAGGTTATAGAGCAAAATTAGAACTTATTATGAAACCTGATGGTTCTATAGTAGCAAAGATACCTGGTTCTCCTGTTGATATTCCTCTAATAACATTGATTCGTGCTTTAGGACTAGAATCTGATAAAGATATAGCCAATGCTATCTCTTTTAATGAAAAGGTACAAGACGAATTAGAACCTTCATTTGAAAAAGTAGGAGAAATTATTTCAAGTAGAGATGCCATTGTATATATCAGTAAAAGAATTGCTCCAGGTATGCTCGAAGAATTTCAAATAAAGCGTGCTGAAACATTGTTAGATTGGGGATTGTTACCTCATTTAGGAAAAAATCCTGAAAATCGTGGTGAAAAAGCTTTATTTCTTGGAGAAGCTGCAAACAAGTTGGTAGAACTTAAGCTAGGCTGGGTAGATAATGATGATAAAGATCATTATGGAAATAAAGTTATAAAATTTGCAGGTCAAATGCTTGCTGATCTTTTTAGGACTGCATTTAGAAATTTAATAAGGGATATGAAGTATCAACTTGAACGATCAGGGCAAAAAAGAGGAATCAATGCAGTGGCAGCTGCAGTCAGACCTGGTATTATATCTGATAAATTGAATAATGCAATAGCTACAGGTAATTGGGGAAGAGGAAGAGTAGGAGTCACACAATTATTAGACAGAACTAATTATATGTCTACAATTAGTCATTTACGTAGAATACAATCTCCACTTAGCAGAAGTCAGCCCAATTTTGAAGCAAGAGATCTTCATACTACTCATTTTGGTAGAATTTGTCCTGCAGAAACACCAGAAGGCTCAAATTGTGGATTAGTAAAAAATCTTGCTCTATCTGCAATAATCTCTGTAAGTGTTTCGTCTTCTGAAATTATAGAAAAGCTATATGAATTGAGAGTCCAACATATTGATGATGCAGATGAAAGTTTAAGACAAAATGGTTGTAGAATATTTGTAGATGGAAAAGCAATAGGTTATATAGAAGACGGTTCTCAATTAGCAAATACACTCAGAGTTCTGAGACGAAATGGGAAAATCCATCCCCATATTGGAATTTATTTTTATTCTTCTTTAAATGCAAATGCTACAAAAAGGTTATACATATCCTGTAATTCTGGACGTGTATTAAGACCTCTTGCAATTGTTAAAGACGGAAAATCCTTAATGACATCGGAAGTTATTGAGAAGATCAACAAAAAATTCCTCTCATGGATAGACTTGATTTACATGGGAATAATAGAACTGGTTGACGCCAATGAAGAAGAAAATTGTTTTATCTCTATTGACCTCACTTCAATAGACTCCAATACAACCCATGTTGAAATATATCCACCCTCAATTCTTGGAATTGGTGCTTCTGTAATACCATATCCTGAACATAATCAATCTCCCAGAAATACATATGAAAGTGCAATGGCTAAACAAAGCCTTGGATTCTCTACACCTTTAATGAATGCAAGTACATATGTAAGACAACACTTTATGTTGTATCCTCAAATCCCAGTAGTTAGTACTAAAGCAATAAGTCTTCTTGGACTTGATGAACGACCTACTGGCCAAAATTGTGTTGTAGCAGTACTTCCTTTTGAGGGGTATAACATTGAAGACGCAGTTGTCTTCAATAAGTCTTCAGTAGAACGAGGTTTAGCAAGAACATTTTTTTACAGAGTATATGAAGCAGAAGCAAAACAATATCCAGGTGGAATGAAAGATACTTTTGAATTACCTTCAGCAGATGAAAATATTCGTGGATTTAGAGGAGAAAAAGCTTATCGATTGTTGGAACAAGATGGTGCAGTGATGCATGAAGCAATAGTTTCTGGAGGCGATATTCTTATTGGAAGAACATCTCCTCCGCGATTCATTGAAGAATATAAAGAATTTGAAGTAAAAGGACCTTATAGACGTGATACTTCTATAGGTGTAAGGCCATCTGAGAATGGAGTTGTAGATACCGTAATAATGACTCAATCTGTAGAAGGCGGAAAGATGTATAAAATCCGCGTAAGAGATATGAGAATTCCAGAAATAGGTGATAAATTTGCTTCAAGACATGGACAAAAAGGAGTTCTTGGAATGCTTGTAAATCAAGAAGATTTACCATATACTGAAGAGGGTATAGTTCCGGATATAATGATAAATCCTCATGCATTTCCATCTAGGATGACAGTAGGTCAGTTCATGGAATCATTAGGGGGGAAAGCAGCCTCATTAAGAGGAAAAGTGGTTGATGGTTCGGCCTTTTTAGGCGAGAAATTAAATGATATAAAAGATGTCATGGAACAGTATGGATTCAAATATAGTGGTAAAGAGGAAATGTATGATGGAAGAACAGGGATAAAATTTCCGGTTGAAGTTTATATTGGTGTGGTATATTATCAGAAACTCCATCACATGGTAGCTGACAAAATTCATAGTAGAGCTCGTGGACAAGTTCAAATGTTAACCAAACAGCCGACTGAAGGTAGAGCAAGAGGAGGCGGTCTAAGATTTGGAGAAATGGAAAGAGATTGTCTCATTGCATATGGTGCATCAATGATGTTAAAAGACCGATTACTAGAAGAGTCGGATAAAGCTGAAGTAAGTGTATGTGAGCGTTGTGGATTATTGTCATATTATGATATTAAACAACGAAGACATATATGTAGAGTTTGTGGGGATAAGGCAAAAATTTCAACTATCGTCATAGCATATGCTTTCAAATTATTACTTCAAGAGATGATGAGCCTTAACATAGCTCCTAGGCTCATTCCTAAAGAGAAATTATAGATAGGGAAGGTGAAAATTATGGAAGAATCAATTAAAAATTTAGGTGCAATAAAATTTAGCATATGGTCTCCAATAGAAGTTAGAAAATTTAGCGTTGCTGAAACAACAGCACCTGAAACCTATGATGAAGACGGAATGCCAGTTCAGGGTGGATTGATGGATAACCGTTTAGGAACACTTGAACCGGGGCAAAAATGTATTTCATGTGGAAATACCTCTGCAAAATGCCCAGGCCATTTTGGTCACATCGAATTAGCAGAGCCTGTTTTACACATAGCATTTGTAGATGATATTCATAAATTACTACTTACAACTTGTAGATCATGTAATAGAATAAAATTAGAAAATGAAGAATTGGAATATTATAGAGAAATTAGAAATGCCAAGGCGTCTTATGCTGTTATTACTCTAGAAAATATCAAAGATGAAATAATTGAAAAATCCAAAAAAATAAAAATTTGTCCTCATTGTCAAAAAGAACAATATGACTTAATTTTTACTAAACCTACTATCTTTGTTGAAAAGACTGATGCAGGAGAAAATCGACTATTGCCAATAACTATTAGAGAAAGAATGGTCAATATAACTGATGACGATCTAAAACTATTAGGCTATGATCCTACTACTGCTCGTCCTGAGTGGTTTATCTTACAAGTTCTTCCTGTCCCACCAGTTACTGTTAGACCATCTATTATACTTGAAACAGGAATAAGATCTGAAGATGATTTAACCCATAAACTAGTCGATATAATCCGTGTAAATCAAAGATTAAAGGAAAGCAAAGAAGCAGGTACCCCTCCATTGATTGTTCAAGATTTAGTAGATTTACTTCAATATCACGTCACAACCTATTTTGATAATGAAGTTTCAGGAATTCCACAAGCTCATCATAGATCAGGAAGACCATTAAAAACACTAACACAAAGGTTAAAAGGTAAAGAAGGTAGATTTAGGGGTTCCTTGTCTGGAAAAAGAGTAGATTTTTCAAGTAGAACTGTTATTTCACCTGATCCAAACATTGCTATTTCTGAAGTAGGTATTCCATATGAAGTTGCAAAAAAACTAACCATCCCTGAAACTGTATCAAATTGGAATATAGATAAATTAAAAAAATTAGTTTTTAATGGACCCAATAACTATCCAGGAGCAAATTATATTATAAGACCGGATGGAGTAAAAATAAGGCTTGATTATGTAAATGATAGACAAATAGTAGCAGATTCTATTGTTCCTGGTTATATTATTGAACGACATTTATCAGATGGTGATATAGTCATTTTTAATAGACAACCTTCATTACACAGGATGTCTATAATGGCACATTATGTAAGGATTCTTCCGTATAGAACCTTTAGATTACATCCAGCAGTTTGTCCTCCTTATAATGCTGATTTTGATGGTGATGAGATGAATCTTCATGTTCCCCAAAGCGAAGAAGCAAGGTCTGAAGCATCTTTATTGATGAGTGTCCAAGATCAGCTAATTTCTCCAAGATATGGCGGACCTATAATTGGTGGCATTCGAGACTTTATTACAGGGGCTTATATTTTAACGAGAGATGAAACTCTCTTATCTAAAGAAGAATTTTTCAATTTAGCATTATTGGGAGGTTATACTGGGCCAATGCTAGAGCCAAAAGCTGAAAAAGATGGTAATAAAGTATATACAGGAAAGCAATTATTTTCACTATTTCTTCCAAAGGATTTCAATTTCATTATTACATCAAAATGGAATAAAGCTATTAAGGGAGAAGGAAAAGATGTTGTAATTAAAAATGGAGAATTGATTAGTGGTGTAATAGATAAAGCCTCAATTGGTGCAGAGGAGCCAGATAGTGTTCTACATAGAATAGCGAAGGATTATGGAAACGATGTAGCACAAAAATTCCTTAATTCTATTTTGGTAATGTTAAAAACTTTCATTACTCATAGGGGTTTCACATATGGCTATTCAGATTTATGGTTGTCAGAGGAGACACATAATGAAATTACAGGAGTAATTAAGAAAGCATATGATAAGATCGATGAACTAATTCAACAGTATAAAGAGGGAAGTTTACCCTTAACCAGAGGATTATCACCTGAAGAAGCGTTAGAATTATACCTTGTAAATGAACTTTCCAGAGCTAGAGATCGAGCTGGCAGATTAGCTGATAGATCATTTCCAAATAATAATGCAGGAGTTATAATGGCATCGACAGGCGCTCGAGGTTCTACACTAAATATCGGCCAAATGACTGCTGTTTTAGGTCAACAATCCATAAGAGGAAAAAGGATCCATAAAGGATATCATAATAGATCTTTACCTCATTTCAAGATAAATGATACAAATCCCGATGCAAAAGGTTTTGTTAAATCAAATTATCGAGATGGGCTTACTCCTCTTGAGTTCTTTTTCCATGCTATGGGCGGTAGAGAAGGTTTAGTTGATACTGCTGTAAGAACTCAACAATCTGGATATATGCAAAGAAGATTAATCAATGCCCTTGAACATTTGAAAATGGAATATGATGGCACAGTCAGAGATCCTCATGGTAATATAATTCAATATCTCTACGGAGAGGACGGCATTGACCCGGCAAAAAGTGACCATGGTGAAGCGGTTAATATTTCCAGAATAATTGAGAGTGAGTCAGTAGTTGATGAAGCAGCAAAAGCAGATGAAGATGAAATTAAACATATATTGAATCAATATGTCTCTGACTTTAATCCTAAATTAAAAAATAATATTGAAAATGTATTACTAGAAAACAGACTCAGTAAACAAGGAATAGAAAAGGTTCTTAAAAAAATTATAGATTTGATAGAAAGAGCTATGGTTGAGCCTGGAGAAGCAGTAGGAGTGGTTACTGCTCAATCTATCGGTGAGCCTGGAACACAAATGACCTTGAGAACTTTTCATTATGCTGGAGTTAAAGAACGAAATGTAACGCTTGGACTACCTCGTTTAATAGAATTAGTAGATGCTAGAAAAAAACCCATAACCCCTACAATGGATATTTACCTTGATGAAGAACATCGAATTTCTAGAGAAAAAGCATTAAATGTTGCAAAAGAAATAATACATACTAAGGTTATTGATGTAGTTGAAAAGACAGATATTGATTATAGTGGAATAATAAAATTAACCTTTTCTCAAAATAAGCTAAACGATCGAGGATGTATTTTGACGGATATTTTTGAAATTCTAAAGGGTAGTAAAAAGAAATATGATACGACTCTTGATGAAAAGGAATTGAGTATTGTTATAAAGTTGAATGAAGAATTAGATGCTCAAACTTTATTACTGTTGAAAAATAAGCTTCTCAATACTAGAGTAAAAGGTGTACCTGATATAGAAAGAGTTACAATAGTTAAACAGAATGAAGAATGGGTAATACAAACTGCAGGTTCTAATTTATCTAAAATAATTTATGTAGATGGCATAGATCTTTCTCGTATAACAACAAATAATGTTTATGAAATATGGCAAACCTTAGGAATAGAAGCAGCAAGAACTGCTCTAGTTCGCGAGATTACTAATACGCTAGAAGAACAAGGTTTGGAAGTTGACATTCGACACATTATGTTGGTAGCTGATTTGATGACATCTAAGGGTTATCTTCAACAAATTGGAAGACACGGTATTGCTGGAACTAAAACCTCTGTGTTGGCAAGAGCTGCATTTGAAATTACTGTTCCAACTATTGCAAAAGCGTCAATGGAAGGACAAACGGAAGCATTAAAAGGAGTTACAGAAAATGTTATTGTGGGAGCAACTGTACCTGTTGGAACAGGAATGGTTGATTTGTATATGAAGGTGAATGAACAAAATGAAGAATCTGGAGAAAATAATTAAAGAGGCAAAATCCTCCAATAAGTATAAGGATGGAATAAAAGAAGTTAAATCTAATGTTAAAGGATCAAAATTAATTATCGTTTCTACTTCACTAAATAATGTAGATAAACAATTACTTGAAAAGTCCTCGAAGGAATACAACGTTCCTATATATTATTATGGTGATAATTCGATAAAACTAGGGCGACTTTTCAATAAACCTTATAGAATTTCTACAGTAGCGCTTAAAGCTGTATCTGAAGAAGATGTAAATAGCTTATTGGAGACACAATAAATTTTTTATTTTTATATTTTGTAATTGTTAGTCATTATACTTTTAAAAGTCAAAATATTGTAATAATTGGTTCTTTTGAACTTTTAGATTATGTATTTTGAAAACAAATTTTTATTTCCTTTGTTGATATCAAAAATCTTCATTAAAATTTAAATTATACTTTATTACACAGGATGTTAATCATTTGATGTATAATATAACTGAAAATTGGTATATAGAGGTATTGTGGAATAATGACTGAGAAAATAAAACTAACATCTGATGAACTTAGGCTTATCTCTTTATTTTCAAGTATAACTAGTGCTAGTGCAAGAGATTGTATTGTAGATGAAAAAATGGATCGAGTAATTTTTGTTGTAAATAAAGGTCAAATGGGTCTGGCTATTGGCAAAGGAGGCACAACTATAAAGCAATTACAAAATGTAGTGCCTCGTAGAATAGAGTTAGTAGAATATTCTGATAATGTAGATGAATTTTTGAAAAATATTCTTAATTCTAGTATGATTAATGAGATAAAGATTAATAAAAGGATAGATGGTACAAAACAGGCAATTGTTGTTGTTGATTCAAAAAAAAAGGGTGTTGTAGTTGGAAAAGAAGGTAGAAATGCTGAAAAAGCAAGATTACTTGCAAGGCGATATTTTCAAATTTCAAATGTTCTAATAGTGAGCCCTGAACAAACAACTAACGATAATAATGGTGTAAATATATAAAATGGCTAAATCTCCTTTGGGTTTGTTTGCTGGACGTGTTCTTAATTTAAAAAGAAAACGTTCTAGATGGGCAAACAAATATTATAAGAGACGTGTATTATTGCTTGATAAAAAAACTAATCCTATGGAAGGTGCGCCTCAGGCTAGAGGTATTGTATTGGAAAAAGTAGGAATAGAATCAAAACAACCTAATTCTGCCGTACGTAAATGTGTTAGAATCCAATTGATAAAAAATGGAAAATCAATAACTGCATTTCTTCCACGAGATGGTGCATTAAATTTTGTTGATGAACATGATGAAGTAATAGTAGAGGGGATTGGAGGCTCAATGGGAGGTGCAATGGGTGATATTCCGGGAGTACGATGGCAAGTTTTCAAAGTTAATGGTGTATCATTAAAAGAATTAGTTTATGGTAAAAAGGAAAAACCAAGGCGATAAAAATGAGCGGGAAGGAAATTACAAAAATATTATTGTTTAATAAGTGGGAGACAGCTGGTATAGAAGTTAATGATCCAGGATTAAATAGAGTTATATCTTTCAATCCATCGATGGTAATTCCTATATCTTTTGGAAGACATGAACATCAAAGACTTAAAAAAGCTGAAGTAAATCTTATTGAACGATTAGCAAATAAATTAATGCGTTTTGGAAAAAAATATGCAAAAAATACTGGACGAATGGGTGGAAAAAAAGCAAAATCACTCAATGTTGTTAAGACGGCTTTTGAAATAATAAATTTAGAAACTGGGAAAAATCCTGTTGAATTACTAGTAAGAGCTATAGAGAACTCTTCTCCAAACGAAGATACTACAAGAATTGTCTATGGTGGTGTTGTTTATCATGTTTCAGTAGATGTTTCTCCTCTCAGACGTCTTGATTTAGCACTTAGATTTATAGCAGAAGGAGTAAGAGAGTCAACTTATTCTAATCCTCAGATAATAGAAGAAGCATTAGCTAAAGAAATTATTCTAGCAGCTAACAATGATATGACAAGTCATGCAATAAAGAAAAAGAATGAACAAGAACGTATTGCAATGTCTTCAAGATAAATAACTCATTTTACTATTTTGTTACCATTTTACTTATAATTGTATAGATTAAGTTGATTGAAATATTTCTAATCAAAAACCTTTCCGAAATTATCCATCTATAATCAATTATATTATTTGCTAGTTGCAAGACCAAGATAGTTTTTACCTTCTTTTCACATGTTGTAAACAATTTCCTGAATCCTGTATTATGCCATGAATTTGTTCTCTCTCGACCTTTATTTTTAATTATAATGTAATAAAGATGATAAAAATAAGGATCGATATTCTTATCTATTTTTGGGATAGGCGTCAAATATAAAAGATAATAAATAATGGCAATTACAATTCAACTAACTATAAATGAGTAGCAAAGACGATTTTATTTTTTCTAAAAGTGCTTTAATGAGTACAAAGGCTGGTAAAGATATACTTAAACAAGTATTATTGAGAGAAAGAGGCTATAAACAATATAATAAATATAAAATGAAATATGAAATGGAATTTGAAGATTTTACTAAACGTTTCCTTCTATCCTTACATAGACGGATAATTTCTGATACTTCCCCAAATTCAACTGTATCTCAATTTGCAGAAGAAGTTGGTTCTCAAGATATGGAACTTGAATCTGATGCTAAAATTGAAGATATTAAAACTCGTCTTTCTAGGCCAGAAATTCTGGCCGATAGAGTACAAAGAATATTGAACTCTAATTTTGTTAAAATGACCTTTCCAGTATTTAATGCTTTATTTGATGGCTCTATGACTTATTATAAAGAAGATCTTTCAAATGACTTAAGAACTTCTATAATAGATGGACATATCATAGCTATTGATTTGAGTGAACCTATGGATCGAATTATGGATAAAGATGAAGATGTAGAATATCTCGATGACTATAGATTAATGAATCCTTATATTTTGGATATAGCTAGGGAAAAAATTTCTCAAGGAGGCGATTCCGTTCTAAAGGCATTTGAAGAAGGATTTAAAGATGCTAGAATAGGTCAATTAATTGATCAAAAATTAAAGATGAAACCTGAATCAATTACTGATGAACATATGATTGGGTGTTATAAAAAATATCGTTCAATTATGGGTACTGCTGGAAGAAATATGGCCTTAAATCAAACACCTTTAAATGAAATTTACCATTTAGGAATGTCAAAAGCTAGTGAATCTGT
>DASUUM010000189.1:0-10632 GCA_036374075.1 Nitrososphaeraceae archaeon
CAATATTTGAACAAATGCCAGAAAGATCAGATTATAAAATAGCACTATTTAAACTAGATTAACTTCTTCTATATCTAATTTATAGAACAAAACTATTTGATATCCATTTTCTTGCAACAAGTATATCTTCTTGAATTAAATTGTGACTTGAATCTAGCCACTTTACCATTATATTTGCATTAGTTTTTTGAAATAATTTAAAAAGATTTTCTGTTTCAGTTCTAGAAACTATAGGATCATTTACTCCTGCAGATAACAATATTTTTTTAGTTGAAAGATCTGGTAAAGGATTAGGAACTAACGGTATCATTGCTCTGAAAAGAATTGCACCTTGAAGTATATTATGACGCAGAAGTAGTATACTGGTAGCAATATTAGCACCGTTTGAAAATCCTACTGCTATTGTTTGGTTTAAATCAAACTTATAATGCAAAGAACATTTTTGAATAAAATCAGCAAGCTCAAGAGTTCTAAATTTAAGATCTTCAATATCAAATACTCCTTCAGCTAGTCTTCTAAAGAATCTAGGCATACCATTTTCCAATACTTTTCCTCGAGGACTTAATATTGATGCATTAGGTTCAATTTCCTTTCCAAGAAAAATAAGATCTTCTTCATTTCCACCTGTTCCATGCAATAGTACGAGTGTTAATGTCTTATTTGTTTCATCATATCCTTTTTTGTTATTGGAACTATTAGTAGAAACATTGGAAGAATTAACAAATATATGATGAAATCCAAAATCGTTTGATTTAATCATTGCCACTGTTTATTCTCATTTATTTATCTTTATTATATTGAGGTAATTCAATCTTTGGCAATACCTTTTCCAATCTTTCTCTTACTGGTTCAAGCCACCTAGGTAACATTAGTTTTTTTCCTAGGTCTTGTACTTTTTGATCTACTGTAAATCCTGGTGGATCTGTAGCAATTTCAAATAAAACACCACCAGGTTCTCTAAAATACACTGAATGAAAATAGGTTCTATCCATTACTGGTGTTGGATTCAATCCTATTTTTATAATATTTTTTCTAATGGATATTTGATTTTCATCTGATAAAGTTCGAAAAGCTATATGATGAACTGTCCCTATTCCAATCCTTCCATAAGTGGTATCTGGTAAACAAAGGACATCCAGTATTTTTGCTCCGGTACTAGGTTGCGAATTTTCTTGCTGAAATCGAAAACGATTACCTTCACTTTTTACCATCTTGTAACCAAGTTCATTTAATATTTCAGAAGTACGTTCATATCCTTCTTCCGATAGACTTACCGAATAAAATCCTCTTATACCGTTTTTATATGATATTGGACCATCTTTCCAAAATCTTTCATCATTTTCCTTTGCTGATGGATGAGCAATTAGTTCTAGTTCAAGACCATCAGGATCATATAGTTTTATTACTTGCTCTTCATTATCATCATCAAATCTTTTTGTAGGCCCTTCAAAACAAATATCATTATTTTTTAGACGATCTTTCCAAAAATCAATAGAATCTGGTGGTATTAAAAATGATGTTGTTATAGCTTGACCAGTACCTCTATAACCTTTGGGGGCATCAGACCAAGGAAAGAAAGTAAGAATAGTTCCAGGATGTCCTATTTCATCTCCATAATATAGATGATATGTTGTGGGATCATCAAAATTAATGGTTAATTTGACTAATCGTAATCCTAATAATTTTGTATAAAAATCAATATTTTTTTGTGGATTACTACAAATGGCGGTAACATGATGAATTCCAGACATCTGATTTGTACTATTCATATATTTTATATCATACTAATTTTTTATATAGGTTCACCTATAAAATGTAAAACTCTAGAGGTATTCTTATCAATTTGAAAAGAATTAACTCTATTTTCTTATTCTTCTGTCTTCAACAGTTCTCCTTTCATATTGACAAAAATGTTTAAGGTAAAATAATGAATGTTTTTATGTTTCTCTGAAATATCCTTCCATTACTATTTCTGTCAACGGTTTTCTATCATTGGGAAATTCAACTTCCTGAAGTTTAGGTGGAAGATTTTCTTTAGGTCCTCTCTTTCCAATAGCAATCATTGCCATAACATCATAGCTTTCAGGAATGCCCAAATCAGTCTTAGCTCTTTGATAATCAAAGCCTTGCATTCCATGTATAGCAATTCCCCGATCACACGCCTCTAATGCTAAATTTTCCCATGCTGCACCTGCATCAAATTGATGTGTAATTGAAGGCTTTTCATTATATTCAAAATTCTTTCTTGAAATAACAACAACTAAAACAGCAGCATTTTTAGCCCATACTTTATTGCCTTCATACAACAGATCAAAGAGTTTATTCCAACTTTCTGTATTTCTTTTTACATAGATAAATCTCCATGGCTGATTATTATATGACGATGGTGCCCATCTAGCAGCTTCAAAAAGTGACATCAAGTCATTATCATCTATATCTTCACCTGTCATAGATCGAGGTGACCATCTGTTAACAAACAAGGAATTAATTTTGTGAGTTGGTTTTCTTTTATGTTCTATTTCCGAATTAAGCATGGAATTAAAAGAAGAATAGTAATATATAAAAATGCATATTTATTTAGATTTTGAAAAAAATATCATAGAATTATATTTGGTATTTATTTGATAGTATTTTTTTCTTTGATTATAGCAGGGATTATGGCAATAAATACTAATATTGAACATACAAAGAATATTATATGAAGTGAAGACAAAAACTTATTTGCAACACTCTGTTTTAGGGAGTACTAGAAGTTATCTTTATTAATTTAATTTCTAAAAGTTCCATTTAATGTAAACATATCTAATTCTGCATCATATTTTTCGATTGCATCATAATTCCATTTTTTATTATCATAAATTCTTGTGAGTGAAGTATCAATACCATCATCTTCACAATAATAGATTTGTTGTTCTTTATTCACAATACTCTTATGAGAATCAATATGACAAGTACTCTCTCCTGATAGAAACTTAATTGAATGATCTTTTAATTTTTCAACAATTCCATTATTTATATTATTTTCAGAATTTGATAGATTATTATAGTTTATTGTAAATTGAAATGAATGATACATAAAAGGATAGTTATTATCAGGTAAACTAAAAGTAACAGATGACTTTGGATCATATTCAATTGAACATTGTCCTAAAGGACAGATTTGGTTATATACTTCATCTCTAATTAAAAATTTTGTTACAACAGGACTTGTAGAAACATTATGAACTTCTAAAACAAAATCTTGTTCTTTGTCTGCCTGTTGATGGACTGCATAACCATAAAGGAAAGAATAAGGGGAAATAGAAATTATACTCCCTAAGATTAGTATGAAAAATGAAGATCTCATGATGGTAATACAAATCCTACTATTATTTGAAATTTCTGTTAATTCTAAGATTGAAAAAATTGAATCAATTTTCTCTTTTTACATTTGTTTTTTCTAGATTACAAAAATTATTAAGATATTTAGTGAAGGATAAAAAATGAATTTGTAATAATATAGCTTCATTTATCAAGGGAATAAGATAAAGAATTTGTCTTTCTATTTATTATTTCACATTCTGAATGTATCGTTCTAATTAGCATTAAAAAGGATAAAGAGTTAGAAAAGGTGGTATTTAATAGATAGCTTTGAGTATATTCGATAGTAAGATGTCTTCAAAAGTTTTCATTACCTATTTCATTGATTGATTAAATTTTTGTATAGTAAATTGATCCATTACTTTTAAATTGTTATTGCTTGTACTGAAAGGTAAACATGATTCTAGATCTATAACCTCTCTTTTCTTTTTCTCTGTGATTTCCGTTTTACAATATAAGCTAATATCATAAAAAGTTCCATCTAATCTTTTGCCATCTATATTGAGATCTACAAAACCAAATCCTTTATTATATTGATTTGCAACATATGATGGCTCTTCTACTATTCTATGGAGTGCAGCTCCTCCTACTCCAACGACTAAAAAAATTGTTCCATTTGGATTAGTGAATGTATTATTATGATTATTATTATTATTATTATTGCTAATTTTATCTACAATAGGGTCTGTAATATTTAATGGATTTAAAGATAATGGAAAAGTTCTTGTATAAATGTGATTATGACCTTGGATTACTAGATCAACATTATATTTGTCAAATATGTCATGATATTTGTCTCTAATAATATATTCTTCTACTTGTTTAGAGATGGAAGAATACATAGGTTTGTGTAGCATGACAACTATCCAATCAATATCTTTATTTTTACTAGTTTTTTCTAAATCATCCAGTACGAACTGATACTGTTCCTCATCTGTATTTAGAGAGGGAACTTTAGCATTAGATTCTATCAACTTGTCAAGTTGTGGAATTTCTATATCAATTGATTTTTGCTCAAGGAGATCATCTAAATTTACCATTGGAAAACGCTCATGTAATGGTTCTGCCTTTTTATTATATGAATCATTTTTATCTTTGTTGTCTTCTTTATTTTCATTCTTATTTTCTTCTTGTTTATTTGAAGAAGAAGAAGAAGTTTCATTTACTATTGCTGTCGATTCTAGTGTATCAACAGAAAGCTCTATTTGTGTATCCAATACCAATACATGAACATTTTTATAATCAAAAGAATAATAGGATCTATTCAAATTATAATGATCTAGGATTAATTTCTTTAAATTCTCTCCTTCTACTCCTTCTTCTTCATAATCATCATGATTGCCTATTGCTATCTTGGTTCTTGAATCTAATGATTTGGTCATATTAAACCAACAGTCAGGTGTCTTTTTATAACTGAGATCTCCTGCTACAAGAAATAATTCAGGATCTAATTTTTCTATATTTTTAATATTTTCCTGAGCTCTTATAGAACATCCAACATCAGAAATAGTTATAATATTAAAAATATTATCAGGAGTAGCATTTTGACTTTCAGCCGAGTATGAGTCATTAGTTATATAAAGCACGATGAAAGTTGTAATAATCACAAGTACAAGAAATATCCTTAAAGATGAAATTTTCTTGTATAGATTAGATAAAGGCATGACCAATCCTCTACATTTCTTTTTTCTTTATATTGTTATTTATATTGTTGATATCAGTTTCAGATGAAAGAATAATGATAACATAATAATAATCCAATTGTAATAATAATAGATGAGTTAATATTAAAGATTGCTTTATATATAATCTGAATTTCCTATTGAATAGTTATTTAATATTATATATATAATATAAAAAGTTTTTAATTATTTTACATCATATTATATTTGTGTTTTTTATATTTTTTCTACTTTTTATACTATTGTTTTAAGAAGGTAATATTCTATAAACAGCACCAGGTTTTTCTGTTTTTGACTGCTTTAGGCCTGAAACAATATAGAGATAGCCATCTGGACCTTGTTTTATATCTGTAATAATACTAAAACCTTCTGCAAATAATATGTCATTATATTCAGTACTATCTGATGCTATTTTATCTTCTAGTACTCCTTTAAGAAGCAATTCAGTTCTATTTTCATTCAAATCAAAATGAAATATTCTTCCACCATCTACAGAACCAACAAACATGTCATTTTGATATTGAGAGCTCAATTTGTCTGAATCAAGAAATAACAAGGCAGTTGGAGCAACCGATTTATCCCATGTAAATTTAGGAGGACTATAATGTCCTTTCCCATTAAAATATACTAGATCACTAGGACTATCTTCTGTCACAGTTATATATTCATCTCCTACATCATCATCTGCTTTCAATTTTTTACCTTCTTCATTCACTCTCCATATTCCAAATATCTTATCAGAGCCACTGTTAAAGCCAGGTTCTGCCAAGTTGATCTCATCACCAAACCTTGGTCCATTCTCAGTTAGCCATAATTTTCCTGTCACAGGATCAAAATCTATTCCAAAACTATTTTTTACTCCATATGCGTAATATAAGTTTAGAGGATATTCATTTCCTATTATTCCTTCTTCTTTTTCAGCAGCATCATTAACTGGCTTACCATCTTGGGTTATTCTTAAAATTCCAGCTCTTCCATCAACTACTTCGCCATCTTCAAAGTTTTGAGTCTTTGTTTTGTATGGTTCATCAGGAATGGTGTTTTCGAAGTTACCTACTGTAAAGTAAAGATTGTTATCTGGACCAATATCTATTATACCACCAATGTGAGCAGGATCTGGGAACGAGGGAATGCTTAACAACAATTTTGGATTTACAAGAACGTTATTTTTATTATCTAAATTATATGCAAATATTTGATTTTCACAATCTTCATTTTTTCCTTTACATACAGTATAATATAGAAAAACATTGTGAGATATATCTTTATTTGGACTAGATACAATACTGCTGTTAGATCTATTTTCATTTATCTCATTAACAGCAATTCCTAACAGACCACGTTCATCTTTTACACTTACATCAACCTGTAAAAGTGGTTTATCCAACACTTGACCATCTACAACTCTTTTGACTGTACCTGATTTCTCTAGAATTAAAAAGTCTTCATCATCTAAAAAAGCCATAGTAGTAGGAAAGTCAAGTCCAGATGTTACTAATTCTAATTTTAAATTTGGATCAGAGAGAATAATTCCATCTGTACTTTGAGGTTCGTTTTGTTGTTGTTCTTGTGCATAAATTGCAGAATAACTAAAATATACAAGAAATGACATGGATAAAAATAATGAAACTGATAAAATAAAATAACTATTTGTATTTATCATTTTGTTTAATCTAAAGATTTCTACTTCAATTCCCAAAGAGTTCATCCCATGCTTTGACATCTATTTTTTTAGTTGTATTTGCTAGTTTTGGTGCCATTTCTGAAAGTACATTAGTATTCATTTTTTTAGTAGGAGTTTCTAATTGTGATGATGATAGTAATGATGATTGTGATAGGAGGAGATTATTATTATTATTACTAGTAGTAGAGTTATTTAATATTGCATTACTACCACTACCACTTGTTTCAACTACTGGAGCAAATTTCTGAATATCATCTCTTTTCCTATCAGATATATACACATTGCCTTCTGAATCTACTGCAGGGTGTTCAGGATCCTGAAACTGACCATCTCCTTTACCAAAAGTTCCACCAAATTTTGTAATAAAGTTACCTTCACTATCAAATTTTAATACTCTAGGTTGTTGACTACAGCCAGGATCTGACTGAGGATCAGTTACATAAACATTATCATATTTATCTAAAGCAATATGTTCAATATGACAAAATTGAGTATCACTACTGCCTTTACCTCCCCACATTAAAAGAGGATTCCAGTTACTATCAAATTTCTGAACACGTTCATTTCCTCTTTCATTTATAAAGAAATTACCTTTCGAGTCTATTTCTATTGTTGTAGGAAGGTTAAATTCTCCAGATTTATTACCTAATTTACCAATAGACTTAATATAATTACCGTTTATATCAAATTGTGAAATACGATGATTTTTTGAATCTGCCACATAAACATATTTTAGATCTTTACTTACAACAACATCTCTAGGATTATCAAACTTTCCTTCTTCTGCACTTGGAACTCCATCTTCACTGCCAAATTTTAAAATGAAGTTGCCTTCACTATCAAATTCTTGTACTCTATCATTTGCTCTATCAGCTAGCCATATGTTCCCTTCGGTATCAACGTCAATTCCATATGGAACATGCATTTGACCATCATCTGTTCCATCTTCACCAAATTTAAAAAGAAAATTTCCGTCTTTATCAAATGCTTGTATACGACTCCCATCTCTGTCAACAATATACAAAATTGTCTCTTCCTTATTGAAATCTATATCATGTGGTCTTAGAAACTGACCGTCATCAGAACCTGCACCACCCCACTTTTTTACAAATTTATATTCTGTGGCATTTTCAAATGCATTGATTGAATGAGTATTCCCTACAACCAATAACAACATTCCTCCAAACAATACAGTTATCGAGATAGGAAATGGAATAAAAAATGATAAATTCTTCTTTGTATTATATCTTGTATTCATTATGAATTGTTATTAGATTAAAATGAATATAAAAATATTTCATATTTTATTTATAGAAGATAATAAATAGATATAATTTTAGAAAATATTATCTAATTGATCAAAATTGATCGAAAGTATATATATTATTATATTTTGCATACAATTTTAATTTTTAATTTCTTTTAAAAGTTATCGATACTTTTATGTCTATTATTTTAGTTATGTTTGCTATTTTGTAACTATTGCTGAAAATATATTTAGTTCCATTTATTAGATATATTTTCAACTAAATCTAAATTATGATAGTATAATTATCACATGTTCTACATTCATCATTATTTATTTTCATCAATACTATTGTTGTTATTAACTTCTAAAGGCATTATTCTAAAAACAGCTCCAAACTTTTCTGTTTTTGATTGTTTTAGTCCTGAAACTATATACAAATATCCATCTGGTCCTTGTTTCACATCTGTAATAATACTAAATCCTTCTGCAAATAATATGTCATTATATTCTGTTTTATCTAGAGCTATTCTATCTGTTAAGTTACCTTTTAGAACAAAACAATCTCTATTTTCATTTAAATCAAAATGAAATATTCTACCACCATCAGCAGATCCAGCAAATATATCATTTTTATAGACAGAGCCCAATCTGTCTGAATCAAGAAATGACAGACCAGTTGGAGCAACTGTTTTACCCCATATGAATTCTGGAGGGCTATAATGTCCTTTTCCATTAAAATAAACTAGATCAGAAGGATTGTCTTCTATAACAGTTACGTATTCTCCTGTTTTGTTCTTTACTCTATCTCCAAATTCATTAGATTCCCAAATTCCATAGAATTTATCAGCACCACTATTAAAACCAGGTTCTACCAAGTTAATTTCATCACCAAACTGAGGTCCATTTTCAGTATCCCATAACTTTCCTGTTATAGGATCAAAATCTAATCCAAAACTATTTCTTATTCCATAAGCATAGTATAGGTTAAGAGGATAATCGTCTCCTAATATGCCATTATAACTACCATCATCATTTTCAACTAATGTGCCCTCTTGTGTCATTCTTAAAATTCCAGCTCTTCCATCCACGGGTTCACCATCCTCAAAATTCTGAGTCTTTGTTTTGTATATTTTTGATGGAATAGTATCTTGAAAATTTCCTACAGTAAAGTAAAGATTTTCATCTGGACCAATGTCTATTATACCACCAATATGTGAAGGATCAGGAAAAGAAGGTACCCCAATCAATAATTTTGGATTTACAAGTTCATTCTTTTGATTATCTAATTCATATCTATAAATGCGATTCTCACAATCTAGATTTTTCTTCTTGTCATTACATTCAATATAGTACAAAAAGACATTATGTGTTAGATTTCTATTTTCAATATAAAAGTCATCGTAAAAGTTTTTCTTTTTGCTAATAGCAATTCCTAGCAGACCACGTTCATCTTTTATCGTTATAGTATCAACGTTTAAAACTGGTTTTTCAATTAGTGTATTTTTTATTACTCTTTTTACATTGCCAGTATTTTTTTCTAGAATTAAAAAGTCATCTTGATCTAAAAATGCCATGGTAGTGGGAAAGTCAAGTCCAGATGTTACTAATTCTAATTTTAAATTTGGGTCATAAAGAGTAATATTTTCTCCACTAAGAGATGGTTGAGTTTGTTGGTGTTGTGCATAAATATTATTACAAAAAGTAAAAAATGTAAAAGAAGTAATGGATAAAGATAATAATATAATAATTATACTTTTATTCATTTTTATCTGTAGAATAGGAAACAAGGTTATATATAAGATATAGAAAAAAATAGTATTTTTTTCTCAATAACTCTTAAGTAGTTTATCATAAAATCTACTAGATTATCTTATTATTTTTTCATAATGATTATTAAAATTCATGTAAAGATAAATATTTTCATATACAAAACCAAATATTCTTTCTAGATCTTTAAAATATATTTATTGTTGTTAAGGATTTCATAAAAGAATAGTTGTATTTGGCAGTCTATCTCTTGAAGGTAAACAATCAGTTATTCAAACAATATGATAAATTTAACAATACTACATTTTTTGATTATCTGTATAATTGAATCAATTCACTTTTGGAATCTACACTGAAAATACTACGAAATATACAAGATGATAAATAGCTTTTACTGTTTATGAGATATAATAATATCTGAATTAGAAAATATATGCTAAATGGCATAACTAATATATATGAATAAATAATTTACAAGATTTTCATATCGTCACAGTCTTCGAAAGTATTTTATCAAACTCTTATAACAATTATACAAAATTGATAAATATTTAATTTGAAAGGGATAATTATATATGAACTTAAATAAAGCCTACAGTAATTATTTTCATTTGATTATTGTTATTACATTTGTAACAAGTATCTTAATTATATCTTCCTATGAATTATCTTTTGCAAAAATCGATAATAAAAATAAAGACGCAGATGATAAAGACTTTAAGAAAGATATTTCTGTGTCTTCAATGGACAAAAATAAGAAAACTCTTAATGCTGATTTAAAAGAACCAGCTATTCAGAATAATATTCAAGATGGCCTATATCCAGATCAATTTTTTATATGTGGATATCCCCAACAGATAATAACAGATTACAATTCCTTTGAAAACATT